>JANSYC010000077.1 GCA_024742605.1 Alphaproteobacteria bacterium | reverse complement strand
TGTGGAGACCGAGCTAAGGGAAGGTCCGGCAGAACAGATGATTCCAGTCATCGCCGAGGAGAAGGCGGCGTCGGTCATGGTCGTAGGGACGATGAAGCGGCGAGGAATTGCGGCGCTCATTCGGCCGAACACCGTCGTCAGCCTGGCTAGAGGTTTTCGGGGAAGCTTGGCGGTTGTGCCTCCCAAAGACGTTGTTGCTGAGGTCGGCGGTGGTGGGCTCAGTCGGATCGCGGCTGGGATCTCGTTCGCATGACGACGACCAAGCCAGATCGTTATGACGTTTGGGTGATGGCGACTGTTGCCATATCACTGGCGGGGTTCGTTGTTGGCCTGACCTGGATACCAGGCATAGCAGCCAGCGACTTTCCGACAGTCGATTGGCCTTGGGTCGAGGGACTGGGTATTGATCTCGCGTTTCGGGTCGACGGGCTCAGCCTGTTGTTCGTTCTGCTCATTACCGGTGTGGGCGTACCGGTACTTGGCTACGCTGCCGCCTACGCGTCGGATGGGGCCAAGCGACGGCGGCTCTGTCTTCTCTTGTTTGCCTTTCTGTTGGCGATGCTTGGTCTGGTGACTGCCGACGATCTGATCACCCTGTTTGTTTTCTGGGAGGCGACGACCGTCATCAGCTACCTGCTGATTGGTTTCGACCATGAAAGGGAAGCGGCGCGACGGTCAGCGCTGCAGGGGCTGCTGGTAACCGCTGCTGGCGGGTTGGCTCTGCTGGCGGGGCTGGTCCTGTTGGGCGCGGAAGCCGGCACCTTCCGGCTCTCCGAACTACCGGCGGCACTGGCGGACACCGACCCTAGCGACCTCACTCTCTCCCTTGTTCTCATCTTGTGTGGATGTTTCACAAAGTCCGCCCAATTGCCGTTCCACTTCTGGCTCCCGAACGCGATGGCGGCACCCACGCCAGTCAGCGCTTATCTTCACTCGGCGACCATGGTGAAGGCCGGTATCTACCTGATGGCCCGTGTCCACCCGGTCTATTCAGATCATGAATTATGGTTCCCGGTGCTGACGGTGGTTGGTGCAGCGACGGCCGTTTGGGCATCAATCCAGGCGCTGAGGCAAACCGATCTGAAGCTGATGCTGGCGCACACGACGGTAATGGCGCTGGGCACCTTGACCATGTTCCTGGGCTCCAGTTCACCGGTAGCGGTGGCCGCCGCAGCGACGTTCATCGTGGTCCACGCTCTGTACAAGTCGACGCTTTTCCTTGTCATCGGCGTGATAGACAGGCGGACCGGGACCCGCGATCGCCGACTGGTTTCGGGACTGTCCAGCGTCCTCCCGATGACCGCTATCGCCGCGTTCGCTGGAGCGTTTTCGATGGCTGGGTTTCCGCCATTTCTGGGGTTCATTGGCAAGGAGTTGAAGTACGAGGGAGCCTTGGCGATCGCCGAAGAGCCAGGGTTGGTGATTGTCGCCGCAGTGGCTGCCAACGCTATGATGGTGGCGATCGCCCTCGCGGTTTCGGTCCGATCCTTCCTGGGTCAGCCCTCGGACGTGGATGCCGGAACGCCTCCGCCTCGGCTGATGGTGGCGGTCCCACTCTTCCTGGGGTTGTGCGGCTTGATCTTCGGATTGGCTCCGTCACTGATTGGCGAGACGATCGTGCAACCGGCGGCAACGGCGGTGCTTGGAATGCCGGCCGAGATCAAGCTGGCGCTTTGGCACGGGGTGAACCTGCCGCTTCTGCTGAGCATTGTGACAGTCGTCTTGGGCATCGGCCTGTATTTCTGGCTCGACCGGATCACGCTGGGGCTCGACCGGATCGGAGCGCGACTCCCGGTCTCGGGCGATCGGATCTACGACGCCGTGCTGCACACCACCCTTGACGGAGCAAAGCGCCTAACGTCGGTGGTGCAGGGCGGACGGTTGCCGGTCTATATCGGCCTGTCCTTCGCCGCAGTCGGGTTAGCCCTGCTCGTCGGTGCCGTGGGGGATGAGGCGGAGACATGGTCGGCGATCCGGCTTGAGCCACTGGAGCCTTGGGAAATTGCCAGCCTTGCGCTCCTGGCGGTGGGTGCAGCGCTTGCGATTGCCGGTCGTCGGCGCTTGACCGCGCTATGTGGTCTGGCGGCCGTCGGAGTTGGAACGACGCTGGTCTTTCTGATGCACGGAGCCGTCGATGTCGCGGTCACGCAGTTCATGGTCGAGGCGCTGATCGTCGTCTTCGTGGCGGCTGTGATTCCCAAGATTCCGCCATTCGAGAGCATTCGGCGCTCGGTGCGAGAACGGGTGGCCCGGGGCCTTCTGGCCGCGTTTGTCGGGCTTGGCGCGACCCTCGCGCTGTTGAGGCTGGCGCCGCCTGTCGACCGAACGATCACCAGCTTCTACGAACAGATGTCGGTTCCCGAGGCGTTCGGCCGCAATGTCGTCAATGTAATTCTGGTCGATTTTCGGGCGCTCGACACGCTGGGCGAAGTTGCCGTCGTCGTTATTGCCGCTTTTGGAGCCTTTGCCCTGCTGCGCGGGCGTCGGTTTTCGCGAGGTGCGGAATGAGCACGTTAATCCTGCGCACCGCAACTCGGATGCTTACAGCACTCCTGCTTCTGGTCTCGGTATACTTGCTGTGGCGTGGCCATAACGAGCCGGGAGGTGGGTTTGTTGGAGGCTTGACGGCGGCGGCCGCATTTATACTCGTGGCGATCTCCGACGGATGGCAGGCGGCGCGACGATCATTGGGAATCGACGCGCGGTTGCTGGCATTGATAGGCCTTGGCCTCGCGGCTTTCGCCGGCCTGGTTGCGGGGCTGCTCGGGCTCCCGCTCTTGACTGGGCTTTGGTGGAAGCAGGCTGGTCTTCCCCTCGGCACGCCGCTGCTCTTCGACATTGGGGTGTATCTCGCGGTGATGGGCAGTGTTCTCACCGTGGCATTCGCGATCGAGCGGGAGGTTTAGCGCAATGGAACCGTATCTTGCTGTCGTGATCGGATTGTTGGTTGCCGCTGCGGTTTACTTGATGACCGATCGTCACATGGTCCGCATGCTGTTTGGTGTGGCGCTCCTCGGGACAGCCGTCAATCTGGTGGTGTTCGTCTCCGGTGACGTCTTGCGGGGCCTTCCGCCTCTGATCGCGGTTGACGCGACGACGCCCAATGGCGAGGTTGCCAACGCGTTGCCTCAGGCATTGGTTCTGACTGCGATCGTCATCGGCTTCGGGCTGTTTTCCTTCGCTCTGGCGCTGGTTTTCAAGACGGCTCAACGCTTCGGCACAGCAGACGTCGATCAACTCGGCGCCGCCGAACCGACGGCGGATTCCAAATTCTCACCGGTTGACGGGTCGAAGGACGGCGCGGCCGAGCGAAAGCGAGCAGCATGACCTGGCTAGTCGTCGCACCGATCCTGTTCCCTCTCCTTGGGGCGATCCTTGCCGCCTTGCTCGGACGCCGACGGGTGCTTGCGCGCGGTGTGGCGGTTGCGGTCTGCATTGGGATGACCGTGAGTGCGGTCGCGCTGCTGGTTCAAGTCTGGAACCATGGGATGGTCACGATGGCCGTCGGCAATTGGGCGGCGCCCTTTGGCATCGTTCTGGCGGCAGACCATCTTTCAGCGGTCTTGACCGTGATCACTGGAATCACCGGGTTGGCGGTGGCCGTTTACGCGGTGGCCGATATCGACCGGTTGCGCGAGGCGCGTGGCTACCACGCGCTGTTTCTGGTGCTGCTCGCGGGCGTGAACGGTGCGTTCCTGACCGGCGACCTGTTCAATCTCTATGTGTGGTTCGAGGTCATGTTGATCGCCTCCTTCGGAATGGTGGCCCTGGGACGCACGCGTGCAGAACTGGATGGAGCGATGCGTTATTTGGCGCTCAACATCGTGGCCACTCTGATGTTCCTCCTGGCAATCGCCTTGCTGTTCGGCTCTACCGGGACACTCAACCTGGCCCATCTGCATGTGATCGTCTCGTCCGGCCAGGCGGAGGGCGCGGTGTTGGCAGCCGGCCTGCTGCTGGCCGTCGCGTTCGGAATGAAAGCGGCGGTCTTCCCGCTGTTCTTTTGGCTGCCCGCTTCGTATCACACGCCGGCCTTCGCGGTCTCGGCGATCTTCGCTGGCCTGCTTACCAAGGTGGGTGTCTACGCGTTGATCCGGGTTTTCACCTTGGTTTTCGCCGATCAGGATGGCTTCGTGCAGACGCTGTTCTGGCCTGTTGCCGCGGCGACCATGGTGGTCGGTGTGCTAGGGGCGGCCAGCCAGACCGAGATCCGGAAAATCCTGTCGTTTCATATCGTCAGCCAGATCGGGTACATGCTAGTCGGCCTCGCGCTGCTTACGCCGATTGCCGTGACCGCCGCCGTGTTCTACCTGATCCACCATATCGTCGTGAAAGCCAACCTGTTCCTGGTCGCCGGCGTGATCCATAGATACTGCCGAACCAACGACCTTGCTTTGACTGGAGGTTTGGTGCGGCGTGCGCCCTGGCTCGCCGTGCTGTTTCTTGTGCCGGCGTTGTCTCTTGCCGGGATCCCTCCGCTCTCTGGCTTTTGGGCCAAGCTGCTGATCGTTCAGGCCAGTCTTGACGCCGCCGACCTTGCGATGGCCGCCGTCGCACTCGTCGTCGGATTGTTTACGATATTCTCGATGATCAAGATCTGGAACGAAGCCTTCTGGAAGGCGCCTCCGGATGGCGCGGTAGCTGTCACCCCATCAAGGCGTGACCTCCGCTTCCTGTGTGCGCCGGTCGCCATGCTGGCCGTCCTAACGATCTGTGTCGGTCTAGGCGCCGGCCCTGCGTTCGACTTGGCGCAGCGGGCATCGGCAGAACTGCTCGATCCACGGAGCTACGCCCGCGCGATCCTGGGGGATTTTATGGTTCTGACCAGCAATGAACCGTTGGGAGCGCCGCGATGAGGATCGTGCTGCTGGCCATTGTCCTGGCGTTCGCTTGGGCTGCGCTCATCGGTCAGGTCGACCTGGCAACCCTTTCGATTGGCTTCGGACTTGGTCTGGTGAGCCTCTGGATCGTCGCCCCATTGTTCGGTTCGGCGGGCCGACGTGACCTGCGGCGCCTTCCCGCAGCGGTGAGATTGGTTGCTCTGTTCCTCTACGAACTGGTGATCTCAGGCTTCCGGGTGGCGTGGGACGTGATCACGCCTGGCACAAAGGCCACTCCGGGCATCATCGAAGTGCCTCTTGCTGTCAGAAGCGGGCACGAGATCACGCTGCTGGCCAATTTGATCTCGCTGACACCCGGAACGCTGAGTCTCGATGTAAGTGAGGACCGTAGCATTCTGTACGTCCATTCCATGTACACCGACGACCCTGAGGCTCTGGTCGCCGATATCAAATCCAGTTTCGAGAGCCTGATCATAGAGGTGTGCGGATGATGCCGGAGAGCTTCAATCCCATTGTTATAGGAAGCGTGGTTTCGGGCGCTATTCTGGCTCTGGCGGCGGTTATCGCACTCTACCGTGTGGTGTTCGGTCCGACACCGGCAGATCGGGTCATTGCTTTAGATCTGCTGACCACGCTGCTGGTCGGATTGGTTGTCGTCGTCGCTGTGACCCACAGTGTCTTTGCGGTTCTGGACGTCGCTCTGGCGGTTGCAATCCTGGCGTTCCTGGCGACGATCGGTTTCGCTCGCTATCTGCTGCGCTCTCATCAGACCGACCCTGCTGCGACGCGAAGGTCGGGATGATGGACACCGTCACTCAAATCAGCGACTGGGCTGTCGCGATCCTGCTGGTGCTTGGGGCAATGTTCTTCCTTGTCGCGGCGGTTGGGGTCATCAAGTTACCGGACGCGCTCACACGCATGCATGCGGCAACCAAAGCTGGGACCTTGGGTGCAGGTCTGATGCTGCTGGCAGCGAGTTTTGCTGCGGCGGATATCGGAGTGTCTGTGCGGGCCGGTGCGATCTTCCTGTTTCTTCTCGTGACCGCGCCGATCGGCGCCCATGTGATCGGCCGCACCGTCTGGAACCGTCAGGGCGCTCGGCGGCTCATGACCAAGGAGCTTACGGAGGAGTAATCGTGGTCTCACGCCTCGCTCGAGCAGGTCTCTGTCTCAGCGGGCTGGCGACGACAGCATTTTCACCTAAAGAACCAACAACTCGATAAAGGATGGCTGAGCAATGACCAAACCGAAGCTCAAGTCGGAGGAGCTCTATCCGATTACCCATCGCGCACCGGAAGACGTGAGCGACCGCGTTGCCCTCGGCACGGTAAAGGTCCTGCGCTTCGTAGCCGACAGGGTTTTTGCTGGACGATACGGGCACCGGGCTGTGGTCCTCGAGACCGTCGCCGCAGTACCAGGAATGGTCGGGGGCCTTCTTCAGCACCTGAAGGCCCTGCGCCATATCCGGGACGATCAGGGTTGGATCCGCGAACTGTTGGAGGAGGCCGACAACGAACGGATGCACCTTATGACTTTCGTTCAAGTGGCGCAGCCCTCTACGTTTGAGCGCGGCATCATCATGCTGACACAGGCGATATTCTACAACTTCTACTTCTTCCTATACCTGTTCGCGCCGAAGACGGCGCACCGCATGGTCGCGTATTTCGAGGAGGAAGCGGTAATCAGCTATACGAACTATCTGGCCGATATCGATGCGGGGCGGCATCCCAACCCACCAGCGCCGGCGATTGCCATCGAGTACTGGAATCTCTCGCCTAGTGCCACTCTACGGGATGTTGTTGTTGCCGTCCGCGCCGACGAAGCGGGACATCGTGATCGAAACCATGAATTCGCGGACCATCTCCTCGGGCCAACTGGCCCGAATGATCGAGGTGCGGGGGGAGACACGAGCGGAGAGGACGTAGATTTCGAGAGCGTCAGGCAGCAGAGTCCCGATCGTGATGCGGCGTAGCATCGGATCTGATCCCACCATGTGTGCATGACATTCGGGGACACATCAAAGATACGACCCGCTCTGGCTGGAGCGGGTCGAAGGAGCGCGTACAAAGGGAGGAAGGGGGCCAAAACATGCTCAGGTGCTTAGGCCGCTATAAGCACACTCATCCCGTTGTCTCGGATCAGTTTCTTTGTCAACGTGGTGAGGCGTTTGTCGGCGAACAAGCGTCGACGATCGGAGCCTAGGACCGCGGCTTTCGCGCCCGTCTCTTGGATGATGCTTCGAAAGGCATCCTCCGTTGATCCGGCCATGACGTGTGCAACGGCCCGGCGCCCGAAGCGCTGAGCATATGCAAGCGCCTCATCCATCATGCTCGACACTGCTGCTTCACGATCGGCCCAACCATCCTCTACTGTATGTACAAGATGCACTGTGGCGCGCGACCAGAGGCCCATGCGGATATAGTTCTTGAAGGCATTCGATGCTGCCAGCGAGCCATCGAGACCTACGACAACATCATCAGAACGCGAATAGTTCTCACCAATGGCGAGAATTGGACCGGCGCCTCGCAGAAGCACTTCGCTGAGGCGAGTCTCCACCTGAGAGATCAGTCCGTAGGTGAACCACCCGTCGACGGGAAGTACGATAAGGTCGGAGAAATGCGCTTGATCGGCAATAACATCCACTGGCTCGTCTTCGATCAGACGCACGTCTGCCGGCACGTCTGCCGCACGGCAGCCCTCGGAGAATCGTTCCAAGGCGGCGAGTGCGCGCGCCTTTGAAACGCTGAAGCGTCGATCCCGCATCTGCTTTGCATAGGAGATGGCGCCGATAGGCACTGGGCTTGACGGATCGAGCCGGGCCATGTCGATGATCGATATACCGGTAATGGCGGCTCCGTGGCGATGATGGAGGTCGATCGCAAGTTCGATCTTGGCGGGAAGAGCCGGCGTGCCGGTGATGCCTATGAGTACATTGGCAATCGTGGAGCGCGTTCGGACCGGCAGGAACGGGCTGTCAGGCTCGCGCTTGATATAGCCAATTCCCATGGCCTGGTTAGATGTTTGCATCCCTGGAACCTCCTTTATCGAGATGGGTCTTTCCGGAGATTTGGGAGCGCCATAGGTGGTTCATAATTCGGGAATGCTGATCGGGGCGATATTGATCCTGGATCACGTCGAGATCGAACCCGACACGGCGGTCTTCCGTCAACGCCATCTTTGAGATTGCGCCCTGATAAGGGATGAGACCCTGATCAGGGTGATTGATCAGAAAGTGAAAACATCTCTAAAAAAAACTATCGATGTGACCCATTCTGCTGCACCGGTGTCCGAGACCGCCGATTATGGGCGATTTGGGGCATTGTCATAAGCGAAGGTTTTGGCTCGGCGCAGATGTCTCGCCGCAGTGGGTGAGCGCCACAATTCTGCCTTAGCCTAAATGTTTTTTCCGCCTACTTGCGAGACTGTTCACGCATGACCGTATCGCGGTGTAGGGCGAGTGGTTTCAAATCGGGAGCAGAGCATCGAGCGCTCAATGATTCCCAGTGTCAAAATTGCCCCGACGACTCACCGTTCACACCATCATCTTTAAAATCGGCACGGTCGTACTATGTGCTGTCCCGCGAATGTATAAAATGCGAACAAGGCTGGGAGGCTATGAATGAAGTTCTTAAAAACGCTCGCATTGAGCGCTGCTCTTACACTGTCCGTGACCGCTGCACAGGCGCAGGAAACGGATTACGTGTTGAACACTGCATCGACCGGTGGGACATATCACCCTGTTGGAACAGCGATCTCGACGCTTACAAAGATCAAGTTGCTGCCGAAAGAGAAGTTCTCGCTCACCGCGGTTAATTCCGCCGGGTCGGGTGCGAACGTACAGGCGCTGGGTTCTGGCACGGCTGACTTCGCGATTTTGCAGGGCCTGTTCGGAGCGTATGCGAAGACGGGCACCGGCCCGGTTTCCGAGCCACAGGAGAACCTGCGCTCCATCTCCATGCTTTGGCAGAACGTCGAGCACTTCGTCATCCCCACCGAGCTGGTAAAAACCGGCACAATGGATGACCTGGTCGCTCTCAAGGGTGAAGCAGCAGGCATGGGCCGTCAAAGCTCCGGCACTATTGGGTCTAATCGGGTTCTGCTGGAGGGTCTTGGACTCGACATGGATCAGGACTTCGAACTCATGTACGGCGGGTATGGTCCGACAGGTGACGCATTGGCCAATGGTCAAATCGTTGCAGCCGGCCTTCCTGCTGGCCCACCGGTCGGTGCCGTGACGCAATTGATGGCTGCCAATAGCGGGAAGTTCACTATTCTCAATGTAACCCCGGAACAGGCTGCCGCGATGGATAACGGACGGAACCTATGGGTCCCTTATACCCTTGAGGCCGGAACTTATCCGGGACAGACGGAGGCCATTGAAACCGTCGGCCAGCCCAACTTTCTGGCGGTCAACAACACGGTCGACGAGAACCATGTTTATATGCTGACCAAGACCATGTTCGAGAACTTGCCGTTCTTGCAAGCCATCCACCCGGCCACGAAAGCGATGGCCGTGGAAAAGGCCCTTGCAGGCTTGCCGGTACCTCTGCACCCGGGTGCAGCGCGCTACTATGAAGAGATGGGTCTGACGATTCCAGACCACCTCAAGGCAAAATAAGATCCTTATCTCACTGGAAACGGGAGCGCGTCACCCGACGCGTTCCCGTTCTATTAAAAGCTAAAAAGAAGACGTGGGGAGGGGAGTCGTGAACGAACGCGAGGAGTCTGGCTCGGGAAAGCCTGGCGCAAAAAAGGCACTCGCAGGGGAGTTGGGTGCTTTCGACCGCGCAAATCTGTTGGATCTCTCCGTTCCAGACAGGACGATCGCTTCTCATCTCCTAACGATATTTGCGGCTGCGTTTGGCATCTGGCACATCGCGACGAACGTTTACCTTAACGAGCCTGGACTGTGGCAGAACGCAATCCATTTCGGCGGATTTGCATTCCTGGCCGCGATCACCCTCTCGCCCTTCGGACGCCGATCCAATTCGCCTATCGCATGGTGCGTGGACTTGAGCTACGCAACGCTGATTGCCGCGTCCGCTATGTGGGTCGCGGGCTCCGAGAATGCCATCTATGAGCGATCCTTGGCTGTTACAGGACAGGGTTGGCAGCTTAGCTGGGTCGACTGGACCGCTGGCTGCATACTGATCTTCGCGTGTGTCGATCTGTCTCGCCGGGTCTCAGGCTGGGTCATTCCGATCCTCGTGATCCTGTCGCTATCCTACATTCTCTTTCTCGGGAGCTACATGCCCGGCGTGTTCCGCGCCGCCAGCTTGCCGCTGGATGATGTTCTGTTTCGCTCGCTATACAATGACGAGGGTATGTTCGGAATATTGGCGGGAATCTCGTCAACCAACATCACGCTTTTCTTGATCTTTGGTGGTTTTCTTGTGGTCTCGGGGGCCAGCCATTTTGTGATCGAGATCTCCAAGATCATAGCAGGGCGCATCAAGGGCGGGGCGGCTTTTGTGGCGGTGATCTCTTCGGCGTTGACGGGCACCATTTCCGGATCCGCTGTCGCCAACACCGCTTCGACCGGCGTGATTACAATTCCTCTCATGAAGGCCAACGGTTTCCGGGCGAAGTTTGCCGGCGGTGTCGAGGCGGCCGCGTCGACGGGTGGACAGATCATGCCGCCGATTATGGGCGCCGGCGCGTTCGTGATGGCGAGCTATACCGGTATCCCCTACGGTACAATCGTCGCGGTCTCTGTAGTTCCAGCGATCATCTATTTTCTCTCCATTGCCTTTATTGTTCGAATCGAAGCGGTCAAGCGGGACGCTGGCTCCGAGATCGATATGACGATCGATCGAGGCAAGTTGATCTCCGGTGGCCTCGTGTTCTTGGTGCCACTGTCCACGATGGTCTGGCTGCTGCTCACAGGCGTTACGCCGGCTTATGCCGCATGCTGGGCGATAGCGGCTCTGCTCGGCACTTCCTGGTTTACGACTGTGATTGCCCGACTGGTTCCCGGAGATCAGTTTGTACCTGTCGTTATGGGACCAAAGAAAATCGTTGAGGCGTTGGTCACTGGAGTAAACGGCGCGATTTTGACCGCCATTCTGCTGGTCTCGATCGGCCTCATGAACAACGCCATCGTGACCAGCGGGGTCGGCAATGGCTTTTCGCTCATGATCGTGCAGTGGTCCCAGGGGTCACTTTTGATAGCATTGGCGTTGATCGCGATTGCCTCCCTTGTCCTTGGCATGGGGCTGCCGGTCACGGCCGCCTACATCATCATCGCCATTCTCACGGCCCCAGCACTTGCCGGTATCATGGCCGATGAGATTGTCGTCCAGCAGCTGATGGAAGGCATCACCGACCCCGCGAAAGCGGCCCTATTCTTTCTTGTCGAGCATCCAAACGTCGCGAAGATCGCGGAAGGTATGACGCGAGACGAAGCGTGGGCTCTGGTCGGATCCATCCCATTTGAAGTTGCTGTCACCATCCGGCCAAGTTTGGTCGACCCAGAGCAGACATTGACGTTCCTGCTTATTGCACACCTCATTATCTACTGGCTGAGCCAAGACTCGAACGTGACGCCACCGGTTTGCCTGGCGGCGTTTACCGCTGCCGGTATCGCTGGCTCCCGACCGATGGCGACCGGATTTGAAAGCTGGAAGATTGCCAAAGGCCTGTACATCGTGCCGCTGCTCTTCGCATATACACCGCTTATATCCGGGGATACCGTCGACGTCTTGCAGATCGGGTTCTTCTCACTTTTTGGAATTTACGCCACCAATGCTTTGATCCAAATGTACAGCGAAGGCCCAATTGGCGTCCTGGAAATCGCTGCACTGATCGCCGGCGCAGCCCTTGCTTTCTGGCCACTGATGCTGGTTGCCAACATCGTTGGGGCAGCAATCATTGTCATGGTTATTATTTGGACGAGGATGAAAGTACTGCGATCGGCGGCCGCTTAGGCCCTGTTGAAAATGTATTCAATGCAAAGACGAGCTAGACGGTCAGGACATAGCTTGTGTTGGTATTTGCCGTGTCTGGCCTGCGCCCCGAAACGCCCTCGACCCCTGAATAGCTCCGGCCCGCTCCAAAGGGATGGCCGCTAGGCGGACTTTTTCCGCGCGGCGGGCTGTTCTAGGATTGCCGGACCCAGATCGACGGCCGCATCGTATTGCGAGAGGTAGATCTTTCCGGTCAGACTCTCGACGAAGTGCGTCCGCAGCAACCGGTCCATGACGGGCCCCTTCACCTCGGAGAGGTGGAACAGTATCCCCAGGAGATCGAGGCGGTGGTTGATGGCCTCCAGGGATTCCAATGCGCTGCTGTCGATCTCGTTGACCGCCGAGCACATCAGAATGATATGCTTCAGTCGCGGGTCGTGGGCGGCCCGATCGTAGATGTAATCCTCAAGAAACCGGGCGTTGGCGAAGTAGAGACTCTCGTCTACCCGTAGGGTGAAGACGGTCGGCACCGTCTGAACGGCATGGCGCCTGATGTTTCGGAAGTGATGGGTGTTCGGGACCAGACCGACTTCGGCGATGTGGGGGCGTGAGGTCTTGAAGAGGAACAGGAGAATCGACAGCGCAACCCCTGCGGAGACCCCGGCTTCGACACCGAGGCCCAGGGTGACCGCGATGGTCGCGGCGGCTGCGGCGAAGTCGGTCTTGGAATATCCCCAGGTGCGTCTGAGGACCGTGAGGTCAATCAGGGACAGAACGGCGACCATGATCGTGGCGGCGAGCGTCGCCTTTGGCAGGTCCTGCAGCAGTGGGGTTAGGGCGAAGGCGGCGAGACAGATGCCGAGCGCCGTGAAGGCACCCGCCGCCGGCGTTTCCGCCCCTGCGTCGAAATTGACGACTGAGCGGGCGAAGCCTCCTGTGACGGGATAGCCGCCGGTGACCGAGGCGGCCACGTTGGCGGCGCCCAGGCCGATCAGTTCCTGATCCGGGGCAATCCGCTGGCGTTTTTTGGCGGCAAGGGTCTGCGCGACGGAGATGGACTCGACGAAGCCGATGACCGAAATCAGCACGGCCGAGCCGAGCAGGCTGGTCCACAGGTCAAGGTCGAAATCCGGGATCGTGAGCGGCGGCAAACCCTGCGGTACGGTCCCGACGATGGCAACGCCGACCGTATCGAGAGCGAAAGTCTTTGTCACCAGGATCGTGGCGGCGACGGCCGCGACCGGACCGGCCTTGGCCAGCAGATCGGCCATCCGGCCGCCGAGTCCCAAACGGACCAGCACGGGCTTCAGACCCTTGCGGACCCAGAACAGAAACGCCATCGCGGCGGCGCCAATTGTCAGGGTGACGGGATTGGTCTCCGGCAGGTGCGTGACAAGGGACGTCGTCAGTTCGAAAAGATTGTGGCCCGATGCGTCTATTCCGAGGATATGCTTGAGTTGGCTGGTCGCGATGATGAGGCCCGAGGCGGTGATGAAGCCGGCGATCACCGGATGGCTGAGGAAGTTCGCCAGAAATCCGAGCCGCAGGACTCCCATGGCCAGCAGAATCAGACCCGACATCAGAGCCAGAACGATGGCTGCCACGGCGTACTCCTTCGGGTCGGAGAGCCCGAGATTTCCAATTGCCGCCGCAGTCATCAGGGACACGACCGCTACCGGACCGACCGCCAGGGGGCGGCTGGTCCCGAATACCGCATAAGCGATCAGCGGCAGGATTGAGGCATAGAGCCCCATCTCGGCGGGGAGACCTGCGAGCAGCGCATAGGCCAGCGACTGCGGGATCAGCATGATGGTGACGATCACCGCCGCCATAAGGTCGCTGACCAGCGTGTCCCGGTCGTAGCGCGACCCCCAGTCGAGGATCGGCAGGTGTTTGGAGAGCGCTCGCGCGGCGGGGGACTCGGCTCCCGCCGGCGCCTGAGTTTGAGGGTCGGACATGCCGTCTCGGCTTTCGCTATCGTGTTGTCATGCGCCGGTGGATCCGGCGCTCACCTTCTCGGGCTTGGCCAGCCATTCGCGGCCGCGCAGCATGGCCCGCCAATAGATCGGCGGCAGAAAACGCTCCTTCAGCAGCCATGCCAACCGGCTCGGCCGGGTGCCGTCAATCAACCAACCGGGGAAGCTCGGGAGCAGCTTTCCGCCGTAGCCGAATTCGGCCAGAACGATCTTGCCGCGCTCCACAGTCAGCGGACAGGAGCCGTAACCGTCGTAGCGCGCCTCCTGCGCCCTCCCGGCCATGTCGGCCACCACGTTTTCGGCGACGATCGGCGCCTGCTTGCGGGCGGCGGCGGCGGTCTTCGCGTTCGGCGCGTTCACGACGTCGCCGAGGCTCCAGACGTTGGAGTACTCCTTGTGCCGCAGGGTCTCCTGGTCGACATCAACCCAGCCCGCGGAGTCGGCGAATGGGGAGACCCTCACGAAGTCGGGCGCCGTCTGCGGCGGACAGACGTGGATCATGTCAAAGCCGACTTCCACCGTCTCCGGCTCCGCGTCCGGTTTGGCGACCTCGAACCAGGCTTTCTTCGCCGGGCCGTCGATTGCCGTCAGTCGGTGGAAGAAATTCAGTTTTGCATCGTAGCGCTCGACATACTCCATTAGGGCGGGGACGTACTCCTTCACCCCGAACAGGACGCCGCCGGCGTTGTAGAAGCCGACATCGATGTCCTTCAGGCAGCCGGTGCGGCGCCAATGGTCAGCTGACAGGTACATCGCCTTCTGCGGTGCGCCGGCACACTTGATCGGCATCGGCGGCTGGGTGAACACCGCTTTCCCGCTCCTCAGTCCCTGCACCAGCTCCCAGGTATATGGCGCGAGATCGTAACGGTAGTTGGAGGTCACGCAGTTGCGTCCCAGCGTGTCGACGAGGCCTTCGACGCCGTGCCAGTCAAGCTTCAGGCCGGGGCAGACGATCAGGCGCTTGTACTTGACGACCCGGCAGCCATCGAGAATGACGGCGTCGGCCTTGGGTTCGAACGCCGCAACCCCGGATTTGATCCAGCGAACACCCTGCGGGATCAGCGATGCCATGGTCTTGGCGGTCTCGTCCGCATTGAAGATGCCGCCGCCGACCATGGTCCAGCCGGGCTGATAGTAGTGCACATCTGCCGGATCGATGATCGCCACGTCCAGGTTCCGCACGCGGGCGATCAGGCTCGCGGCGACGGAAATTCCGGCGGCCCCGCCGCCGACGATGACGACGTCGTGGGAGGCGTCTCCGGTTTCCGTCGGCGTGCGGCCGCCGTTGGCGATGCGCCGCACGACCCCTGCCATGTCGTAGCCGGCCGCCTGGGTGCGGGCCAAGATGTCCGGCAGCGGCCTAGAGCCGGCTTCCGAAAGGGCCCAGAGCGTGGCGGAGCGGGTCCCTGTGCGGCAGTAGGCCAGCACCGGCTTCGGCAGTTCGGCGAGGACCTTGCCGAATTCGGCCGCATCCTGGTCCCGGACCGTCCCCGAGGTGACGGGCAGGTACCGAGCTTCTATACCGGCTGCCGACGCCGCGTTCTGTATCTCTTCGAAGGTCGGCTGATCAGCGCCTTCCCCGTCGGGCCGATTGCAAATGACCGCCCGGAATCCTGCCGCCGCGGCCTCGGCCATGTCGGCAGGGGAGATCTGCGGGCGGACCGTGAGGCCGTCGGTGAGCTTTCTGTTCTTTTCCATATCGAGATCCTCCCTGGACTCGCTTCGCCGGTACGTGCCGATCTTCAGAGCGCGTTGACCGGCAGTTTGAGGAAGGTCCGGCCGTCCTTGTCGGGTGGGGGCAGTTGGCCGGCCCGCATGTTCACCTGGAGCGAAGGCAGAATGAGGCGCGGCATGTCCAGGGTAGCGTCACGCGCTTCGCGCATGGCGACGAACTCTTCACGGGTCTTGCCGCCGCCGACATGGATGTTGTGGGCCTTCTCGTCCCGGACCGTGGTCTCCCACCGGATGTCCCGGCCGTTGGGGCCGTAGTCGTGACACATGAACAGCCGCATATCGTCCGGCAGGGCCAGTACCTTGTGGATCGAGTTGTAAAGAGTGCCGGCATCGCCCCCCGGGAAATCGGCCCGTGCGCTGCCGCTGTCGGGCATGAACAGCGTGTCTCCGACAAAGGCGGCGTCGCCGATCACATGGGTCATGCAGGCCGGCGTGTGGCCGGGGGTGTGCATCGCGCAGCCCGTCATGCCGCCGATCTGGTACGTGTCACCGTCGTCGAACAGCCGGTCGAACTGGCTCCCGTCCCGCTGGAATTCGGTGCCCTCGTTGAACACCTTGCCGAAGGTCTCCTGGACCACAGTGATGTTGCGGCCGATGCCGAGCTTGCCGCCGAGAACCCGTTGGATATAAGGCGCCGCGGACAGATGGTCGGCATGGACATGCGTCTCGATCAGCCACTCGACCGTTAGACGCTTGTCCCTCACATAAGCGATGATCGCGTCGGCATGGTCGTAGGTGATCCGGCCGGCCGCGTAGTCGATGTCCATCACCGAGTCGATGACGGCACAGGCGCTGGAAGCCGGGTCCTTCACGACATAGCTGATCGTGTTGGTGCCCTCGTCGAAGAAGGCCTTGATCTCCGGTCTGGTGGACATGTCGATGGGATAGTCTGTCATCGGGTGTTCCTCCATTTGGTTGTTATCTGGTGGCTTGATCCCGGGGCTCCGGCTGTGTGCCGGACGGGCCGGTGCCGTTCGGCCTTGGGCGCAAGCGGGTGGCAAGGGTGCCGGCGACAACGGCGACCACAAACGCCGCCACCCGGATGCGCCTGGTTCCCAGGACTGGCAGTGCGCTGCCTGGGCAGAAGCCGGCAATACCCCACCAGCAGACGCCGAAGATCGGCGCGGCCGCGGCCCGGCCGTGCAGCGCCATGAGAGGCGCCGTTGCCCGCCCGATCAGATGGCCGCCTGCGAGTGGCTCGGAGGGGGGGCTAGCGGTTTCCATGCGGATGGCTCCCCGTCTACGGACCTACGGAGCACATATAATCCGCCAGTCCGCCAAACCCGTCGGTGACAAAGTCACCAACGGGTCGCTAAGCTGACGTTCAGCCGAGCATTCGCGTCGAGAAGTACCAGTCGGTCGTCTTGTAGCCTTCAGACGCGCGGGCTTCGGCCGCGGCGGCGGTGGCGGGCGGCGGGACAATCACCGCCTCGCCCGGCTGCCATGCCTCCGGAGTCGCGACCTTGTTGGCGTCGGACGTCTGCAGCGCCTGGATCAGCCGATAGAACTCGTCGATTGAGCGTCCGTTCGTCATCGGATAGTAGACCATTGCCCGCAGGATGCCGTCGGGGTCGATCACAAAGGTGGCGCGGACCGCCGAGGTATCCGAGGCTCCTGGCTGGATCATGCCGTAGGCTCTGGCGACCGCCATTGACAGGTCGGCGATGATCGGGAAGGGGATTTCGACGCCGAAATTGTCTTTGATGTTGCGCATCCAAGCGATGTGGGCGTAGTGGCTGTCGATCGAGAGCCCCAGAAGATCGCAGTTGAGTTTGGCGAAGTCGTCGGCCCGCCGGGCGAAGGCCATGAACTCGGTCGTGCAGACCGGGGTAAAGTCGGCCGGGTGCGAGAACAGGATGAGCCAACGGCCGCTATAGTCGGAGAGCTGGCGCCGTCCGTCGGTGGTCGGGGCGTCGAAATCCGGTGCGGGTTCGTTCAGCCGGGGAAATTGAATCTCGGTCATGGAATGGATCCTTTCTTGGCGGTGTGAGTCGGGAAGACGAGGGAGCGACTACTCGCCCCTGACGAAAATCTTTTTCCGGTTGAGCGCGTATCCCCACGGCAGGCCGCTGTTCTTCCAGCCGTCCTTCAGCCGCCAGGGCCCGTTGGGGTGGTTTTTCAGGGCGCCGCCCTCAAAGCCGTCGACGACGATGTAAACGCGCTCGAATTGACGATCCTTCAGCGCCTTCGCGGAAGGCGCCCCACGGGTCCCGCCGGACCGGCACATCAGAATGACCGGTGCCGACTTGTCGAGACCTTGTGCGGTGAGGGCCGACTCGATGGCGTCCGCGAAGCCCGGGTTGCGCTCCATCAGGAATACCGATTTCTTTTCGTTCCAGTCACCCGGATTGGACAGCAGGAAGGGGATGTTGATGTCGACGACGTCCGTGAATCCGGTGAACATGATCTCTATCGGATCGCGGACGTCCACAAACAGGACCTTGTTGCCCGCGGCCATCTTCATGTCATGGGCTTCTTTGGCCGTGAGATACAGGCCCCAAGGTGTCCGCCTGTCCGGATCGCTCGGGACCCCGGCCGCATGGGCGGGAAGGGAGCCCAGGGTCAGGACGCAGGCCATGGCACCGGCCAGAACCGTTCTTCGCAACGTGGTCATCAATCGTACCTCCTTAGAAACTCAGGACCCGTGTGTCCTCGTCCATCAACCGGGCGGCCATCGCCGGTGGTTTGGCGACGGTCACTCCGTCAATCAGGGCGTCGACCCCGACTCCCCTGTTCGGCAGGTAGAGAGCGCAGACCTGCACCGACGTGCCATGGGCTTGCATGATTTTCCTCATCAGTGCCTGCGGGCTCATGCCCTTGGGGGCCTGAGGAGCTGTCGCTGACGCGGGGGCCTCCTTGATGGCGATGTCGCCGCCGGGGCCGCATAGCAGGATGTGGCCCTTGGCTCCCTTTTGAACCGCCTGCATTGTCAGCACCATCGCCATCAATTGAATCTGCGGATTCGGAGACGTGACGACGGTCACTAGTGACATGTCGTCACTGGCCAGGGCGGCGGGAGCGCCCATCATGGCGATACCGGCATGCAGGGCGGCGGCGGCGATCGTGTTGCGAAGAAATCGCATGGCGGACTCCTGTTTGAGAGAGGTTTCAGATCCGGCAGGTGTTTATGCCGAGCAGCCGATACATCGGACAGAACCTGAGGCCGGCGGTCAGGACGAGAACGGCGCCGACGATCGGGACGCCGACGCGGGCCGCAGGCATGTCCCAGAGGGTGAATTCGGTGAGGAAAGGCAGGGCGATGAGCGCCGCGCCCAATAAAATACGTGCGATGCGGTCAAGATTACCGACGTTTGCAGTCATGGCGGCTTCTCCGGGTGCTTGGTTGAACACCCGTACCTTGGCGCTATACCGCGGTGAGGTCGGTGACATTGTCACCAAGGCTGTGGCGATGCGGGAAGACCGTCCGCACCCCAGCCGTGACGTCGTTGGGGCCGGAGACTAGGCGGCGGCGAAGGCCGCGAGCGCACCGTGGTCGCGCACAGTGATCCGGCCCCGCGTCGCGGCAATCCACCCGCGCCGTTGGAACTCCTGAAGTTGGCGCGAGACCACTTCCCGTGCGGTGCCAAGCTCCGTCGCCAGTTGCTGATGCGTCAGTTGAATGTCGCCTGTGTCGCTCTCAAGCTCTAGGAGCTTCTGAGCCAGGCGGATATCCATCCGCTGGAAGGCGATCTCCTCGATAACCATGAAGAGATCGGTGATGCGTTTCGAATAGGCGGTGAAGACGAAACTCCGGAAAACGCTTGAGCGGACGATC
>JANSYC010000086.1 GCA_024742605.1 Alphaproteobacteria bacterium | reverse complement strand
GGTGGGGATGCCGGCCAGAACCTCGAGCAGCGGCTTGGCGATCGCCCGGAACCGGGGATCGGCGTATTCCGCCATGTAGACCGCGCTCATCAGGCCGATCGGCGCCGCCACCGCCATCGCGATCAGGGTGATCAGCAGGGTGCCCACGAACAGGGGGACCGCACCGAACGCGCCGGAGGAGCCGACCTGGTCGGCGCGCAGGGCGGTCTGCGGCGACCAGTTGAGCCCGAACAGGAACTCGTAGAACGGGACCTGCAGGAAGAAGCGGAAGCTCTCGAAGATCAGCGAGAACACGATGCCGACGGTGGTCAGGATGGCGATCGTCGAGCTGATGATCAGGATGATGTTGACCGTGCGCTCGACACTGTTCCGGGCCCGCAGATCCGGGGAGATCCGGGAGCGGGCGAACAGGAAGCCGCCGATGCCGACCAGCACCACCAGAACGACCATCAGCCAGAACCCGGCGGCCTGAAGCGTAAGCAGCCGGTCTGCGGCGGCCTGAAGCGCGGGGTCGACATCGCGGCTGACGATGTTGCCCGAGGCGAGGTTTCGGATGTCGTTCAGCAGCAGGCCCAGCCGGTCGGCCGCCAGATCGCCGGTCAGCGAGTCCGGCAGGCCGCCCATCACCCAGGCCTGGATCAGCTTCGGCTCGATGAACAGCCAGATCGTCAGGACGAGCAGGGCCGGAATCGCGATCCAGAAAGCGCTGTAGGTGCCGTAGTAGCTGGGAAGCGAGTGCAGGGTCTTGGGGGCGCCGCCGCTGGTCAGGATGGCGCGGCCGCGGCCGCTCATGTAGCCGATCGTGGCCAGTCCCAGGACCACGAAAATCAGGATCAAGGTCTGCATGGTGCTCCCCCCCAGGGCGCAAGGTCGGCGGCAAGTGGTTACGCGACATATCCTGAAGATGCCGGCCGGTCGACCGATGGGCCTCGGCGGCCGGCATGTTCAGAAGAGCGACGACGTTCCGGAATAACGGGCGTATGCGGACGGCACGTCCTGCAAAAATGAGAGCGGCGACCGCTTGGGCCGCCGCTCTCGAAGCCGGTCCCTTAGTTGAGGGACAGTTTGGTCAGATTGGCGGCCGCGTCGGCAACCGCGTCGCGGTCCTTCTTCGGCAGCGGGATCAGACCCTTGTCGGTCAGGTAACCGGTGTCACCGAAAGCCTTCTCGCTGGTGAACTCGGCCAGGTATTCCTTCATGCCCGGGATCTGCCCGACATGGGCGTTCTTGACATAGAAGAACAGCGACCGAGCAACCGGGTAGGAACCGTCGGCGATGTTGTCGAAGGTCGGAGCCACGCCGTTGATGACCGAGCCGTGGATCTTGTCGGAGTTCTGGTCCAGGAAGGAGAACCCGAAGATGCCGAGCGCGGCCGGGTTGGCCTCCAGCTTCTGAACGATCAGGTTGTCGTTCTCGCCGGCCTCGATGAACTTGCCGTCCTCACGCATGCTGTCGGAGACCGCACGGAAGGCCTTCTTCTCGAGCGCCTCCAGCATCGGGAAGGTCTCGGCGCCTTCGCGCATCACCAGCTCGACGAACGCGTCGCGGGTGCCGGAGGTCGGCGGCGGGCCGAGGACTTCGATTTCGACGTTCGGCAGGGACGGATCGATCTGCACCCAGCGGGTGTAGGGGTTCGGAACCAGCTTGCCGTCGCTCGGAACTTCCTTGGCGAGGGCCAGAAAGACCTGCGCGCGGGTCAGATTGTAGGTCTCGGCGTTGACCGAGTTGCCCAGCACGATGCCGTCGAAGCCGATCTTGACCTCGGTGACGTCGGCGACGCCGTTGCTGGCGCACAGCTCGACCTCGGAGCTCTTGATCCGGCGCGAGGCGTTGGTGATGTCCGGATGCTCGGTGCCGACGCCCTGGCAGAACAGCTTGAGGCCGCCACCGGAACCGGTGGACTCGATGACCGGGGTCTTGAAGCCGGTCGACTTGCCGAAGTTCTCGGCGACAACTGTCGCGAACGGGAACACGGTGGATGAACCAACGATGCGGATCTGGTCACGTGCTTCGGCGGTGCCGGCGACGGCGAGCATGCCGAGCGCGGCAACGGCCGCGGCCTTGCCAAAATTAAAAGTCATGGAGTCCTCCGGGGGCTCAGTGGAAACTGTTTGATCACGCGGCATGCCTTATCCGCGAGAGCGGTCCCGTTTGGGGACATCCGCCGAGCGCATCTCTACGCGCAGGGTGCAACGGAAATAATACAGTGGCGTGAAAGTTTTGTGACGGCGGCCGAGGGTCTACCGCGGGCCGCGCGCGTCGACCCGCGGGATCTCGACCGGCGCCTGCCGCGTGGCTCTTGCCGTCTGCGGCTTCACGGTCTCCAAGGGGGTGGTCGCCTGCGGCAGATAGACCGAAATCGTGCTGCCTTCGCCGACCTGGGATTCGACGGTCAGGGCGCCCCGATGGCGGCTGACGATGTGCTTGACGATGGCGAGTCCGAGCCCGGTTCCGCCCAGTTCGCGCGACCGGGCGGTGTCCACCCGGTAGAACCGTTCGGTCAGACGCGGGATATGGGCGTCCGGGATGCCCTCGCCGCGATCGCGGACCGACAGCACGACCGCCCGATCCTGGCGCGCCGGATAGGAGGCCGGGACCCGGTCGGCGCGCCGGGCGGCCACCGTCACCTCGGTGCCGGCCCGGCCGTACTTGATCGCATTGTCCATCAGGTTCTGAACCACCTGGGCCAGCTCGTCCTCATCCCCGAAGACCGGCGGCAGGTCCTGCTCGATCTCGACCCGGACCCGCATGTCCTTGCGCTTCGCCTCCAGATCCAAGGTCGCCTTGACGCCGTGCAGGATCGGGCCCCAGGCGGTGTGATCGGTCGGCGGGGTGTGCTCGTTGATCTCGATGCGGGACAGGGACAGCAGGTCGTTCACCAGCCGGGTCATCCGGTCCGCCTGACCGCGCATGATGGCGAGGAACTTGTCGTGGGCCTCCAGATCTTCGCGGGCCGGGCCCTGCAGGGTTTCGATGAACCCGACCAGGGTGGCGAGCGGGGTGCGCAGCTCGTGGCTGACATTGGCGACGAAATCGACCCGCATCTGCTCCGCCCGGCGGACGGCGGACAGGTCCACGAACAGCATCAGAACCGCCGGCGGGTGGCCCGGCCGGTCCGGCACCGCCTGCATGCGGACATTGAAGACCCGCTCGATGGGGGCGGCGATCTCGATCTCGATCTCGTCGCTGCCGCCCTCCGCCAGGGCGTCCTTGACCGCGGCCAGCACGTCCGGATGCCGGATCACGGTGGACAGGTCCCGGTCGATGATCTGCTGGCCGAACTGTTTGCGGGCCGCACGGTTCGCGGCCGACACCTGCATTCGGGCATTGATCTGCAGCAGGGGATCGGGGATCGAGTCGATCACCGCGGCGCGGGTCTCGGACAGACCTTCGAGCACCGCCAGATGTTCGGCCATTCGTCGATCCGCCTTGTCCAGGGCGGATGCGAGGGATGCGGCGGTCCCGACCTCTCCGATCGGCCTGAGCGCGGCCATGCGGCGTTCGATGACCGGCTCGATGTCGGCGCTGTTGGCCCGCTCGTCCAGGTGATGCCGCAGCCGGGCCAGGCCGGACAGATGCCGCCGCACCAGAAGATAGGTTGCGACCAGCACGAAACCGACCCCGCCGGCCAGCAACCCGATCGGCAGATGCCCCGCCACGGTCAGCCCGACCAGAACCAGAGCCGCCGGCAGCGTCAGGATCAGCGTGGCGCGGGTGGCCCCGTCTGCCGGCCCGGGCTGGGGGGTCTCCGACGGGGCCGAAGCCGGGGTTGCCGGACGCTCCGCCCGTTCATGCGTGCCGGAGACCGGCGGCAGGGAGATGTCTGGGATCGGACGCTCGTCGGTCATTCTGCGCGGGCCTCCGGACCCGGTTGCGGTGCCACCTCGTCGCTCCGGGACCCGATCTCCCCCCTGCGGTCCGGCCTGCCAGAGATCCTTCTGTCTCCGGATCCCTAAACCCGGATCGCGTCATGTGCGGCGATCGCCGCCGCGTTGACCAGATCCGACACGGTGGCGCCCATGCGGACGATCTGGGCCGGTTTCTGCAGGCCGATCAGCATCGGGCCGATCACCGAGCCGCCGCCGAACTGCTGCAGAAGTTTATAGGAGATGTTCGCCGAATGCAGACCCGGCATCACCAGCACATTGGCCGAGCCCGAGAGTTTGCAGAACGGGTAGAGCTTCCGCACTTCGGGGTCCAGCGCCACGTCGACCGCCATGTCGCCATCGTATTCGAAACCGACATTCCGTTTGTCCAGCAGGGCCACCGCGTCCCGGACCCGTGCGGAGCTCTCCATCATCGGGGTGCCGAAATTCGAGAACGACAGCAGCGCGACCCGGGGCTCGTGCCCCATGCTTTTGGCCGCCGCCGCCGCCCCGACCGCGATATCGGCCAGCTCCTCCGCGTTCGGCAGCTCGTGCACGTAGGTGTCGGCGATGAACAGGGTCCGGCCCCGGGTGATGACCTGGGTCAGGGCCATGATCCGTTCCTTCGGCTTGGCATCGATCACCCGGGTGATTTCCTCCAGCGAGACCCCGAAGCTTCGGGTCAGGCCGGTCACCATGGCGTCGGCGTCGCCGGTCGCGACCATGCAGGCCGCGAACACGTTCCGATCCTGATTGACCATCCGTTGGCAGTCCCTCTGCAGATAGCCGCTGCGCTGCAGCCTCTTATAGAGGAAGTCCATGTACTTTTGATTATTGTCGGACAGTTTCGCGTTGTGGATTTCCAGATTTTCCGCCCCGGTGATCCCGACGCTCTCGATGGTCTCTTTGATTCGGGCCGCGCGGCCGATCAGCACCGGATGGCCGAAGCCGCCCTGCTTGAAACTGACGGCGGCGCGGATGGTCTTCTCTTCCTCACCCTCGGCGAACACGACCCGTTTCGGATTCTGCCGGATCGTGTCGAACAGGGTCTGGAGGCTGGCGGCCGTCGGATCCAGCCGGGCGTTCAACTCGGCCCGGTAGGCGTCCATGTCCTCGATCGGCTTGGAGGCGACACCGGTCTCCATCGCGGCCTTTGCGACGGCCGACGAGACCTCCGTGATCAGACGGGGGTCGAAGGGGGCCGGGATGATGTAGTCGCGGCCGTAGTGCAGGCGGCGGCCGGAGTAGGCGGCATCCACCTCGTCCGGCACGTCCCGTCGGGCCAGCGCCGCGATCGCCTCGGCGGCGGCGATCTTCATCTCCATGTTGATCTCGGAGGCCCGCACATCCAGGGCTCCCCGGAAGATATAGGGAAAGCCGAGCACGTTGTTGACCTGGTTCGGAAAATCGGACCGGCCGGTGGCCATGATCGCGTCGTCCCGGACGGCGGCCACTTCCTGCGGCGTGATTTCCGGATCCGGATTGGCCATGGCGAAGATGATCGGCTGCGCCGCCATCGACTTGACCATGTCCCGGGTGACGGCCCCCTTGGCGCTCAACCCGAAGAACGCGTCGGCACCGTCCAGGGCCTCGGCCAGCGTGCGCCGGTCGGTGACCACCGCATGGGCCGATTTCCACTGGTTCATGCCCTCCTGGCGGCCCTGATAGATCACCCCCTTGGTGTCGCAGAGCATGATGTGATCGCTCGGCATCCCCATGGATTTGAGCAGTTCGACCCCGGCAATGGCGGCGGCCCCCGCGCCGTTCACCACCAGTTTGGTGTCGCGGATGTCCCGGCCGGTCAGGTGCAGCGCGTTGATCAGGCCGGCCGCCGAGATGATCGCGGTGCCGTGCTGGTCGTCATGGAACACCGGAATATCCAGCAGTTCCTTCAGCCGCTGCTCGATGATGAAGCATTCCGGCGCCTTGATGTCCTCGAGATTGATGCCGCCGAAGCTGGGGCCGAGATAGCGGACGGCGTTGACGAACTCGTCCACGTCGCGGGTGTCGACCTCCAGATCGATCCCGTCCAGATCGGCGAACTTCTTGAACAGGACCGCCTTGCCTTCCATCACCGGCTTGGAGGCCAGCGCCCCGATATCGCCCAGGCCCAGAACCGCCGTTCCGTTCGAGATGATCGCAACGATGTTGCCCTTGGCGGTGTAGTCGTAGGCGCAGGCGGGATTCTTCTCGATCTCGAGACAGGGCACGGCCACGCCCGGCGAGTAGGCCAGAGACAGCTCACGCTGGGTGGTGAGCGGCTTGGTCGGGGTGATCTCAAGCTTGCCGGGGCGTCCGGTTGCGTGGAACTGCAACGCTTCTTCGGCGTTTGTCATGGACTCATTCGACATGCGTGACCTCCCGGGGCCGATGGCGTTCGCGTGGGTCGTTGGCTGCCCGCGCGGTAAGATGCGCCACCGGATTTTTTCTGAAAGTGAACAAGGTCCGGGCCGAATCGACCCGGATATGAATTCAGCCTAGCCTCCGGAGCGGGCCGGGGAAAGCCCGTCGCGCAACCCCGATGGGGGCCGATGCTTTCCGGACCACCGCACCGAGGTTCGGCCAAAGCCGGATGCCCTTCGGGGGTGTGGCGGTGGCCGGCGCGCGCATGCTAGCGTGCGGTCGTGCAAAAAAGACATTCACGTCTCTTATATTGAAGGAGCCGCGCGGTGCGCGATCCGGCCGTCGATTCCAGTTCCAGAGCCCCGTCAGACGAGATCCCGGCAGCCGACCGGTGGGCGCAGCGGGCGATCGGCGCGACGCCGATGTTCCAGCAATACGTGGCGGTCAAGCAGGAGCATCCCGACTGTCTGCTGTTCTACCGGATGGGGGATTTCTACGAGCTGTTCTTCGAGGATGCCGAGGCCGCAGCGGCGGCGCTCGACATCACCCTGACCCATCGCGGCCAGAGCGGCGGCGAGCGCATTCCCATGTGCGGCGTGCCGCACCATGCGGCCGACGGCTATCTCGCCAGGCTGATCCGGCAGGGATTCCGGGTTGCGGTGTGCGAGCAGACCGAGGACCCGGTCGAGGCCAAGAAGCGCGGCTCCAAATCCGTGGTGGCGCGGGCGGTGGTCCGGATCGTGACCCCCGGAACCCTGACCGAGGACACCCTGCTCGACGCCCGCAGCCATAACTATCTGGCGGCCCTGGCTGAGGCGGGCGGCACCCTGGGTCTGGCCTGGGTCGACATGTCGACCGGTGAGCTGCAGACCCAGACCGTGGCGCTCCCGGGACTGGAAGCGGCCCTGTCCCGGCTGGCGGCGAGCGAGCTTCTGCTGTCCGAGAGACTGATGGCGGACGCGCGTCTGGCCCCGGCCCTGGCTGAGATCGGGCGGGCCGCCAGTCCGCTGCCCGGGGCCCGGTTCGACAGCGACAATGGACGGCGGCGGCTGGAAGCGGCCTATGGGGTGACGGCGCTGGACGCGTTCGGCCAGTTCGAGCGGGCCGAGCTGTCGGCGGCGGGTGCCCTGGTCGACTATCTGGAGCTGACCCAGAAGGGCAAACTGCCGCGGCTGTCCATCCCGCGACGCTGGCGGCCGGGCGGGGTGATGGAAATCGATTCCGCGACCCGGCGCAATCTGGAGCTGACCCGAACCCTGACGGGAGAGCGGCGCGGCTCCCTGTTGGCCACGATCGACCGCACGGTGACGGGCGCCGGCGCCCGGATGCTGTCGGCCCGGCTGTCGGCCCCGCTGACCGATACCGGCGGAATCGACGAGCGGCTGGATGCGGTCGGCTATTTCGTGGCGGCGGACCGGGCCCGCTCCGAAGCGCGGTCCATCCTGAAAACGATTCCCGACGTGGACCGGGCGCTCTCGCGGCTGTCGCTCGACCGGGGCGGGCCGCGGGATCTGACCGCGATCCGGGACGCGCTCATGGAGACCGGACCGATGCGGCAGGCGGTCGGCCGGTCCGGACCGCTCGACACCCCGCCCGTCGGCATCGCGCGGGCCCTGGACGATCTCGGCGAGCATGCCGAACTGGTGGCCGTGCTGCGCGCGGCGGTCTCGGAGGACCCGCCGATTCTGGCGCGGGACGGCGGCTTCGTGGCCAAGGGATATGCGCCGGAACTGGACCGGTTGCGGGAGCTGCGGGACGAGAGCCGGCGGCTGATCGCCAATCTGCAGGCGCAGTACGCCCAGGAGACCGGGATCACCTCTCTCAAGGTCAAGCACAACAACGTGCTCGGTTACTTCATCGAGGTGACCACCACCCATGCCGACAAGATGATCGGCCGGGGCGGGTTCATCCATCGCCAGACCACGGCCAATGCCGCCCGGTTCACCACGGTGGCGTTGGGCGAGCTGGAGCGGGACCTGTCGCAGGCGGCCGACAAGGCGCTGGCGGTGGAGCAGACGATCTTCGCCGATCTGGTCGGCCGCATCCTGGCGCGGGCCGATGAGATTGCGGTGGCCGGGGCGGCCCTGGCCCGGCTCGACGTGGCGGCGGCGCTGGCGGATCTGGCGGTCGACCGGGACTGGTGCCGCCCGCAGGTGACCGATGATCTGGTCTTCGAGATCGAGGCCGGACGCCATCCGGTGGTCGAGGCGACCCTGCCGGAAGGACCCAGCGCCTTCATCGCCAATGGCTGCGTGCTGGGGCCGGAGGATCGGATCTGGCTGGTGACCGGGCCGAACATGGCGGGCAAGTCGACCTTTCTGCGGCAGAACGCGCTGATCGCGGTGCTCGCTCAGATCGGCGCCTATGTGCCGGCGCGCCGGGCCCGCATCGGGGTGGTCGACCGGCTGTTCAGCCGGGTCGGGGCGGCCGACGATCTGGCGCGGGGCCGCTCGACCTTCATGGTCGAAATGGTCGAGACCGCCGCGATTCTGAACCAGGCGGGGCCGCGCGCGCTGGTGATCCTGGACGAGATCGGCCGGGGCACGGCCACCTATGACGGCCTGTCGATCGCCTGGGCGACGGTCGAGAACCTGCACGAATCCAATCGCTGCCGGGCGCTGTTCGCCACCCATTATCACGAGCTGACGGCGCTGGCGGAGCGGCTGGACGCGCTGAGCTGCCATTCGATGGCGGTCAAGGAATGGCAGGGCGACGTGGTGTTCCTGCACGAGGTGATCGCCGGGGCGGCCGACCGGTCCTACGGGATTCACGTGGCCAAGCTGGCCGGATTGCCGGGGCCGGTGATCGCCCGCGCCACCCAGGTTCTGGAACGTCTGGAGCGGGGGGCCGGCACCGACAAGGACCCGTCTGGGCCGGCGATCAAGGATCTGGTCGACGATCTGCCGCTGTTCAGCGCCGCACGCCCGCGCGCCGGCGGAGCGGTCGGGGCGGGAGCGGCCGGCACGGAGGAGAGACCGCCGAGCGCGGTCGAACTGGCGCTCAGCGAGGTCAATCCGGACGAGATGACCCCGAGGCAGGCCCTCGACGCGCTCTACCGGCTCCGGGATCTCAACGGGTGACGGATTCCGGCCGGGGCCGCTGAGGGTCCGGCGTCAGAGCCAGGTTCCCGGCAGGGTCACGGGCGTGCCGCCGATCCCCAGCTTGAAGCGGCTGACCCCGGCCATCGAGGCGTCGATCCCGCCCAGATCGATCCAACGGACGCCGTCCGCGGCCAGGGCCTCGATCGCACGCCAGACCAGCAGATTGTGCGCCTGCTCCCGCCGGCCGATCGGGGAGGTCCAGGAGATGTAATAGGTCGCGGTCGACCCGTGGCGCAGGAACAGGACTCCGGCCACCGGCTCCGAGCCGTCCTCCGCCGTCAGCACCAGAATGTCCTTGCTGCGCGCCGTCATCACGCAGAGCAGGGCCGCGAAGGCCCCGGTCGGTGCGGACAGGCGCCCCCGCTTCCGGTGCGCGTCGTGCCGGTCCAGCACCCATTCCAGCGACGCCCCGCCCTGGGCCGCACGCACCCGCAGCTTCGAGCGCTCGCCGCGGCGGAGCTGGTTGCGCCATTTCTGGTGCAGACCGGCCCGCAGGGCGTCGGGCCCGACCGACAGATCCAGCCAGATGGTGCCGTATCCGGTCGCGGTCCGGCCTTTGCCGAGCCCGGAGATACACTCCCCGTCGGCCTCCTCCGGCATCAGGAAGAACCAGTTCAGGCCGCGGGTCGGCCAGCGCTCGGCCAGTAGCCGATAGATCGCCCGTTTCTGTGTCGGGTCCAGGGGCTCGAGATAGACCGGTCCCCGGGTCAGTTTGACGATCCGGGCCGCCCCCAGGATCGACCATTCAAAGCATTGCGCCAGCGCCACCGGCCGGTCGCCGATCAGAAAGATCGCCCGGCGCGGCTTGTAGGCGGAAAGCCCCTGCAGGGCGTCCCCGAAGAACCAGGCCTGCTCCAGCGGCACCCGCTCCGCCCGGTCCAGCAGCCGGCTCCAGCCGCGCTCGTCCACCCCGTCCCAGAACAGCCGCACCCCCTCGGCCGCGCCGCCCGGCGTGCCGTGGATCAGGATTCCCTCGTCGGAGCCGCGTTTCAGGGATTTGGGAAGGCGTGCCACGCGCGCGTCGTACCTCCGGAGCCGGGTCGGTCAACCTGCGCTCATCGCCGATGCGCGCATATTGACCATGAATCCGTCTCTTATCATACAGGTAGAGTACGATTCCAAATACGTTGATCGTGCTCTGGAACCTCGGGACCGTGGCCGCTACTGTCGGGCCCATGGCGACCTTGTTCAAGAGACCGATCCGGATTCACGGTCATCTGGTGCCCGCCCGGCGCTGGACCGGCCGGGCGGTGCTCTACGCCGCGCTCTATATCGGACTGCCGATCACCCTGCTGATGCTGATTCTCGACGGCATCGGCTGGCTGGTCGCGACCCAACTCCTCGACATGGAGTGCTACGGGGTCGGGTGTCTGTTCTAGGACGGAGCGCTGGCGGGACGGCCCTCACGCATCGTTGCCGGGCTTCGGCAGCTCGAAGCCCGAGAGCATCTGGAACACCTTGATCACCGCGATGTCGTCCTCGCGGCCGAGCCCGGCGGCGCCGGCGGCCAGGAACTGCTGGTGGGCCGAGGCGGAGAGCGGCAGCGGGAAGGTCAGCCGGAGGCCGGTATCGAGCACGATTCCGAGATCCTTGACGAAGATGTCGACCGCGCTGCGCGGCGAGAAATCGCCCTCCAGCACATGGGGCACCCGGTCGTTGAACATCCAGGACGCCCCGGCGGAATTGGAGATCACCTCGAACAGGACCTTCGGGTCCACCCCGGCCCGCATGCCGAGCGCCATCGCCTCGGCGGCCGCCGCGATGTGCACCCCCGCCAGCAGCTGGTTGATGGTCTTCACGGTGGAGCCGATGCCGTGCTCGTCGCCCAGCCGGTAGACGATCTTGGAGATCGCGTCCAGCACCGGCTGCGCCGTCTGGAAGGCGACGTCCGGGCCGCTGGCCATGATCGAGAGCTGCCCCGCATTCGCGCCCAGCGCGCCGCCTGAGACCGGCCCGTCGATCATGTGGATGCCCTGCGCCTCCAGCCGTTTTCCGAAGCCGATGGCGGTGTCGGCGGGCACCGTGGCGCTGGCAATGACAACGGCCCCTTCGGCCAGGGTTCCGGCGGCCCCGGCCTCCCCGAACAGCACGGTTTCGGTCTGCGCGGCGTTGACCACCAGCACGATCACCACATCGGCATGTTCGCCCAACTCCGCCGGGGTCATCGCGCCGTGGCCGCCGGCGGCCCGCAGCTCCTCAAGCGCGGACGCCCTCACGTCGGAGCCCCAGACGGTGAAGCCTGCCTTGGCCAGGGTCTTGGCGACCCCCATGCCCATGGAGCCGAGGCCGATCACCCCGACCGTCGGCCGGTTCGTCTGTGGGTCGCTCATGGTTCGAAGTCCTTCCCGGTGTTTGCGGTCTTGGGGGATGCTACCCGCTAATGCGGTCGCGAAACCAGGGCACCGCGATCCGGGCGGCCTCTGTCGCCGCCTCTTCGGTCTGAAAAACCCGGTCGCCGTGGAAGCCGATCCGGAACCAGCCGCTCGGATCCTCCACATCGCGACGGAACTCGTCGAACCCGAAGCTGCCGTCCGGGCGCCGGAAGACATCGACGCAGCGCCCGCCATCCGGTTCGTTGATCGAGCTCAGCACTGTGTTGCCGGAGGTCACGGCAAGATCACAGGGTTTCGATCAGGCGCAGGAACATGCGGATCGCCGTCGCACCCAGGAACAGCGCGAAGCAGCGGCGCAGCCAGACCCGGTTGATGCTGTGGGCGATCCGGGCGCCGATCGGGGCGGTCAGCACGGTCGCCGGGAAGATCAGCAGGAAGCCCACCAGATTGACGTAGCCGAACGACAGCGGCGGCAGGTCCGCCGCCCCCTGGCCGGACCAGATGAAGCCGATGGCGCCGGGAATCGAGATCGCCAGACCGATGGCCGACGCGGTGCCGACCGCCTTGCGGATGTCGTAGTTGAAGGCCGAGAGGGTGGGCACCGTCAGGGTGCCGCCGCCGATCCCCATCATCGCCGAGAAGGTCCCGATCCCGAAGGCCAGGCCGCCGTTCGCCGCCTTGCCGGTCGGCAGGGTGTCGGCGACCTTCAGCCCGTCGCGGCTGATCATGTTGAGGGAGACCAGGGTGGCGATCACCGCGAACACCGTGCTCAGGACCACGCCGCTGACATAGGCCGAGATCAGGGCGCCGAGGGCCGAGCCGACGAAGACCGGAATCGCCCAGAGCTTCAGCAGGTCCATGTCCACCGATCCGCGCTTGAAATGGGAGCGCATGGAGGCGATCGAGGTCGGCACGATGGTGGCGAGCGAGGTGCCGACCGCCACATGCATGGCCGACTGGTCGGGCAGGGCCAGGATACCGAACAGGTTGAACAGCACCGGCACGATGACGATTCCGCCGCCGACCCCCAGCATGCCCGCCAGCAGTCCCGCGACCGCTCCCGTGCACAGCAGCAGGATCATCGACGGCAGGTAATGCATCAGATCGAACCCGGACAGGTCCATGGCGGCGGCTCCCGACGTGTTGACGAAAGCGCGCTGTGTAGCGTCGCCGGTCGGCAAAGGAAAGTGCCGGGATCGGAACGCAGTCATTCCGGATCGGTTCGACAGGGAGCGGCGGCCGGCGGTTCAGGCGTGGCCGGCCTCGGTCGAAAGCAGGCTGGGGCTGATGCCGATCTTCGCCAGCGCCCGGTCCCATTTGTCGTCCAGGACCTTGTCGAACAGGATCTCGGGGTCGCTGTCGACCGAGAGCCAGGCATTCTCCTGCAGCTCGTTATCCAGCTGTCCAGGCCCCCAGCCGGCATAGCCGAGCGCCAGCAGCCGCCGGTCCGGCCCGGCCCCTTCGGAGATGTCGCGCAGGATGTCGACGGTCGCGGTCAGGGCCAGGCTCTCGCTCAGCTGCATACTGTCCGGGACCAGATAATCGGTCGTGTGCAGCACGAAGCCGCGTCCGGTCTCGACCGGGCCGCCGAAATGGATCGACGGCACCCGGGTCTCGGGAATCCGGTCCGGGTCCAGTTCCAGCTGCTCCATAAGGTCCTGGAAGGAGATCGAGCCGATCAGCCGGTTCACCACGATTCCCATGGCGCCCTCTTCGTTATGGGCGCAGACATAGATCACGGTGCGGGTGAACCGCGGATCCCGCATCGCCGGCATGGCGATCAGCAGTTGGCCGGTCAGATAGCCGACCCGCTCCTCCCGCTCGTGGCCGTCGGGATCGTCGCTCTGGCCGGCGTCATCTATGTGGTCTGGGCCCATCGGCGACTCCCTGTCGCGGGTCATTCCCGCAATCGTGAGCAACGGTCGCCCCAATCGCTCCTATATTGAGCGGAAAGCCTACCATTGACCTGAGGCCTGTTTCAATGAAGCTGCCCGGATGAATAGCTTGCACGCGCGTTTCCTGCGATCGCTCCGCCGCGGACTCCTGTCGGCCCGGTTCGCTCTGGCCTGCGCCGTTCTGGCGCCGGTCCTGGCCCAGATCCCACCGGCCCAGGCCGATACCGCCAGTTCGGACTGGGTGCGGACCGAGTTCGCGGATGTCCGCCTGGTCTCGGCTGTGGCGGGCACCGGGGGGCGCCAGACCGTGCCGCTGGGTCTGGAGTTCCGTCTGGCCGAGGGGTGGAAGGTCTATTGGCGCGCGCCCGGCGATGCGGGCTATCCGCCGGAGGTGAACTGGGACGGCTCCGGCAATCTGGACCGCACCCAGATGCGCTTTCCGGTGCCCGGCCGGTTCTCGATCTTCGGGCTGGAGAGCTACGGCTACAAGGATCAGGTGGTCTATCCGATCGACGTCACCCTGTCGGAGCCCGGCGCGCCGCTGACGGTTACGGCGGAAGTCAACGCGCTCGCCTGCGCCGAGATCTGCGTGCCGCTGACCGCCGATCTGAGCCTGGATCTGCCGAACGGCGAGGCCGGGGCGACCCCGTTCACCCAGCTGATCGGACGCTGGCAGTCCCGGGTGCCGGCGGATCTGTCCGGGATCGATATGACCGTCGCCAGCGCCAGCGCGGTCGGGGATCCGGCCCATCCGACGCTCGAACTGCTGGTGCGGTCGGCGGTGCCGTTCGAGGCCCTTGATGTGTTCCCGGAGGCGGGACCCGGTCTGTCCTTCGGCAGACCCGAGCAGGTGGCGACCGACCAGGACGGCACCGTTCTGCTGCGGGTTCCGGTGGGCGTGACGGGGGAGGCCCGTCTGGAGGGCGCGCCGCTGACCCTGACCCTGGTGGACGGGGACCGGTTCGTCGAACGCGCGGTGATCGTGGGCGAGACCGGGGCCGCGACCTCGGCGGCCCGGGCCGGGGCGGGGGCCGGAACCTTGCTCTGGATTCTCGGACTGTCGGTGCTCGGCGGTCTGATCCTCAATCTGATGCCCTGCGTGCTCCCGGTCCTGTCGCTCAAGCTGCTGGGGGTGGTCAGCTATGGCGGGGCGGACCGGGCCGTGATCCGCGCGGGCTTCCTGGCGTCGGCCGCCGGGATCGTGGTGAGTTTCCTCCTGTTGGCGGCGGCGGCCATCGGGTTGAAGGCCGGAGGCGTGGCGGTCGGCTGGGGCATCCAGTTCCAGCAGCCGGTGTTTCTGGCCCTGATGGCGGCCCTGGTGACGGTTTTCGCGGCCAATCTGGCGGGCGGGTTCGAGGTCCCGCTGCCCCGGGTCCTGGCGCGTCTGGGCGAGGGTGACGTGGGCCGCTCCGATCATCGGCAGGGGCTGGCAAAACATTTCGGAACCGGAATGCTGGCGACCCTGCTGGCGACACCCTGCAGCGCGCCGTTCGTCGGCACCGCTCTCGGCTTCGCCCTGGCCCGCGGCCCGGTCGAGATTCTCGCGGTCTTCGGCGCCATGGGTCTGGGGCTTGGACTGCCTTATCTGGCGGTCGCCGCGGCACCGGGTCTGGCGCGGGCGATGCCCCGCCCCGGCGCCTGGATGCTGTGGGTCAAGCGGGTCC
>JANSYC010000174.1 GCA_024742605.1 Alphaproteobacteria bacterium | reverse complement strand
GGGTTTCCGCGAGCAGGGTCTCGTGGATGTCCTGCAGGTCGCGCAGGGTGAACTGGGCGGGCAGGAGTTCGAAGCCGACTCCGGAATAGTCCAACTTGCCGCGCAGGCGCTGGATCGTGGTGGCGATGATGCGGCCATGGTCGAAGGCCATGCGGATCGGCACATCCTTGAGGGTGCGGATGGCCGCAGCGGGGCCTTCATCGTCCAGGCCGAGATATTGGACGACGCCTGTTTCTAGCGAATGGTGGGATTTGACGGCGCGATGAAAGATCTCGTGCGGGACCAGGGCGAAATAGGCGACCGAGACGACGCGGCCGCGCGGATCGCGCTCCAGGGCGCTGAAGGTGCGCAATTGCTCGAAGAAGGCGTCGTCAATGCCGACCTTGGTACGCAGGATGCGATGGGCGCATTGGTCCAGGGTTTCATCGATGTGGAGAATGCTGCCGGGCAGGCCATGGGTTCCGCCAACCTTGCCGGCATCCTCGCGCTTCTGGAGAAGGGTGAGGATGAGGCCTTTCTCGATCGTCATGATGACGAGATCGACGGCGAGGGCGGGCTGGTCGTGGCGGCGGATGTCGCGGGCGGTGGCGGGCATGGCGCTCTCCTTATGATCTGTTTGTTATTATCTAAAATGTTATAAGTCAAATGTGCTTTAGTGGTCGCGGCACCCGGGCCGGGTGCTCCGCGATTGGTCCGTGCGCTGAATCCGCCCGCCTATCTGGCTTGCTGCCCGCTGCCCCCTGTGCTATCGCAGCGCCGAACCTTGAGGGGCGTGCGCCGCAGCACAAAATTCGGGTTTATTTTAGTCGTTGAATAACAAGCACTTGCATCGTCCCGATGAGCCCAGGTGCCGATCCAACTAGAGAGTGACGTCACGGTGAACACCGGTGCAGACGCCATGACAGCCCACGCAGCCGGTCGCTATGCGACCGCCCTGTTCGAGCTGGCCAAATCTTCGGGCGCCGCAGATGCGGTGGAGGCTGACCTTTCGGCCTTCCGCGCGATGCTCGATTCCTCCCCCGAACTGGCCGGGGCGCTGGCTTCGCCGCTTCATGCTGCCGAGGACAAGGTTTCTGTCCTGAAGGCGCTGGCGGAGAAAGCCAAGTTCAATGAATTGACCCTCAACACTTTCGGTGTTGCCGCGCGCAATGGTCGCGCCGGTGATCTGGGCAAGGTTGCGAGCGTTTACGCCGCCCTGGCCGCAGCCGACCGGGGTGTGGTGACGGCGGATGTGCAGACGGCTGCCCCGCTGACCAAGAAACAGACCGAGGCCCTGGCGGCTTCGCTGAAGGGTGCCTTCGGGCGCGAAATCGAGGTCCGCACGGATGTGCGGCCTGAATTGATGGGCGGGCTGATCGTGAAGGTCGGCTCCCGCATGTTCGACTCCTCCCTCCGCACCAAGCTGGATGGGATGAAGACCGCGATGAAAGAGGCCTAGGTCCATGGACATCCGTGCCGCAGAAATCTCTGCGATCCTCAAGGATCAAATCAAGAATTACGGCTCCGAAGCGAAAGTTTCGGACGTTGGTAGCGTGCTGTCCGTCGGTGACGGTATTGCCCGTGTCTATGGCCTCGATGAGGTGAAGGCCGGTGAGCTCGTCGAGTTCCCGGGCGGCATCAAGGGCATGGCCCTGAACCTCGAGCGCGACAATGTCGGCTGCGTGATCTTCGGCGATGACCGGGGCATCAAGGAAGGCGACACCGTCAAGCGCCTGGGTTCCATCGTGGACACCTCCGTCGGCAAGGGCCTGCTGGGTCGTGTCGTGGACGGTCTGGGTGAGCCGATCGACGGCAAGGGTCCGCTGACCGATGTCGCCGAGCGCCGCCGCGTTGACGTGAAAGCCCCGGGCATCATCCCGCGGAAATCCGTGCACGAGCCGATGGCGACGGGCATCAAGGCGATCGACGCCATGATCCCGGTTGGCCGTGGCCAGCGCGAACTGATCATTGGTGACCGCCAGACCGGCAAGACCGCGATTGCGCTGGACACCATCCTGAACCAGAAAGCCATCAACGAAGGCGATGATGAGAGCGCCAAGCTCTACTGCATCTATGTCGCCGTCGGCCAGAAGCGTTCCACGGTCGCCCAGATCGTGAAGACGCTCGAGGAAAACGGTGCCTTGGACTACACGATCGTCGTTGCGGCGACCGCGTCCGACCCGGCCCCGATGCAGTTCCTGGCCCCG
>JANSYC010000084.1 GCA_024742605.1 Alphaproteobacteria bacterium | reverse complement strand
GAGCAAGCCGTCGCCACCGATTGGGGGAGTTTGGTGATCTCGGTCTCGGTTGTGACCGCGATCGCGATCGGCGGCCGGTTTGTTCTTCGCCCGCTGCTGCGCGCCGCCGCGCAGGCGGGTGCGAGCGAATTGTTCACCGCCGCAGGTCTCCTGGTGGTCCTGGGAATGGCGTTGATGATGGAAGCGATTGGCCTGTCGATGGCATTGGGTGCCTTTCTGGGCGGGGTCCTCTTGGCCGACACCGAGTATCGTCACCGCTTGGAAGCGGACATCGAACCGTTCAAGGGCCTGCTGCTCGGGCTGTTCTTCATGGCTGTCGGCATGTCGGTCAATTTGACCTTGCTGGCGGCGGCGCCGGTCTTGGTCTTGGCCTCGGCGGTCGGACTGATGACGCTGAAGGCGCTCGTGCTGCTGGTGCTGGGCAGATTGTCCAGATTGCGGTGGAAAGCGTCTCTGTCGCTCGCCGGCGTGCTGCCGCAAGGCGGGGAGTTCGCCTTCGTGCTGTTCGGCGCCGCCATTGCCGTCGGCGCGATCGGATCGGAGTTGAAGGATTTCCTGATCCTGGTGGTCGCCGTCACCATGGCCCTGACCCCGCTGTCGCTCCATTTGGCGGCTTGGCTCGGCGACCGGAATCAGAAGCCGCAACTGGCCGAGGCCCCGGACATTCCCGAGGATCACGCCCCCCGCGTGATCATTGCGGGTTTTGGCCGCATGGGTCAGATCGTGGCCCGCACATTGGCGATGCGGCACATCAAGTTCGTCGCCCTGGACAGCGACAACAGCCGTGTCGAGGTGGCGCGCAGGTTCGGCAATGAAGCCTATTTCGGCGAAGCGCACCGCCTGCTTATTTTGGAAGCGGCGCATGCCGGACGGGCCGAGATCCTGGTCATCACCGTCGACGACAAGGCCCGGGCCACCGAAATTGCCAAGGTCGCGCGCATGCATTTCCCGCATCTGAAGATTTACACCCGGGCTTATGACCGGATCCACGCCTACGAACTGATGGAAATCGGCGTGGACTCGGTGGTCCGGGAATCGTTCCATTCCAGCCTGATGTTGGCCCGGGTTGTCTACGGCGGACTGGGCATTTCCAATCACAAGGCCGATCAGATCATCTCCCATTTCCGAGACTACGACGAAGCCTTGATGGAGGAGCAGTATCGAATCCATCGGGACGAAGCCGCGATGATCCAATCGACACGGGATTCGCTGGAACATCTGATGGGGCTGTTCGCCCACGACGCAGAGGAATCCGATCACGTCGAACAAACTGAAGAGTCGAAGGAGTCCGGCGCCTCGCACGGACGCGAGAGTCGCCGTCCGGCCGGAGACTGACGACCCGACGGCCAGCCCGGGTATCTAATCTACTGACAGTAAGCTGGCGTTAACACATCGGCGCTAGGTTCCAGCGGTGCAGGATCGACACAGAAGGTCGGTCGCATCGGAGGTGACTTGGTTATGCGGCAAGCGATTGACGAACATTCGGTCCATCCGGCGGTGTATCCAGGTGACGCCTTCCGGCGCTTCTTGAATCGTCAGGACGCCGGATCATGACGGAGCAGCAAAGAGAAAAGATGACCCTTGACGGACAGCCACTCGATCGTCTCACCGGTGCCTATGGGCATGAGCCGATCCGACAGGCACTTGAGGCGCGTCTCCTGGAGGACGAGAAGCCTCAGACCGCATTGGTTGTCTTGAACATCGATAATTTTCGCCTGGTCAACGACAGCTATGGCCACGTCTTCGGAGATGAGGTGCTCGCGCTCGTTACCCAGCGCATTCGTGAAATTGTCCGGACCGATGATATCGTCGGACGGATCGGCGGGGATGAGTTCATCATTCTCCTCAGTCAGGTTGCCAGCCCGGTGATCGCAAGCGAGATCTGCGAACGCCTGCGGACCAGCTTGCGCAATCCGATCCATCGGTCGGGTATATCCCTACGGCTGACGGCCAGTCTTGGCGTCGCATTGGCCGGGCGACATGGCGACCTCGCCGAGTCTCTGATCCGGCACGCGACCGCCGCCATGACTCTGGTCAAACGCCGGGGTGGCGACGGCGTGAGTGTCCCGCCGAACGTCGATGAAGGCTCCCCGAGCGAGCGCCTGAAGTTCGAGCAGGACCTTCGGGACGCATTGGATCGACAGGAATTCGAGCTTTACTACCAACCCAAGTTCCTGAGCGACGGTGTCACCGTCGTCGGCGCGGAAGCGCTGCTGCGGTGGCATCATCCGGAGCGGGGCTTCGTCTCTCCCGCCACCTTCATTCCGATCGCGGAAGACATCGGGATGATCGTCGCCCTCGGCGACTGGGTTCTGCGGGAGGCAATGGCGGCACGTCATCGCTGGTTCAGCAATACCGGCCTGCGGCACGTGCCTTCGGTTGCGATCAACATCTCCTTTCGGCAGTTCGAGCGACCGGGGTTTTTCGAGGTCGTAAAAGATGCGGTCCTCCGGAGCGGATGCGAACCGAATGCGGTCGAGCTTGAACTGACGGAGACGGTTCTGATGCTCAACGCATCAACCTCGATTGAGACGATGCGTCGTCTAAGGGCTCTTGGAGTCGGTCTTTCGATCGATGATTTCGGAACGGGCTATTCCTCACTCAGCATGTTGAAGCGTGTTCCATTGAGCACTCTGAAAATTGATCGGAGTTTCGTGATGGGCCTTCCGAACAGTCGAGAGGACTGCGCCATCACCAGATCCATTGTGGATCTGGCAAGCACTCTCGGATTTCAGACTGTCGCGGAAGGGGTCGAGACCACCGAACAGCTGGAGTTCCTGAGGGGTATCGGCTGCACCATGATTCAAGGTTTTCTGCTCGCACCGCCGTTGCCGGAAGAGCAGTTCCTCGCTCTGTTGAAGGTGCAACAGCGCCTGGCTTTCAACCGGGGCGAACCGATCACATCGAGCGGACCGGACCGAGTAAGGACGGCGATGCCCTCCGATGCGGCACGGTTTCGTTTGGGCTGACCGGATTTACTGCCTGCCGGAACGGGTCCTGCGGCCCTGGCCAAGACTCGACACCGACAGTCAGGCGAAGGCCGCCCAATCGAGCCGATTGAAAGCCGGGCGCCCAGCGACAAGGGCCAGGCTGATGGTGGCCGCGCCTCCATGGGCCGGCGGGGCCATCAGCACAAGATCCGCCCGCGCCCCCCGTTCCAGCGCTCCTCGATCGGCAAGCCCCGCCGCCTTGGCCGGATTGGTCGAGACCAGACGCCAGGCGTCCTCGAATGCCAAGTCCCCATCCGATGCCAGACGGAACGGGGCCTGCGCCAAGGCCGGATAGTAGTAGTCGGAGACCAGGATCGAGCATCGCCCCTCGCGCACTTCGACTGCCGCCGATATGCCCTCCGCACCCAGATGACTTCCGCCCCGGACCACGTTCGGTGCCCCGCAGATCACCGGGTCGCCCAGGGCCACCGCAGTCTCGGCCGTCGGTGTGTTCATGGGAAACTCGGCGATCCGGGCTTCCAGGTCGTGATAGGCGCGCCGCACTTCTGGTGTGCAGTCATCATGGCTTGCGATCGGAACCCCGTGCCGGTGCGCAATCGCGGCCAGCCGGGCGATCGAGCCCGGAACATCCGGCTTGCGCGCCACGATCTCGTGTAGAAGATCCATGAACGCCTCGTGGGTCAGGCCGGTGCGCGCGGTATGGACTGCGGTGGATTTTCCCTGATTTAGGATACGGTCGAGAATCATGTCGGAATGGTCGTTGAACGCCAGCAGATCGACCGTACCGTCGCGCAGCCATTCGGCCACCTCGTCTTCCGCCGGCAGATTGTGGGTCTCGTGCCGCAAATGGAACCGGGTGTCGACCGACAGGAAGGGCCGCGTTTGCGCGATCGCCGCCTTCAGGGCCCGGGTCGACTCCGCACCCCGCAGCCCCGGCTCCCAGCTGTAGGTCACACCGTGATAGGCGGTGGTGATTCCGTTGGCGATCATTTGCGCATCCGTGTCCCGCAGCGCGAGATCCATCGGGAAATGCACACCGGGCCGCGGCATGATCTGCCGTTCGAACGCATCTCCGTGAAGGTCGATCACCCCGGGCAGCACAAGCTGTCCGGACGCGTCCACCTCCCGCCCTCGCGACGGGCCGCCGATCTCGGCGATGCGCCCGTCCTCAATGGTGATCGAGGTCTCCACCAGACCTCCGGTCTTCGGCAGCACACGGCCGTTCACAATGGTGATGATGCTCACGATGGAATCCTCCAATACCCTTCATCGACCGGATCGGGCATGCGATAACGCGGGACGTCGACTTACGGCAATTCGGCCGGGCCTTCCAGGGGCCAACCGGTTACATTTTTATGGAGAGCCAAGCATGGCGGTCTTCCCTCCGTTTCCGGACAGCCCGGACACCCGCGACCCGCGCTATGCGATATATTTTCTGCCGGAGCCCGGCTCCCCGCTCGCCCTGTTCGGGGCCCGTTGGCTCGGCCGGGATTGCGCTACCGGGAAGGCCCTGGCGCAGCCGAGCGTCACCGGGCTCGCTCCCGAGACCTTGGCGGAGATCACCGAAAGCGCCCGCAACTACGGCTTCCATGCGACCCTGAAGGCGCCGTTTCACCTGAAACCCGGACATAGCGAGGACGACCTTCGGGACGCGATGCGCAGCAGAGCTGCAAGCCTGGCTGCCTTCGAGGTCGGGCTGGCTTTACGCGATCTCGGCGGATTCCTCGCCCTGATGATGGCGCCGTCCGACCACAGGATGACAGAGCTGGCCGCCGTCTGCGTGCGGGAGTTCGAACCCTTTCGCGCGGCCCTGTCCGACCGGGACCTGGAGCGGCGCCGGAAGGCGAACCTGTCCTCCCAGCAGGACACCCTGCTGCAACGCTGGGGCTATCCCTATGTGATGGAGGAGTTCCGCTTTCACATGACGTTGAGCAAGCGGCTGCCCGATGGGCCGGACCGGGCGGCGGTGATCGCGGCACTGGAACCGCTGACCGCCGACGTCACGGCGCGTCCGGCTCCAATCGACGCCATATCTCTGGTCCGACAGGACACCCGGGACGCCCCCTTCGTCCTGGTGGAGCGGTTTCCGTTCGGAGCGTGATCGGGCCTAGGCGAGTCCGGCGACCAGCGTTTCCGGGGGCAGGTCGCTCTGACGTGCGCCATTTCCGCTGGTCCCGCCGATCGCGCGTTCGGCGCGGGGCGTCCGGTTGAAGCATTCCCGGTAACATTTCGAGAAATGGCTGGCCGACACGAAACCACAGGCCAGCGCCACCGACAGGATCGACATCGAGGTCTGCACCAGCAACTGCCGCGAACGCTGCAGGCGCAGGGTCAGATAGTACCGGGTCGGGGTCGAGCCGAGATACTTGCGGAACAGCCGCTCCAACTGCCGGGTCGACAGGCCGGCGCGTTCGGCGAGCTCCGTCTGGGTGAGCGGTTCCTCGAGGTTTTCCTCCATATCGCTGATCACCGAGATCAGTTTCGGATGGCTGACCCCCAACCGGGCCCGAAGCTCCATCCGCTGATGGTCGTGGGGTTCCCGAATCCGGTCATGGATGAACTGTTCGGAGACCTGATTGGCCAGCGCCTGACCGTGCTGTCTGCCGATCAGATGCAGCATCATGTCGAGGGCTGCAGTCCCGCCGGAACAGGTGAATCGGTCCCGGTCGATCTCGTAGAGATCCGAGGAGACCTCGATCTCGGGAAAATCCTCGGTGAACCCGCCCAAATTCTCCCAATGAATCGTGCAGCGCCGATTCTCCAGAAGACCCGCCCGGGCCAGGAAATGCGCCCCGGTGCACAGCGCCCCCAAGGTCGAGCCGGTCCGCGCCATGCGCCGCAGAAAACCAAGCACCCGGTCGTCTTCATAGCGCTGCACATCGATCCCGGCGGCGACCACCAGAATCTTTTCCCGCTCGACCGAGCCCATTGCGGCGTGCGGAACAATCTGTATCCCGTTGCTGGCCTCGACCGGTTGTCCGTCGACACTGTAGATCCGCCACTCATAGAGCGTCTTGCCCGCCATACGATTGGCCGAGCGCAAGGGCTCCACTGCCGACGTGAAGGCCATCATCGAGAACTTGTCGATGAGCAGGAATCCCAGCCGTAGCGGAACGTCATTCGGGTCGTCGAACATTCGGAATCCCGATCTCCTAGGGCGCCCGGCCCTCAAGCAACTTCACGTCGTAATATGACACCGGCATGTCGAAATGAGAATAGGTCCAATTCGCTGAACCACTGATGAACGAACGGTTAGATTTCGTCTTCTAGCGTCTTGAGATTTTGCCCGCCGGAATGGCTTCCACACTCCGAACATCAGGGCATGACCTGCGCCTTGCAGGCCCTGCCGGAACCGGACAGAGAGAAGCGCTGCCGGGGTCAGCCAGCCGGCCTGGTGGCCACCAAAGCCAGGAATCCCAGCGCTTCTTCGAATACACCGTCGGGTGCAAGACGCGCGAGCCGCGCGCGGAGATCGGCTTCGAAGGCCGCACGCCGGTCCCCCAGGCGGCCCGGGTTGAAATAGGACGTGGAGAGCATCTGGCCCAGCACCTGATCGGCGGTCCAGACTCTTGGGACCGAGCCCGTCAGGCGCTCGACCTTGCAGAAAGGCGACGCCGCCAGAATGTCCTGGTGGCCCGCGCGGCTGCGGCGGTGCAGATCGTCGGGAATCCAGTCGCGCTTCATCGCTTCGATCACCTGCCCGGTCGGCGTATCCGCTTTCTGATCCCGATCCTCGTGAATCACCACGACCCCGCCGTCAGGCTCCACCACCTCCTCCAACAGGGACAGCACCCGCGCCCGGTCGGTCCAATGAAACGAGCGACCGAAGGCGACCAGCCGGGCGAGACCGTCGGCCGCATCCAGATCTTCCGCCTTCCGGACCTGGAATTCGATGCGCAATGCGGCCATCCGCGCCGCTGTCCGCCCGGCTTCCAACATCGGTTCGTTCGGATCGATCGCCAGCACCTCGGCACCGGTCCGGGCGAACGGCACCGCCAGCAGTCCCGGTCCGCAGCCGACATCAATCACCTTCGTTCCCGGCCCGATCCCGAAGCGCGCGATCAGCCCGTCGATCAAATCTGTCGGATAGGCCAACCGGTGCTGGACGTAGTGGTCAACCGCATCGGTGAACAGGGCTGCGGTGTCGGTCACGTCGCTCTCTCAGCCCAACATCGACAGGTCGAGCGTGTAGGACTTTCCGACCCAGACCGCCCGGTCCCGGTGATCGCCCAGCGCGTCGCCTGTGTTCGGGTGGACCAGGACGTCCAGGCCGTCGCGATTCAGGCTGAACCAGGACACGATCTCCATCAGACTCTCCGGCGCGAAATGGATCTGATAGCTGCCCATCGGATGCGGTCCGACCGGTTTCTCGTGGAAACGGCCGAGTTCGGTCTGGGGAAACTGCTCCCGGACCACCTCGTAGAGAGCCGCCGCCCGGTCGCGGCTCTCGCCATCGAAATAGACATGCGCGTGCCAGCTTTGAATCTGATCAATCGGATAACGGGCCATGGCGAAACATCCCTTTCGAGCTAGCTGAAAACGCGGCCCGTTGCGATCAGGCGCGGGCCGGGGTCATACTCCCCGTGTCATTCACACAACGCAAGGAAGGGTCCGCCATGTCGACCGCCTATGCCGAACTCACCAAAGCCATGCAGCTCTATTTCGACGGCTTCCACAACGGGGACGTCGAGACCCTGAAGAAGGTCTTCCACCCGAACTGTCATCTGATCTCCGGCACCACCGGCGAGATGGTCGACGACCCGATGCCGGCCGTCTACGAGCGGGTCAAGGGCCGCAAGAGCCCTGCCGAGAACGGTCAGGTCCGCTACGACCAGATCCTGTCGATCGACCTCGCCGGCCCGGACTGCGCTCTGGTCAAGGTCCAGATCGGAATCGAGCCGAAGCTGTTCACCGACTATCTGAACTTTGTGAAGCTCGACGGGGAATGGCGCATCGCCTCCAAGGTCTTCACCTTCGTGATGGTCGAGGACGCCGCCAAGGCGCACGCCACGCCTGCGGCTCAGGCCGCCGAATAGCGGTGGCCGTTACCGGCACCGAGCGCCCCGCCGAAACCATGTCCGAGACCGGCACCCTGTCGGTCGAAGTCTGGCGGGGCAGGGATGACGGACGCTTTCAGTCCTTCACGGTGCCCCACCGCGCCAATCAGACGGTGCTGGACATCGTGACCTGGATCCAGCGCCATGCGGAACCGGCGCTGGCCTACCGGTTCGCCTGCCGGGTCGGCGTGTGCGGCTCCTGTGCCATGACGGTCAACGGCAAGCCGCGCTGGACCTGCCGTACCCATGTGGGCAAGGTCGCGGTGGACGGGCATCTGCGGATCGAGCCGTTGCGCAACCTGCCGCGCCTGAAGGACCTGGCGGTCGACATGACCCCGTTCTTCGAGAAATGGCAGGCGGCGGAAGGCCGCTTCCACCCGACCAAAACCCGCCGCGACCCGCTCTCCACAATCAGCCCATCAAGCCCCAAGCGTCAGGCCGCCGATGCGGGGATCGAATGCATCAACTGCGGGGTCTGCCACGCCGCCTGCGATGTGGTGGCCTGGAATGACGACTATCTCGGTCCCGCCGCCCTCAACCGGGCCTGGACGCTGGTGAATGACGAACGGGACGGCGGAAAGCGCACCGTGCTGGACGCGGTCAGCCAAGGCGGCGGCTGTCACAGCTGTCATTCCCACGGCTCCTGCGTCGAGCATTGCCCGGTCGGCCTGAACCCGACCCGGGGGATCGCCGGATTGAAGCGCATGACGCTTGTCGGGTTGCTGTCGGGGGACGCGGGATGATCGAGGTTCGGCTGTACGCCGCCCAGCGTCTGTCCGCCATGATCCTGGCTCCGCTGGTGATCGTGCATCTGATCCTGATCCTGCTGGCCGTCGAAGGCGGGCTTACCGCAGCGGAGATCCTGGACCGCACCCGCGGCAGCATCGGCTGGGCCGCGTTCTACGGGATTTTCGTGCTGGCCGCCGCGATCCACGCCCCGATCGGTCTGCGCAACGTGATCCGCGAGCACACCGGTTGGCGTGGTGAGGGGGTCGACAAGGCGATGATCGGTTTGGGGATTCTGCTGTTCGTGCTGGGCGGACGCGCGATCCTGGCGGTGGTGGTGGGATGAGACTCCGGCCCGCCCGCAATCACCCCGGCTTCTGGGCCTTCGCCGCCCACCGCGTGTCGGGCGTGGCGCTGGCGCTGTTCCTGCCGGTGCATTTCCTGCTGCTGGGCACGGCGCTGGACGGGGCGGCCGGATTGGACAGTGCCTTGGCTCTGACCGAGAACCCTCTGGTCAAGATCGCCGAATGGGGCTTGGTGGTGTTGCTGACCGCACATCTGATGGCGGGGTTGCGGGTGCTGGTGCTGGAATTCCTGCCCTGGCGGGACAGCATGAAGCGGCTGATCGCGCTGGGTGCGGCGGTTGCCGCGGTGGTCGGCGTGATCTTTCTGGTGCAGGTGGGATGACCATGCAGATTGAAACCCATGACACAGATATCCTGATCCTCGGTGCCGGCGGGGCCGGTCTGTTCGCAGCCCTGCATGCCGCGAAGGCAAACCCCGATCTGGACGTGACCGTCGCCTCCAAGGGCCTGCTCGGCAAGTCGGGCTGCACCCGGATGGTGCAGGGCGGCTATAACGTCGCGCTGAACGCCGAAGACAGCCTTGAAAGACATTTTATGGACACCATCGTGGGCGGCAAATGGCTGCCCCGACAGGACCTCGCCTGGCGTCTGGTGGAAGGGGCGGTTGAGCGGATCCATGAGTTGGAGAACGAGCTCGGCTGCTATTTCGACCGCAATCCGGACGGCTCGCTGCACCAGAAGGCCTTTGCCGGACAGAGTTTCGACCGCACCGTTCATAAGGGCGACCTGACAGGTATCGAGATCATCAACCGTCTGATGGAGCAGGTCTGGGCGCGGCATATCCGGCGGCTGGAGGAGCATCGCGCCCTCGCCCTGATCCCGGCGGCCGACGGCTCCCGTCTGGCGAGTGTCCTGATGATCGATGTGCGGACAGGCGGCTACCGGATGGTGCGGGCGAAGGCGACCCTGCTGGCGACCGGCGGCGGGCCGACCATGTATCTCTACCACACCCCCTCCGGCGACAAGACCTGCGACGGCATGGCGATGGCGCTGCGGCTCGGCCTGGGGCTGCGCGACATGGAGATGGTGCAGTTCCATCCGACCGGTCTGCTGGCGGGGCTGGACACGCGGATGACCGGCACGGTGCTGGAAGAAGGGCTGCGCGGCGCCGGTGGCCACCTGCTCAACGGCGAGGGCGAGCGGTTCATGGCGGCCTACGACCCCGCCGGGGAACGCGCCACCCGCGATGTGGTCAGCCGGTCGATCTATTCCGAGATGCGGGCCGGACGAACCACGCCGATGGGCGGCGTCTGGATCAAGATGAGCCATCTGGGACCCGCCGAGGTCGCCAAACGCTTCAAGGGCATGGTCACCCGCTGCGCCGATTGCGGCTTCGACCTCGCAGGCGGGCTGGTCGAGGTGGTGCCGACGGCCCATTACATGATGGGCGGGGTGGAGTTCGAGATCGACACCGGCACCGCCATGCCGGCCCTGTTCGCGGCCGGTGAGGATTGCGGCGGTGTGCATGGCGCCAACCGGCTGGGCGGAAACGGGGTGGCGAATTCGACCGTGTTCGGCGGTATCGCGGGTGACGAGATGGCGGCCTTCGTAGCGCGCGAGGGTGTGCTGACCGACCCCGACAAAAACGTGATCGACGAGGCCGTCTCCCGCGCAGAGCGCCCCTTCGCCCTCAAGCCCGGCGATCTGGGCGCGTTGCGGGACCGGCTTTGGCACGACATGTGGGATGAGGTCGGCATCCTGCGCACCGACGCAAGCGTACGGCGTGGCCAGGAGCAGCTTGATGGCATCGCGGCGGATCTCGCGGTCACCGGTCTCGCAGATGGCGACCGGGCGTTCAATCTCACCTGGCAAGACTGGCTGAACCTGGAGAGCCAGATCCTGGTCTCGAAGGTGATCGCGCAAGCCGCCCTCGCCCGCCAGGACAGCCGGGGCGCCCATTTCCGCGAGGACTTCCCCGAGACCGGCGATCTGGACGCCACCCGCTATACCCGCGTCACCCTGAGCGGCGACACCCCCGCTCTCGAAATGGTGCCGGTGGATTTTTCGATCGTGAAACCGGGCGAAAGCCTGATCGACGGCCATGTCGGCGCGCCTCCCTCCCCCGGCCCCCAGACACCCCAAGCCGCCGAATAACGCGACTCTTCCGACGATCGGAAACCTCGGCACATGAAGACATGGCACCGGCGGCAATCGCCCTATATCGTTTCGGAAATCTTGCGTGATAGGGGCGGGTGATGAAATTTCATGCGGAACGCGACGCGCTGACGCTTGAGCTGCATGAGCGGCCGTTCCAGTCCATGCGCGCGCCGCTGCGGCTGTCGCATATGGCCGTCGGCACCGGCGAGCAGGGCGGTGAGCGCGACCACCAGCAGCTCTGCGCGTTATGCCGTCATTTCGGAAAGCCGGAACCGCAGGCCGGCGTGAAGCATTTCATCTCGGATCTCGGCCCGTTCGTGGTGAAATGGGAGCGGCATACCGAGTTCTCCAGCTACAGCTTCCAGCGCTCCGAGCCCTTCGAGTCTCCGTTCGAGGAGACCGTGCTGGATCTGCTGCCTAAGGATTGGCTGCGGGACCTGTTCGGCGAAGTGCTGGTTGCCATGCATGCCAGTGTCAGCGGAGATCGTGCGACGGAGATCGACTCCAACCGACTGTCGCGCTGGTTCGGCGGCAACGAGGTGTTCGCCAACGCGCTCGACGGCCTGCCCGCCGATGTGTTCAGCGATCTGCGCACCCATGACGACGGGTTTGAGCGGCTGATGATCCGCACCGACGACAGCCTGGATTCCGTGCTGGTGGGACAATTGGTTCAGCGGATCCTGGAAGCCATGACCTACGCCCGGCTGGCGCTGCTGTCGCTGCCGATCGCGCGGGCCAATTCCGCCCGCCTGGCCGAGGTTGAACGGGGCCTGTCCGATGTGGCGCGCGCGCTCGCATCGGAGTTAAGCCACGGCCAGGAAGAGAGCCAGCTTGAGAAACTTTCCGCCCTGTCGGCCGAGCTGGAAGACGTGGTCGCCAGTTCAAGTTTTCGGTATGCCGCCAGCAACGCCTATTTCGAACTGGTGCAGAATCGGCTCGCCGATCTGAAACCGGAGCAGATCGACGGCCGCATCGACCTGTTCGGCTACCTGATGCGGCGGGTGAACCCGGCGATGCGCACCTGCCAGGCCTTCGCCACCCGGCAGGAAGCCCTGTCCCGCCGGGCGAACCGGCTTTCCAGCCTGCTGCAGACCGGGATCGAGGTGCGGCTGGAAGCCCAGAACGGCGAGCTGCTGAAATCCATGAACCGCCGCGCGGAACAGGCGATCCGCCTGCAGAGGACGGTCGAGGGCCTATCGGTGGTGGCGGTCAGCTACTACGCGCTCAGCCTTATCAAGATCCTGTTCGACGGTCTGGAAAAATCCGGCGCCCTGCCGGTCAGCGCCTCCGTCGCCACTGCCGTGCTGATGCCGGTGGTGATCCTGGGCCTCTGGCTCATCCTGCGGCTGGTCACCCGGCGCGTGCTGCGTGCTGAAGACAGCGGCGGCGGGCACGGTTGATGGCGCGGCGGACTCCCGACTAGTCTGTCGGTGTCACCACGTCGGAACCCGCCCATGCCCGAAATCCTGAATTGTTTTCCGCTGACCGTGTTCAAGGACAAGCTGGGCCTGCCCCCGGAGTATCGGCATCAGATCGGCCAGCACATCATCCAGTCCTGCGCCGCCAGTAAGCGGATCGGTCAATCCGCCAGCCGCTCCTGGACCGGTGACCGGAATGGACACGAATTCCTGCACATGCAGGAGCCGTTCGCGCCGATGTTCAAAGCGATCCACCTGCGCATCCGCCGATACGTCGAGGCGCTCGGCCTGGACGCCGACCGGTTTCGGTTTCAGTTCACCCGCTCCTGGGGCACGGTCAGCGAGAAGGGCCAGAAGATCCAGCGCCACCGGCATAATCAGAGTCACATTTCGCTCGCCTATTATCCGCTGAAGGGGCCGAATTCCGGCAACATCATCTTCCACATGCCGGACCCTCAGAACGAGTTCACCGCCGGCCTCTTCGAGCCGCACAGCCAGGACATGGGGCTGATCAAGACCCCCAACATCCTGAACAGCGAAATCGTGAACCTGCCGGCCGAGGAGGACGACATCGTGCTGTTTCCCTCCAAGACCTACCACGCCACCGAACCCAACCAGACCGACGGCCCCCGGATCTCGATCTCCACCGATATCGTGGTCACCCTGCGCGAAAGCGATCAGGTCGAATTCGTGATGCCGGACGTCAGCAAGTGGCGATCGAGCGACGGGTTTTAGTCACCGGACGATGAGCGAGAGGACCCTCAACATGACCCATCCAGCCCTCGCATCCCGCAATGTGGCGGTGATCACCGGAGCGGCCCTCGGAATCGGGCGCTGACCAGGTTTCATGGTCAGGACCACGGTCGCGCACGCACTTTGCGCCGACCGGGTCATTCTGCCGAGCCCCGACACACTCGAACGCGTCGGAGTGGCGGGCGTGCGCCCGCTCGCAAACCGGCGTCGACCCTTCTGGCCAGTGCCCTGGACGAACGGCAGCGGAGCCGCATCGATGCGCTGCTGGTGAACAACCAGGGCCTGCGGTCATCACGGGGGGCACCTCAAGGTTTATTCGCCGGGTCACGTTTTCCGCACAAAATATTGACCGATCCAGCTCTAAAAAACGCGCGATCTCCCACTCCGGCGGACAAATCGAAATACGGTGAACATGGACGATCAGGCATGGGCGCCGAGCCTACCTGGTATCCGTGTCCCAATTATGCACCGGTGCCAATTCTCCGCCTTTGCCTTATTTTAACGTTCACCTGTTATGATCGTCAGAGATAAGGTTCTCAATGGCCTAATTGACCGTCGTAATAAAATTCAGGGATGACATTTTACATGTCCTGGGGTCGCAAGTCTGCTGGATCTATATCCGGTCTAACTGAATTGGGCGCGTTCATAAGCTCTGATACCGTGCGTCATTTAGTTTCTGTTTATCAGGATCTATTGATAAGCTCGAACGGCAGCTTACCCAAGAAGGCGGATTTTGATCCCTTTATTCTTCGAAAATATCTGGCGAACACTATTCTCTACGATGTAACTGACCCAAGCCATGTGGTGTTTCGTATTGTCGGCGAGACGATGAAATCTCACTTCAAAATAAACCCCGTTGGCCAATGCTATCTTGATTTTGTTCCCGAGGAACGGCGGTCGCACGCGCTCGCCGCATTTCGACACTGTGCCGAGATGCCGTGTGCGATGTTATCAAGGACACGCCAGGTTTTTGCGAGTGGCCTGGCGCGATATTGCGAGGCTGTTGGAGTTCCCTTGATGGGAGCTGATCCAACCATGCCTGCGACCCACCTTCTTTTTGTGGATAGTCCTGTAAAACTTGAGCGTCAGGAAAGTTTGGACAAAAGCCCATTCCGGTTTGCAAACTTGCTAGAACGCTATTTTGTCGACGTCGGTCACGGCGTGCCAGGGCCTCTTGAAGATCTCATTTTGAAAGGAATACCTAATCCCTTTGAGGAAATGCGCCCTAAAACGACGTCATAACTGCCGCGACTTAGAGCACGATCTGAAGTGCTCCCGCAGATGCCCCAGAATATGTTGAGCATTACTCTTCAGAATGAAAAACACCCGCCGGAGACAGCTCCCGGCGGGTGAAGAGTTTGGGATCAAGGCGGAGACTTACGCCGCCTTGACGCGACCGATGAACGAATCCACCGCCGATTTCATCTTGCCGGTCTCAGCCTCGGTGTCCTGGGCAGCCGACGACACCTGATGGACAGATTCTGCCGTGTCTTCGGCCGCCTTGCGGACGTTGACGATGTTCTTCGCCAGATCGTCCGTTCCCTGCGAGGCCTGCTGCATGTTCCGGGTGATCTCACTGGTGGCCGCCTTCTGCTCCTCGACCGCCGCCGAGATCGCGGTTGTGATCTGATTGATCTCCTCGATGCTCGAAGCGATCTGTCGGACGGCTTCGACCGAACCGCTGGAGGCGGACTGGACCTTGTTGATCTTGGCCGCGATCTCTTCGGTCGCCTTGCTGGTCTGCTGGGCCAACGACTTGACCTCCGAGGCCACCACCGCGAAGCCTTTTCCGGCCTCGCCCGCCCGAGCCGCCTCGATCGTCGCATTCAGCGCCAGCAGATTGGTCTGTTCCGAGATCCCGTTGATCAGCTCGACCACCTGGGCGATGCTCTCGGACACCGCGCTGAGCTCTTCCATCGCAACCAAGGTGTCCCGAGCCTTGCCGGAGGTGGTTTCCACCGAATCCGAAGCACGCGTCACCTGGGAGACGATCTCCGCGAACGAGGCGTCCATTTCCTCCGCAGCCGCCGACACACTCTGCACGTTGGCGGAGGTCTGCTCCGAGTTCGAGGAGGCCATCGTGCTCTGCTCGCTGGTCACATTGGAGGCCTTGCTCAGAGCATCTGCCGATCCGGTCAGCTTCCCGGACACGGTGTTCAGGCCTTGCAGACGCTCGGCGACAGCGGTCTGGAATTCGTCGATCGCCGTATCCAAAGCGGTTGCCCGGCGCTGGCGTTGTTCCTGGGCAACCTTATCGGCGGCTTCCAGCTCCCGGGCCTTGATCATGTTGTCCTTGAAGACCTGCACCGAACGGGCCATGTCGCCGACCTCGTCCCTGCCATCGGTTGACGGGACATCGAGATCGAGATTTCCCCCAGCCAGGCTCTGCATCGCCTCGGTCAGCCCCACCACCGGACGGGTGATCCCGCGGCCGATGAAGAACGCGGCGGCGGCTCCGATCAGCAGCGCCAGCGCGGCCAGCGTCAGCACGATCCAGATCGAGGCCTCGGCCGTCTGCTGCATGCGCGGGCCCAGTGCGTCCTGCCGGTCCTTGGCCGCCAGCTTCATGCCCTCGATGACATCGGCAATTTCCGGGCCGACCACGTCGAGCGTGCCGGCGATCAGCTCATTGCGGCCGAGGATGATTCCCTCCACCTCCCGCAAAGAGACTGCATATTCTTCGAGATCCTTGAGAACCTTTGTGGTACCGGCCAAGTCGGACAGGGTCGAGGCCTGCAACAGTTCAACCGCAGCGTTGCTGCGCTCGACCGCCTCGTTCAGATCCTCCGCCTTGTTGTTCAGCAGGAACTTGCTGCCGCTCAAACGGGTCTGGAGCACCTTCTCCATCACATAGGCGCCCGCCTTGGCGGCATCCGCGTTCCAGGCGGCGTCCGCCTCCTCGATCAGCGCACCGACATCCTTGACCATCGCCGGGCCTATGGTGTCCAGAGCGGCCACGACCTCATTCCGCTTGGCCTGCAGCGCAACCACCTGATCGAAGGTCGCTCCATAGGTGGACAGTTTGATCAGGATCTTGTCGACCTCGGCATGTTCCTCGTCGGTCAAATCCAGCGCAGCTGTCTCTTCCGCCAGTCGAAGGGCAGCGTCGAGCCGGTCGTGCACGACATTGATCGCCTGCTCGGACCCCTGGATGACGAAATCCTTCAGAGCCAGCCGGGTCGTCAGCACGTTGG
>JANSYC010000133.1 GCA_024742605.1 Alphaproteobacteria bacterium | reverse complement strand
GGCGGAGCGGCGGCGACCGCCGGGGCTTCGGCGACCTGCGGGGCGGACCGAGTAACCGACGGAGAGTCTGCCGGGGTTTCCGCTGGCGCTTCCGGGGCCGGAGTCTGATCGGGCTGCGGGATAACGGGCGCCGGCGCCGGGGTCACGATGCGCGCCGGCGGGATCCTGGTATCCGCCGGCTCGACCGGGGTCTCGATTGGAGGGGTCTCGATTGCCGGGATCTCGACGGCCGGGGTCTCGATTGCCGGCATCTCCGGCGGCGGTGCCGGTGCTTCCGGCGGCGGAAGCAGGCGCTCGACCCGAGGCAGCTTGTCCTCTTCCGGACGCAAGGCATCGAAAACCAGCTTGTCCTGGTTCGGGATGTCCATGCCGCCTGGCTGTTCGGGCCGGATCTTCACCGGCCGGCTATCCGCCCTGATGACCGGTGCGGTGCTCTCGCTCCCCGCGTGCAGCCCCCGATCGTACGCGTACCAGACCACCCCCGCGAAGGCGACCAGCGCGAAGGTCGCGAGGAATGCGCCCAGAGCCCGGGACCGGCCGCTCCCAACGGAGCGAAGTTCCGGCGGCGGTCCGGGGCGATCCTCGGCGGGCACGCGGAGGCGACCGCGATCCTCACTGTCGCTCATGCCAGCACTTCCCTCTCAAAGCCGCCATCCGTCACGTGTCACCCAATTTCCTGTTCCGATGTCCCGTCCGAGAGGTCGTCCCGCATCTCGTCCTTGGGATGAACTCCCATCACCGCCAAACCGGAGGCGATCACCGTCGCGGTCGCCCGGACCATCGCCATGCGGGCCAAGGTGACCTCCGGCTCGCCCGCCAGGATGAAGCGCAACTGCGCGTTCTCCTTGCCCTTGTTCCACAACCCGTGGAACCCGGCCGCCACCTCCCCCAGATAGAACGCGATCCGATGCGGTTCATGCGCCTCGGCCGCCGCTTCCACCAGACGCGGCCAGCCGGAAATCAGCTTGATCAGACCAAGCTCGTCCGGGTCGGTCAAGCCGCCGAGCGGCGCCTTGGCCAGGGCCGCGTCCGAGAGATCGACACCGGGCATCGCCTCTTCGGCCATGCGAATCACCGACGCGGCGCGCGCGTGCGCATACTGAACGTAGAACACCGGATTGTCCCGATGCTTGTCCATGACCTTCTGGTAGTCGAACTCAAGCGTCTGATCGTTCCGCCGGGTCAGCATGATGAAGCGGAGCACGTCCGCGCCCACCGTCTCTATGATGTCGCGCAGGGTGACGAAGGTCCCGGCCCGCTTCGACATTTTCACGGGTTTGCCGCCGTCCATCAGATGGACGAGCTGGCAGAGCTTGACGTCCAGATCGCCTTCCCGGTCCGTGATCGCCGAGACCGCCGCCTTCATGCGCTTCACGTAACCGCCATGGTCGGCGCCCAGCACGTCGATCAGCAGCGGCGAGCCGCGCCGCACCTTGTCCAGGTGATAGGCGATGTCGTTGGCGAAATAGGTGTAGCTGCCGTCCGACTTCTTGAGCGGCCGGTCGACATCGTCGCCGAACGCGGTCGAGCGGAACAGCAGCTGCGGACGGGGTTCCCAGTCTTCGGGTGCCTTGCCTTTCGGCGGATCGAGCACGCCGGTATAGAGATTGCCGCGTTGCTCCAGGAATTCGAGCGCCTTGTCGACCGCCCCCGCCTGCACCAGGGCCCGTTCGGAGCTGAAGACATCCATCCGGATGCCCATATCCTCAAGGTCGCGCTTGATGTCGGCCACCATCAGTTCGATCGCCAGGCTCCGGATCGGCTTCAGCCACTCCGCTTCGGGCAAGCCGCGCCATTTGTCCCCATCCCGCGCCGCGATCGCCTCGCCGACCTCAATCAGATAGGCACCGGGATACTGGCCGTCCGGGACCGGCCCCATGTCATCGCCCAAGACCTCCCGATAGCGGTGGTAGGCCGAGCGGGCCAGCACATCCACCTGGGCGCCCGCATCGTTGATGTAGTATTCCCGCGTGACCCGGTAGCCGGCTTTGGCCAGCAATGCCGCGAGCGCGTCGCCGACCACGGCCCCCCGCGCATGGGCGGCATGGAGCGGGCCGGTCGGGTTGGCGGAGACATACTCCACATTCACCGACTTGCCGGCCCCCGCTTCGCCGTCGCCATACCCGATGCCGCGCTCCAGAATCAGCCGGACATGGTCCTGCCACAGCGTGTCCGACACCCGGATGTTGATGAACCCCGGCCCCGCCACCTGCACGTCTGTGACATAGGGCAGGTCCCGCAGCACCTCCGCCAGAGGCTCGGCGATCTCCCGCGGCTTCATCCCCATCGGCTTCGCCAGCACCATCGCCGCATTGGTCGCCACGTCGCCATGGGACGGGTCGCGCGGCGGTTCCGCCGCGACCCGGTCGAGCGGTCCGGTCAACTCAACCTGAAGCCTGCCCGCCATCGTTTCGAGTGACTTAAGAATATCACCTTGAAACATATTGAAAATATTCATTATATCTTGGCTTTCATATCGAACAATCGTCCATGTTCCTCAAGCGCGAACCGGTCGGTCATACCGCCGATATAGTCCGCCACCCGCCGGGCGCGCGAGACATCGTCATCATCTCCATGCTGCTCATTCTCGCCCAACTGCCAGCTGGTCGGCAGGGTATTGGGCTCGGCATGAAACAGCTCGAACAGATCGGACAGCACCCGCTTGGCCTTGGTCGCCATCCGATTGACCTTGTAGTGCCGGTACATCCGGCGGAACAGGAACGTCTTCAGCACCCGGTTTCCCTCGACCAGCGCCTCGGAGAACCCAATCACAGGCCGATCTGCCCGGCGGATCTGGTCCGGCCCCTCCGGCCGTAGCGCCTGCAGGCGGAGCCGGCTTTCCGCCAGCAGGTCATCCACCATCAGCCCGATCAGCCGCCGCACCGCCTCGTGTACCCGGTGCTTGTTGTCGAGCGGACCGAACTCGTCATGGATGTCCCGCAGGATCGGCGCGACCATCGGGATATCCATCAGATCCTCGAACCCGAACAGGCCCGCGCGCAGACCGTCATCCACATCGTGGTTGTTATACGCGATATCGTCGGCGACCGCCGCCACCTGCGCCTCGGCGCTTGCGAAGGTCCCAAGTTCCAGCGGCCAGGACCGGTCAAGAGCCGCAATCGTCGGCGGCACCGCCTCTCCCGACTTCGGAGCCAGGGGGCCGGTCAGCGGGCCGTTGTGCTTGGCCACGCCCTCAATCGTCTCCCATGTCAGATTCAGTCCGTCGAAGCGCGGGTATTTGCGTTCCAGCTGGGTCAGCACGCGAACGGTCTGGTCGTTGTGGTCAAAGCCGCCATAGGGTGCCATCGCCGCATGCAGCGCGTCCTCACCGGCATGCCCAAACGGGGGATGCCCCAGATCATGGGCAAGCGCCAGAGCCTCCGCCAGATCCTCGTCCAGGCCCAGGGCACGGGCGATGGTCCGCGCGATCTGCGCCACTTCGAGGCTGTGGGAGAGCCGGGTGCGGTAGAAATCCCCCTCGTGATAGACGAAAACCTGGGTCTTGTACTTCAGCCGCCGGAAGGCCCCGGCATGAATGATCCGGTCCCGATCCCGCTGATAGGGTGTCCGCTCTGCACTCTGCTCCTCGTCGACCTGACGTCCGCGGCTGTGTGCGGCGGTACAGGCGTAGGGCGCCAGAAGAATCCTGGTCGCAGGGGTCTGAAAACGCTCGGTCTCGGCCATGGATTGTGACCCGCTTACAGGTGAACCGCTGCGACATGTCGAGCGGGTCGAAGGCGGCAGCACACCGCCTTCGGACTGGCGCGGAACCTACAAGCGCAGGCTCCTTGCCGCAATGCGAAACAATCCGCTGCCGATACCCGCCTCCGGTGCCCAGGGATTGACGCCGGCTGTGCGGGTCCACATATCCGGCAATGGAGCGAAACCGGGAAGATGTGTTACCGTCTCGGCCAACCGATGCCTCGGTCTAAGGAGGATACGCCGTGAATGAGATGAGCCCGAGTGAGACCGCCGACACACGAAGCTTCGGCGTGACCCCGTCCGCCGCGAAGCGGATCGCGGTTCTGCTGGCCCAGGACGACACCAACGCGACCCATATGCGGGTTGCGATCCTGGGTGGAGGCTGCTCCGGATTTCAGTATCAGTTCAGCTTCGACGCCGAGCTCAACGAGGACGACCACGTTTACGAACGGGACGGCGTGAAGGTCGTGGTGGACGACACGTCACTTGACCTGCTCTCCGGCGCCCAGCTTGATTTCAAGGACGAGCTGATCGGCGCCTATTTCGCGGTCGAGAACCCGAATGCGAGTTCATCCTGCGGCTGCGGAACTTCCTTCGCGGTCTGATCATCTGAAGGCTTGCCAATTCCGCCGCTCCGTGACGAGATGCGGCGATGAAAATCGCGACCTGGAACGTCAACTCCGTCAAAGCTCGGCTGCCGAACGTGCTCGATTGGCTGCGTGCCGCCGAGCCCGATGTGGTGCTGCTGCAAGAGATCAAGACCGTCGATGACGGCTTTCCCCGGCTCGAGATCGAAGAGCTTGGGTACGAGTGCGCGGTACACGGTCAGAAATCCTACAACGGCGTCGCCATTCTCTCGAAAGTCGGATTGACCGATGTCGCCAAAGGTCTGCCCGGCGACGAGTCGGACGAACAGGCCCGCTACCTGGAAGCCACGGTCGGGGGCAAGCTCGGCTCCGGCGGGGTGCGCGTGGCCACGATCTATCTTCCGAACGGCAACCCGGCCCCCGGCGACAAATACGACTACAAACTGGCCTGGATGAAGCGGCTGCGGGAGCGCGCCGATATGTGGATCGGCGAAGACGTTCCCGTTGTTCTGGGCGGCGACTACAACGTGATCCCGACCGACGAGGACGTCCACGACCCGGCGGCCTGGGAGGGGGACGCGCTGATCCGGCCCGACACGCGGGCCGCCTTCCGGTCCATCCTGTGGCTCGGCTATACCGACGCCTACCGGGCCCTCAATACCACCCCTCACAAATACAGTTTCTGGGACTATCAGGGCGGCGCCTGGCAGAAGGACAACGGCGTCCGGATCGACCACCTGCTGCTCAGCCCTCAGGCGGCCGACCTGCTGCGCGAGAGCGGTATCGACAGCGGGCCGCGCGGCAAGGAGAAGGCCAGCGACCACACGCCGGTCTGGTGCGTCCTGGCTGGGCCCTCCTGATGAGCGGCGCGGCGTCCCTCGCGGGCGGCTGCCTGTGCGGCGCCATCCGTTACGAGATCAAAACCGTTCTGCATTCCGATCATTGCCACTGCATGATGTGCCGAAAGGCGAGCGGCGCGGCCATGGTCTCCTGGATCACCGTCGCGGCCACAGCCTTTCGGTGGACCAAGGCCCCTCCGGCCCCGTACCTGTCCAGTCCGCTGGGCGAGCGGAGTTTCTGCGGCGCCTGTGGCACGAAACTGACCTTCCGGCACGCGGAGCTTCCGGACGAGTTGGACGTCACCGTCGGCAGCCTGGACGACCCGGGCCGGATCGCTCCGAAAGAACATCTCCACGGCGAATCCTGGGTGCCCTGGGTGGATGTCGATCCGCAGATCGCGTGGCGGGACGGTCACGCCCCGGCCTCCTGGCCAGATAAGGCCTCCAGCCCGGCAGACCTGTCAGACGGCCGGCATGAAGGGGGCTGCCTTTGCGGCGGCGTGCGCTACGCCGTGCGCGGCATGCCGGTGAAAGCCGGGATCTGCCATTGCGGGCTGTGCCGCGAGCAGACCGGCGGGATACTCGTGGCATGGGGTGTCTGGCCCCGCGATCGGTTTGAGGCCCCTTCCGGCATGACGGCACGAGTCCGGACTTCGCCGATCGGAGCGCGGCGGTTCTGTCCAATCTGCGGGTCGACGGTGTTCTTCGAATTCGAGAGTACCGGCCCGTCGGGTCCGGTCGAGATCATGCTTGCGAGCCTCGACCGGATGGAGGCGGTCGTTCCGACCTTCCACCAGTTCACGGCTGATGCGCCAGACTGGCTCGCATTCAGCGATTCCCGTCCGCGTGTCCCCGGTCGCTTTACCTGAGCCTGTCTGAACGGATCCTGATGGACAGCATGTCTGTACCTGATCCATGTCAATGTCCCGGGAGGCAGGTGTGATAGAGTAGGGTCTGCCGAATATCGCTCCCAATCAGAAGCGGCGCCCTCGTCCGGGGAATCGCGATAAAAATGGAGACGCTCATGAAATCCCTAATTCCAGTCGTTGCCGCCGGTATCGTCGCGTCCACAATGGCGCTGTCACCTGCCGTCGCACAGACCGCAGCGCCGGCGCCCGCTGCGGCGACATCGAGCTTCGACGCCTACCAGGCGCTGGCCATTACGGCCGGGGTCGTCGGGGGAGCCGTGGTTGCCGTCGTCGTGACCG
>JANSYC010000016.1 GCA_024742605.1 Alphaproteobacteria bacterium | reverse complement strand
CAGATGTATGACTGTCTGGAGGCCCGCGGAGGCGAAGTCTCGGCCCGTCAGCGTGCGGCCGAGTTGGGACGGTCCTATCTGGCTTTGAACAACACCGGGCGGGAACGTTTTCTGACGCTTCTGGCGGACGAATTCGGAACCGACGCGGATCGGGTCAACGCCGCCACTTTGGCGCTTCAGCAGGCCGAGACGGCTCCGGCACGGGCCGAGGCCGAACGCAAGCTCAGATTGGCTCTGCAACCGGAATGGCGCCGGCTTCTGACTCGGTTTACCGCGCTGCCGGAAGGCGTGAAGTTTCTTGTCGATCTACGCGCCGAACTGCTTCCGTTTGCCAAAATATCAAGTAGCCTCAAGGCACTGGACGCCGATCTTAAAGAGTTGCTTGCGGCTTGGTTCGACATCGGTTTTCTGGAATTGCGTCAGATAACCTGGGACGCGCCGGCCAGCCTGCTCGAGAAACTGATCGAGTATGAGGCGGTGCACGAGATCCGATCCTGGGATGATCTCAAGAACCGGCTGGATCACGACCGTCGCTGTTTCGCGTTTTTCCATCCCAACATGCCGAACGAGCCGCTGATCTTCGTCGAGGTGGCTTTGGTGCAGGGCATGTCCGGCAATGTCCACGAGCTGCTGGACGAGGCCGCTCCGCGCGCCGATCCCCGCACGGCAGACAGTGCGATCTTCTATTCGATCTCGAACGCGCAGACAGGATTGGCGGGAATCAGCTTCGGGAATTTCCTGATCAAGCGGGTTGTTGATCTGCTGCAAGCCGAGCTGCCGAACCTGAGGACCTTCGCGACCTTGTCGCCAATTCCGGGCCTTATGAGGTGGGTCAATTCCCGCAAGGAGGATCCCGATTTTCGGGTTGGTCTATCCGCGAGCGAGCGCAAGGCACTTCTGGCCGCTTTGGACATGGACGATGACGGTGTGTCGGGGACCGTTCTGATCGACAAGGCATTGGCGCGCGAGTGGTGGTGGCAGGACAGCGCTTTGAGCGAGGCACTGAAGGATCCGTTGCAGCGGCTGGCCGCCCGCTATCTCTCGGTGGCCAAGCGCTCAAACGGCGCCGCACTGGATCCGGTCGCGCATTTCCATCTGGCGAACGGTGCGCGGATGGAGCGGCTGAACTGGCAAGGTGATCGGTCGCCCAAAGGCATCAAGCAATCGGCCGGCCTGATGATCAATTATCTCTACCGTCTGGCCGATATCGAGAACAATCACGAAACCTATTCGGACAGCGGGCAGGTGGCGATGTCGTCGACCATCAAGGGCTTGGCCAAGGCCTGATCCGAGGCGGTCGACCGCCTCGGTGTCCGGCAAAATCGCAATCCGGACGGGGCCCTGGGTTCCGCGCGGTTGACGTGCCTCGTCGGGTCGGATAGCAGTGCGCCTTCCCTAGTTGGGTGGGTGTATCTTCCCGCGGGTGTGGTGGAATTGGTAGACACGCTGGATTTAGGTTCCAGTGGCGCAAGCCATGGGGGTTCAAGTCCCTCCACCCGCACCAAATGCGGTCGATTTCCTCCACCGAACGGCCAGAGCTGGACCGGATAGATACGATGGATGTGACCGAGACCCTGAACGAAGACCTGAAGCGTGAATTCAAGATTGTCGTCAGCGCGAGCGAAATCGACAACCAGGTGAATGCGCGGCTTAAGGAAATCGCACCGCAAATGAACCTCCCGGGCTTCCGCCCTGGCAAGGTGCCGCCGAGCTTGCTGCGTCAGCGCTACGGCGATGCGCTTCTTGGCGAGATCCTCGACAAGACCGTGACCGAGAGCACCCAGGCCACCCTGGATGAGCGGGGCCTGCGCCCGGCGACCCAGCCGAAGATCGAGATCGTCTCGTTCGAGAAGGGTCAGGATCTGGAATACACGGTCTCCCTGGAGTTGTTTCCGGAAATCGACACGATCGATTTCTCGACGCTGAAGCTGGAGCGCGAGGTTGCCGCAATCGCCGACGAGCAGGTGACCGAGGCGATCGAGCGGATGGCTGAACAGCAGAAGGAGAGCGAGCCGGTCAGCGAAGCCCGGCCCGCCAAGTCCGGCGACATCGTCGTGATCGACTTTGTCGGCCGGACCGACGGTGAGGCGTTCGAAGGCGGCACCGCCACCGACCACAACCTGGAACTCGGCTCCAACAGCTTTATCCCCGGATTCGAGGAGCAGTTGGTCGGCATCTCTGTAGGCGAGACCAAGAATGTCGAGGTCACGTTCCCGGACGAGTACCCGGCTGAGAATCTGAAAGGCAAGCAGGCCATTTTTGAGGTGACCGCGAAGGAATTGCGCGAGCCCAAGCCGGTCGAGATCGACGACGCGTTCGCGACCCGGTTCGGGTTCGAGAACCTTGAAGGTCTGAAGGATGCCATGCGGGAGCGGATGCAGGGTGAGTTCAGCGAGGCCACCCGCGGCAAGCTGAAGCGGGCTCTGCTGGACCAGCTGAATGATCGTCACAGCTTCGCCGTGCCGGCCGGCATGGTCGAAGAAGAGTACCGTGGGATCGTGCATCAGGTCGTTGCTCATGGCGAGCAGAACAAGGCCGCCGAAGACGCGCATGATCACGACCACGATCACGGGCATGAACACGACCATCACGACCACAGCGGGTCGCCGGAAGAAGACGAGAAGCTGACCGAAGAGGAGCGGGCCGAGTACCGCACGATCGCCGAACGTCGGGTTCGCTTGGGGCTTCTGTTGTCGGAATTGGGACGTCAGAACGCCATCGACGTTACCGAGGAGGAAATCCAGGGCAAGATCCGGGAGCAGGCATCCCAGTTCCCGGGCCAGGAACGCTTCGTCTTCGAGTATTACCAGCAGAACCCGCAGGCCCTGATGCAGATCCGAGGACCGCTGTTCGAAGACAAGATCGTCGACTTCGTTCTGGAAATGGCCGAGGTGACGGACAAGACGGTGACACCGGAAGAGCTGTTCGCGGACGACGACGAGCCTGCTGCTGAGGCCGATGAGAAGCCGAAGAAGAAGGCGACCAAGAAAAAGGCTGCAGCTGAAACCGACTCGTCGACCGAAGAGAAGCCGAAGAAGAAGTCCACGAAGAAGGCCAAGACCGACTGATCATCGGCCGTTTGAGGGTTGTTCCGATATGGGGGTGACGGGACGTGTCCCGCTCCCCATATCTGGCAACGCTCGGGCTGGTGATCACCCCGGGGTTCCAGGCTAAGCTGGACCTCGGACGGTTACCGCCCTAACTGAGTGACACTAATCTTTATCCGCCCGGCCCAATCCGCACGAAGGATCCAGTTCGATGTCCAATTCCTCCGACATCTCCCAGTTCGGGGACCACCAATCCGAAATCTCGATGAATGCCCTGGTTCCGATGGTGGTCGAACAGACCAATCGGGGGGAGCGAGCGTACGACATCTATTCGCGCCTGCTCAAGGAGCGGATCATTTTCGTAATGGGCCCCGTGACCGATGCGGTCGCCAGCGTCGTATGTGCCCAGTTGCTGTTCCTTGAAGCCGAGAATCCGGCCAAGGATATCTCGATGTACATCAACTCTCCGGGTGGATACGTCACGTCCGGCCTGGCGATTTACGACACCATGGAATACATCCGCCCGGATATCGCGACCGTCTGTGTCGGTCAGGCCTCGTCTGTCGGATCGCTGTTGCTGGTTGCTGGTGCCAAGGGCAAGCGCTTTTCGTTGCCGAACGGCAAGATTCTGATCCATCAGCCGTCGGCGGGGTTTCAGGGCAAGGCGATCGATATCGAGATCCATACCAACGAGATGCTGGCCACCCGCAAGCGGATCTACGAGATCTACGCACAGCATACCGGCCGCAGTTTTGAGGAAGTCGAGACCGCGATGGATCGGGACAGGTTCCTGACCGCCGAGGAGGCCAAGACCTTTGGGATCGTGGACGAGGTGATCTCCAAACGTCTTCCGGACGGCGAGGGTGCCGAGTAAGTCTGTGCAGAAACCGGGTCCGGGACGGCTTACAGGCGAATCATCTGCCGGACTCCCGCACCTGTTCGGATTTGTGCCCGGGAATCTGAGTTTGAGATCGCCAGAATGTGACAGGGCGATTTCACGGCATTCACAACCATTTACCGCCGATCTTTAGCGATCTGAGGTAAACCGGTTGAATTAAATCGGCATTTGGCATTGTCGCTTGCGAAAGCGCGGCGCTAACATGCATTTGGGAAACCAGAGGATTCAGGACCGAGACCATGAGCAAATCCGGAACCGGCGGGGGCGATTCAAAGAACACGCTCTATTGTTCGTTCTGTGGGAAGAGCCAGCACGAGGTCCGCAAGCTTATTGCCGGACCGACCGTGTTCATCTGCGACGAATGCGTCGAGCTCTGCATGGACATCATCCGGGAAGAGCACAAGACAACGCTCGTCAAATCGCGGGACGGTGTACCGACACCGCGCGATATTTCGAATGTCTTGGACGACTATGTGATCGGGCAGCCGTTCGCGAAGAGAATTCTGTCCGTTGCAGTGCATAACCACTACAAGCGCCTGGCGCATGGCCAGAAGAACAATGACGTTGAATTGGCGAAATCGAACATTCTGCTGATCGGCCCCACCGGTTGCGGCAAGACTTTGCTCGCGCAGACACTTGCCCGGATCATCGACGTTCCGTTCACGATGGCGGACGCGACCACGCTGACCGAGGCGGGGTATGTCGGCGAGGATGTGGAGAACATCATCCTCAAGCTGCTGCAGGCAGCCGACTACAATGTGGAACGCGCTCAGCGCGGCATCGTCTACATCGATGAGGTCGATAAGATCAGTCGGAAGTCCGACAATCCGTCGATCACGCGGGATGTGTCCGGTGAGGGCGTGCAGCAGGCATTGCTCAAGATCATGGAGGGCACGGTGGCGAGCGTGCCGCCGCAGGGTGGCCGCAAGCATCCGCAGCAGGAGTTCCTGCAGGTCGACACCACCAATATCCTGTTCATTTGCGGCGGCGCCTTCGCCGGATTGGAGAAGATCATCTCCAATCGCTCAAAGGGCTCGTCCATGGGCTTCGGAGCCGATGTGCGTTCGCCCGACGATCGCCGCACCGGTGAGGTGCTCCGCGAGGTGGAGCCCGAGGATCTGCTGAAGTTTGGCCTGATTCCGGAGTTCGTAGGCCGGCTGCCGGTTCTGGCGACGCTCGAGGATCTGGATGAGGATGCGCTGGTCGACATTCTGACCGTTCCGAAAAACGCGCTGGTCAAGCAGTATCAGCGCCTCTTCGAGATGGAGGATGTGAAACTGGAGTTCCGGGAGGATGCCCTGCGCGCGGTATCGCGCAAGGCGATCGAGCGGAAGACAGGGGCCCGCGGTCTGCGCTCAATCCTGGAGAGCATCCTGTTGGATCCGATGTACGATCTGCCGGGTCTCGACGATGTCGAAGAGATCATCATTAACGCCGATGTGGTTGAATCCGGTGCGCTGCCGATGATGGTTCACTCCGACCGCCGCGAAGACGTCGGCAAGGGAGCCTAGGTCGCGACTCGGCGCGAACAGGGGGCCTGGGCGGAGCTGACGAGAAGATCCTGGCCGGCGGGGCACCCGATTGTTCCTGCCGGTCGTTTCGGGAATTACGCCAAGGGCTTGATCCTGGCCCTCAGGGCCGCCACCTAACTCACGTGTGCAGGGTCTCGTCCCCCGTCCTGTGCGACGCCGTATTTTCAATATCGGGGGTGGCGCTTTCAGAGGCCAGTGAACGTGAGCAATCCAGAATCGATCTCTACCCCGTCGACCTATCCCGTGTTGCCACTGCGTGACATCGTCGTTTTCCCCCACATGATCGTTCCGCTTTTCGTCGGTCGCGACAAGTCCGTTCGTGCACTTGAGGACGTGATGCAGGACGACAAGCAGATCCTGCTTGTGACCCAGAAGAACGCGGGCGACGATGATCCCGCGGCGGACGAGATCTACGATGTCGGCACCATCGGGACCGTGCTGCAGTTGCTGAAGCTGCCGGACGGCACCGTGAAGGTGCTGGTCGAAGGCGGGCGACGCGCGCGAATCACGCGGTATGTCACCACGGATAACTTCTTTGAGGCCGAAGCCGTCGAAATTGAGGAGGACGAAGGCGAAGAGCCGGAGCAGGAAGCTCTGTCCCGCGCTGTGGTCACCCAGTTCGAGCAGTACATCAAGCTCAACAAGAAAATCCCACCCGAGGTCCTGGTTTCGGTCAATCAGATCGAAGAACCGGCCAAACTTGCGGATACCATCGCATCGCATCTGGCGCTGAAGATTTCCGAGAAGCAGGAGCTGCTTGAGACGGCCGGCGTCGTCGGCCGCCTGGAGCGGGTTTTCGGCTTCATGGAGGGCGAGATCGGCGTTCTTCAGGTCGAGAAGCGGATCCGCAATCGTGTCAAACGCCAGATGGAGAAGACCCAGCGCGAGTACTATCTGAACGAGCAGATGAAGGCCATTCAGAAGGAGCTCGGCGAAGGTGAGGAGGCGCGCGACGACCTAGCTGAACTGGAAGAGCAGATCCAGAAGGTGAAGCTGACCAAGGAGGCACGGGAGAAGTCGCTTCAGGAACTGAAGAAACTTCGCAACATGTCGCCGATGTCGGCTGAAGCGACCGTGGTCCGGAACTATCTCGACTGGATGCTCGGCATACCCTGGAAGAAGAGGTCAAAAGTCCGAAAAGACCTGGAGCACGCAGAGAACGTCTTGAACGCGGATCATTACGGGCTTGAGAAGGTGAAAGAGCGGATTGTCGAGTACCTCGCGGTCCAGGCCCGCGTCGGCAAGATCAAGGGCCCGATCCTGTGCCTGGTCGGTCCTCCGGGTGTGGGCAAGACCTCCCTCGGCAAGTCGATGGCCAAGGCCACCGGCCGTAACTTCGTGCGCATGTCGCTTGGCGGTGTGCGCGACGAGGCGGAGATCCGCGGTCACCGTCGGACCTATATCGGTGCCTTGCCTGGCAAGGTGATCCAGGGAATGAAGAAGGCCAAGACCTCGAACCCACTGTTTCTGTTGGACGAGATCGACAAGCTTGGGAATGACTATCGGGGCGATCCGTCCTCCGCGTTGCTGGAGGTGTTGGATCCCGAGCAGAACAGCACATTCCAGGACCACTATCTTGAGGTCGACTATGACCTGTCCGACGTGATGTTCGTCACCACGGCCAACACTCTGCGCATGCCGCAGCCGCTGTTGGACCGTATGGAGACCATCCGACTGTCCGGCTATACCGAAGACGAGAAGATCGAGATTGCAAAACGTCACCTGATCCCAAAGCAGATCAAGGAGCACGGCCTCAAGGAGCATGAGTGGTCGATTTCCGACGAGGCGCTGCGCGATCTGATCCGCTATTACACCCGCGAGGCGGGGGTTCGGAACCTGGAGCGCGAACTGGCCAACTTGGCCCGCAAGGCGGTTAAGGAGATCATGAGTTCGGATAAGGACAAGGTGAAGTCGACCGTCAGCAATCTCGACAAATACGCCGGTGTCCGGCGCTATCGATACGGCGAGGTCGAGGAAGTCGACATGGTCGGAGTCGTCACCGGTCTGGCTTGGACCGAGGTTGGCGGTGAACTGTTGTCGATCGAATCGGTGACGGTTCCCGGCAAAGGTAAGGTCAACGCCACCGGCAAGTTGGGTGACGTGATGAAGGAATCGGTCCAGGCGGCCGAATCCATCGTGAAGGCGCGCTGCTATACCTTCGGCATAAACCCCGAGATTTTCGACCGACGAGACGTGCACGTCCACGTGCCCGAGGGGGCGACGCCGAAGGATGGCCCCTCTGCAGGTGTCGGCATGGTCACCTCCATCGTCTCCGTGCTGGCAGGTATCCCGGTTCGGCGGGATGTGGCCATGACCGGTGAGGTAACACTTCGTGGCCGAATCCTGCCAATTGGCGGACTGAAGGAGAAGCTCTTGGCCGCCCTCCGTGGCGGTCTGAAAGTGGTGCTGATCCCGAAGGATAACGAGAAGGACCTGGTCGAGATCCCGGATAATGTGAAGAAGGGGCTCAAGATCATTCCGGTCACCTCGGTCGATGAGGTTCTTTCGCACGCCCTGACGGCTCAGTTGGTTCCTTTGGATCCTGAATCGCTGAACGATAAAACCGGGACGCCGGAGCCGATTCCCCCGCGTAGCAAGGGTGAACCGGTTGAGGGTGTGATCACCCACTGACCTAAATCCCAATTGTTGGGAGTTAGAGCGGACCGATTTGGAGGCTTTCGTCGCCGGATCGGTCCGAAATATTCGAAAATTGCGCAAGTGTGCTAAAGGCCTGCTTTCACTACCGGATCTGAGACAATAAATATGTCTTGTAACCGGTAGTGGTGTTTAGCTTATCATTTAAAAAGTTTGGTTTTTAACTGTCAGAATCGGAAAATGGCGGAAATCAAGGCTTTTGGGGCGTTCTGACGATTGACGAGTGGGAAAGCAGGCGTCTAAAGTCGGCCCACATGCGCAGAACGAAAAGCGCTGCGATTGTCATATCAACTAAGCCACAGCCACATTGGGGGGCTCACGTGAACAAGAACGAATTGGTTGCCGCTGTTGCAGACGCAGCTGACATCTCCAAGGCCGATGCCACCAAGGCCGTCGACTCGGTTTTCGATACCATCACCGATGCACTGAAGAAGGGTGGGGATGTCCGCCTGGTCGGTTTCGGTACCTTCTCCGTTGCCGCACGTGCGGCGTCTGAAGGCCGTAACCCGCGCACCGGTGAGAAGATTAACATTCCCGCGTCCAAGCAGCCCAAGTTCAAGCCGGGCAAGGGTCTGAAGGACGCCGTGAACTGAGTGGCCTAGACTTCGCTATGAGCGAGCGCCGGCATCCGACCTGGGGTGTCGGCGCCTCTCATTTCTGACGACGCACCAGCGCAAGCTGGGCGCCGGATGGGCGGTTAGCTCAGCTGGGAGAGCATCTGGTTTACACCCAGAGGGTCGGCGGTTCGATCCCGTCACCGCCCACCATCCCCACGAATTCCCTCCTCAGGCCCCGTGAACCGGTCCGCAGATTCTGCAAAAGGCTGCGAGTCCGGACACACGTTGCGTCAGTTCGACCAAAGGCATCTCTCAGATCTTGTGTCCGTTGAGGATTGCGTAGCTGTACATGGTCTGCAGCTCCCCCCGAATCGCCGGTGTCACCTTGCCTTCGCTGATAGCGGTGGCATGCCGTCGGACATCCCGTTTGGCGTCTGGCGAGACGTTCCGGCTTCCTATGAGATGACGATACATGATGGCCGGGGTCGCCTCGTTCAGCGGCGGCGGACGGCCACCATCTGTTTGATCCTCGACAAGACCCTCGGTCGCATTGGCGCGAACCGGCAGGAGCTTGCGCGGCAGCAGGAGGTCGCTCCAGGCGAGACCGTAGCCATTCAGTAGCCGGCTGATCGCCGAAACTGCATTAAGCACCTCGCCATCACTCTCACTCGATAACATCGCGATGAGTTTGACCAGGCGCTCATAGTCCTGGGCAGACATTTGTTCCATGCTTCTGGCTCACTTCGTAACGTCGGCGCGTCCGAATGGTATGTCCGGCTGCGCTTTGGAGCCAGTCTAGCCTGTTTCAGTTCGGAGAAGGACAAGGGTTTATGGGACGGTGTTGCGCCGGTTCGTGACATTGAGATGAAAAACCGTCTTTCGGGTTGTTGACACCCACCCTCCCACCGGCTAAATCACGCGCCTCGACGCCGAGAGCCACTGTCTGGCTGCGGCGGAGGTCGCGGATCGGATTGCCGGCCACGTGATCTTTGCGGGGGTGTAGCTCAGTTGGTTAGAGCGCTGGCCTGTCACGCCAGAGGCCGCGGGTTCAAGTCCCGTCACTCCCGCCATTTTCTTCAGTCAAGAACTGCCTTTAACTACAATGCGCGGCGGTCTGTCGCGGACTGATGCTGTTTCCCTTGATCCGACGCCGCATCGGTGTTCAAACACACCGCGTGGACTTTGCAGTCCGTGTTGCGGCGCACTATAGTGACGTGACTTGCGACGATTGAATGTCGGGGCACGTGCCGACGAGATTTGGGAGCTGGACGGTGACCGAGCTGCTGACCGAGTATCTGCCAATCCTGATTTTTCTGATGATCGCGATCGGTCTGGCCGCAGTCATGGTCATCGCGTCGCTGATCGTCGGAACCCAGAGACCCGACTCGGAAAAGCTGTCGGCTTACGAGTGCGGGTTCGAGGCATTCGACGATTCCCGTGGACAGTTCGATGTGCGGTTTTATCTGGTCGCCATTCTTTTCATTATCTTCGATCTTGAAGTTGCTTTCCTGTTTCCGTGGGCGATCTCGCTCGGGGAAGTTGGGGCCTTTGGGTTTTGGTCGATGATGGTGTTTCTCGGGGTGCTGACCGTCGGGTTTATCTACGAGTGGAACAAGGGAGCTCTCGAATGGGAGTAATGGACCCCAAGGCGCCGATCCCTGAGGGAACCGATCAGGACTCGATCCTTCGGGCGGTCGGTGACGAGATCCAGGAGAAGGGCTTTGTCATCGCCCAGGCGGACAAGCTGTTCAATTGGGCGCGCTCCGGCTCCCTCTGGCCGATGACCTTTGGTCTGGCCTGCTGCGCCGTCGAGATGATGCACACCGCCGCGAGCCGCTACGACATCGATCGGTTCGGTCTGGTGTTCCGGCCGAGCCCGCGGCAATCGGATGTGATGATCGTGGCCGGCACGCTGACCAACAAGATGGCTCCGGCCCTGCGCAAGGTCTATGACCAGATGGCGGAGCCCCGGTGGGTGATCTCCATGGGGTCGTGCGCCAATGGTGGTGGCTATTACCATTACTCCTATTCTGTGGTGCGAGGCTGCGACCGGATTGTGCCCGTCGACGTCTACGTTCCGGGATGCCCGCCCACCGCAGAGGCTCTGTTGTACGGTATCCTGCAGCTGCAGAAGAAGATCAAGCGCACCTCGACGATCGCGCGCTAAGGCGCTGCGGGACGACTTAAGCGGAAAAGGATCAGCCGAGAATGGCGACCGCGACGGACTCCGAGACCACCCAAACGCTGCGTGAACTGGCGGCGCATATCGGTACGGCCCTATCCCAGGATGTGGGCGATATTGGCGTCGCCAATGGGGAGCTGATGCTGCGCTGCCCGGTTGGCTCCGTGCTGAAGGTTCTGACCTTTCTGCGGGATGACAGCCAGTGTCAGTTCAAGGCCCTGATGGATCTCTGTGGTGTCGACTACCCGGAGCGCGAGGAGCGGTTCGAGGTGGTCTACAATATGCTCTCGATCAGCCAGAACACCCGGTGTCGCCTCAAGGTGGTCACCGATGAGAACACTCCGGTTCCCTCGGCTTCGACCCTGTTCCATTCTGCGGAATGGATGGAGCGCGAGGCTTGGGACATGTACGGGATCTTCTTCGCCGATCATCCGGATCTGCGTCGCCTGCTGACCGACTATGGGTTCGAGGGGCATCCCATGCGCAAGGACTTTCCGCTCACCGGCTATGTCGAGGTGCGGTACGACGACGAGCAGAAGCGGGTTGTGTATGAGCCGGTCTCGCTCGTGCAGGAATTCAGGAGTTTCGACTTCCTCTCGCCTTGGGAAGGCGCGCGATCGCTGCTTCCGGGGGACGAGAAGGCGGATGAGCCGGCCGGTGCCGGCGGAGGACAAGCGTGATGGCTGCTGATATCGACTTCAATCAGATCAAGCCGCTGACCATGAACTTCGGGCCGCAGCATCCGGCGGCCCACGGGGTTCTTCGACTGGTGCTGGAAATGGATGGCGAGATCGTCGAACGTGCGGATCCGCATATCGGCTTGCTGCATCGGGGCACCGAGAAGCTGATCGAGTACAAGACCTACCTTCAAGCGGTGCCGTATTTCGACCGTCTCGACTATGTCTCGCCGATGAACCAGGAGCATGCTTATGCGCTGGCGGTCGAGAAGCTTCTGGGGCTGGAGGTCCCGCGTCGGGGCCAATACATCCGGGTGCTCTACGCCGAAATCGGCCGCATTCTGAACCATCTGCTGAATCTCACGACCTTTGCCCTCGATGTGGGCGCCATGACCCCTCTGCTGTGGGGCTTTGAGGAGCGCGAGAAACTGATGGGCTTCTACGAGCGGGTCTCAGGTGCGCGTCTTCACGCAGCCTATTTCCGTCCGGGCGGGGTGCATCAGGATCTGCCTGCCGGGCTGCTGGAAGACATTGCTGCATGGGCTGATCAGTTCCCGGCCTTCATCGACGACATGGAAACCCTGCTGACCGAGAACCGGATCTTCAAGCAGCGCACCGTCGATATCGGCATCGTGACGCGGGAAGAGGCGTTGGATCATGGCTTCTCCGGGCCGGTGATCCGCGCGTCCGGCGTCCCCTGGGATCTGCGCAAGTCGCAGCCCTATGACGCCTACGACGCGGTCGATTTCGACGTTCCGATTGGCAAGACCGGCGATTGCTATGCCCGGTATCTGGTGCGGGTCGAAGAGATGCGTCAGTCGCTCTCCATCATCCACCAGTGCTGTCAGGCGATGCCGGACGGTCCGGTGAAGGCGGACGACAAGAAAGTCACGCCTCCGAAACGGGGCGAGATGAAGCGTTCGATGGAAGCCCTGATCCACCACTTCAAGCTGTACACTGAGGGCTATCACGTCCCCGAGGGCGAGACCTACACGGCCGTCGAGGCGCCGAAGGGTGAATTTGGTGTGTACCTGGTCTCCGACGGCTCCAACAAACCGTATCGCTGTAAGATCCGAGCGCCGGGCTTTGCGTTTCTGGCAGCGATGGATTTCCTCTCGAAGGGCCACATGCTCGCCGATACGGTTGCGATCATCGGTTCCCTCGACATCGTGTTTGGAGAGATCGACCGATGAGCGGCAAGCATATCGCCGATGACAGCCTGCAGCCGGAGAGCTTCGAGTTCTCGGCCGAGAGCGAGGCGAAGATCACGACGATTCTGGCCAAGTATCCCGAGCCGCGGAAGGCAAGCGCCGTCATGCCGCTGCTGGATCTGGCGCAGCGTCAGCACGACAACTGGATTCCGATGGCGGCGATCGACGTGATCGCGGCGCGGCTCGGTATGGCGCGGATTAGGGTCCTTGAGGTTGCGACTTTCTATACGATGTACAATCTCGAGCCGGTCGGTGCCTGGTACCTGCAGGCCTGTACGACGACACCCTGCTGGTTGCGCGGCTCGAACGAGATGATGCGCGCTATCAAGGACACGCTCGGTCTCGATAACCATCAGAGGACCGAAGACGGCCGCTTCACACTGCTGGAAGTGGAGTGCCTGGGGGCATGCTGCAACGCGCCGATTCTTCAGGTGAATGACGATTTCTACGAGGATCTGGACTACGACAGCACGGTATCCCTGATCGAAAGTCTGAAGAAGGGCGAGGCGCCATCTGTGGGTTCGGTCAAGGGCCGCCAGGGCTCGATGTCGAAGGATGGACCGACCTCGCTGGTTTCTCTCAAGGACAAGGACGGTGTTCCGGCATGGTTTCAGGACCAGGCCGCGAGCGTCGGTGGAGACGACTGATGCTGAGGGACGAGGATCGTATCTTCACCAATCTCTATGGTTGGTTCGATTGGAAGCTGGCAGGCGCGCGCAAACGCGGTGACTGGTCCAATACCAAGGACATTCTTACGAAGACCCCGGAAGACGTGGTCGAGATCGTCAAGGCGTCGGGGTTGCGCGGCCGTGGCGGGGCGGGCTTCCCGACCGGGCTGAAATGGTCGTTCATGCCCAAGCAGAACACCGGAAAGCCGCATTATCTCGTGGTGAACGCGGACGAATCCGAGCCGGGAACCTGCAAGGACCGTGAAATCATCCGGCACGAGCCCCATAAGCTCGTCGAAGGGTGTCTGGTCGCCGGTTTCGCGATGCGCGCCGAGGCCGCCTATATCTACATCCGGGGCGAGTTCTATAACGAGGCCCTGCACCTGCAGCATGCGATCGAGGAGGCCTATGAGGCGGGTTTGATCGGCAAGAACGCCTGCGGGTCCGGGTACGACTTTGATGTATTCCTGCACCGCGGCGCCGGCGCCTATATCTGCGGCGAGGAGACGGCCCTTTTAGAAAGCCTCGAGGGCAAGAAAGGCCAGCCGCGCCTGAAGCCACCGTTTCCGGCTGGTGTCGGGCTGTACGGCTGTCCGACCACGGTGAACAATGTCGAGTCGATTGCGGTCGCACCGACGATTGTGCGGCGCGGGGCCGAGTGGTTCGCGGGCATCGGTCGTCCGAAGAACACGGGCACCAAGCTGTTCTGCATCTCGGGTCACGTGAACAATCCCTGCAATGTGGAGGAAGAACTCGGCATTCCGCTCAAGGAACTGCTGGAGAAGCATTGTGGAGGCGTCATCGGCGGTTGGGACAATCTGCTGGCCGTGATTCCCGGGGGCTCTTCGGTTCCATTGATGCCGAAGGCAACCTGCGACGACATCCTGATGGACTTTGACTCGTTGCGCGAGGTCCGGTCGGGCCTGGGAACTGCGGCGGTTATCGTGATGAACAAGGAAACCGACGTGGTGAAGGCGATCGCGCGGCTGAGTGCGTTCTACAAGCACGAGAGCTGCGGGCAGTGCACGCCATGCCGGGAGGGCACGGGCTGGATGTGGCGCGTCATGGAACGCATGGTGCGCGGCGAGGCCGAGCCAGAAGAGATCGACACCTTGGAAGAGGTTACCCGCCAGGTTGAAGGTCATACGATCTGCGCGCTGGGCGATGCGGCCGCGTGGCCGATCCAGGGGCTGATCCGTCATTTCCGTCCGGAGATGGAGCGTCGCATTGCGGCCCGCAAGTCGGGTGCGCCGGTGTTCGAGACGCCCGCCTCCGTTGCAGCCGAGTAAGGGGAGCAGAAACAATGCCCAAGCTGACGGTCGACGGAGTTGAGGTCGAGGTTCCGGCCGGCTCCACCCTGCTGCAGGCCTGCGAGGCCGCCGGGGCGGAGGTTCCGCGGTTCTGTTACCATGACAGACTGTCCATCGCCGGAAACTGCCGGATGTGTCTGGTCGAGGTCGAGAAGGCGCCGAAGCCGGTCGCTTCCTGTGCCTTTCCGGCCGGAGACGGTCAGGTGGTGCATACCAAGTCCGAACTCGCCCGGAAGGCCCAGAAGGGCACGATGGAGTTCCTGCTGATCAATCACCCGCTGGATTGTCCGATCTGCGATCAGGGCGGCGAGTGTGATCTCCAGGACCAGGCGATGGGCTATGGCTATCACTCGACGCGCTACACCGAGAACAAGCGCGCGGTGGCCGACAAGCATATGGGGCCCTTGGTCAAGACCATCATGACCCGCTGCATTCATTGCACCCGCTGTGTCCGGTTCTCGACCGAGATCGCCGGCGTGACCGATATGGGCATGCTGAACCGTGGCGAGAACGCCGAGATCACGACCTATCTTGAGAAGGCGCTGGACAGCGAGTTGTCGGCAAATGTCATCGACCTGTGTCCGGTGGGTGCGCTGACCTCGAAGCCCTATGCCTTCGTGGCGCGCCCCTGGGAGCTGAAGAAGACCGAGACCGTCGACGTGATGGACGCGGTCGGCTCCAACATCCGGGTCGATGCGCGCGGCTCCGAAGTCCTGCGGGTGCTGCCGCGGCTGCATGAGGACATCAACGAGGAATGGATCTCGGACAAGACCCGCTACGCCTGTGATGGCCTAAAGCGTCAGCGGCTTGATCGACCCTACGTGCGCGGTGCCGATGGCAAGCTAAAGCCGGCAAGCTGGGATCAAGCGTTCGCCACGATCGCCTCGAACGTGAAAGAGGTGAGCGGCAAGCAGATGGCCGCGATCGCGGGGGACATGGTCGACGCAGAATCGATGTTTGCGCTGAAATCGCTGATGACGGCGTTGGGCTCGCCCAATACGGATTGCCGTCAGGACGGCACCAAGCTTCAGGCGGGCGCCCGCGCCGGCTATATTTTCAACACCACCATCGCCGGGATCGAACGCGCCGATGCGCTGCTGATTGTCGGATCAAACCCGCGATGGGAAGCGGCTCTGGTCAATGCTCGCATTCGCAAGACCTGGATGCGCAAGCCGATCAAGATCGGCGTCGTCGGTGAACGTCTGGATCTGACCTACGACTATGACTACCTCGGCGCGGGCCCGCAGACTCTGGCGGAAATTGCCTCCGGCGAACATGCCTTTACCCAGGTCCTGAAAGACGCGAAGGCTCCGATGCTGATCGTCGGACAGGGGGCGCTGAGCCGGGCGGATGGGGAGGCGGTTTTGGCCACCTGCCAGGCCATCGCAGAGCAGACCGGCATGGTCTATGACGAAAGCCGCACCGAAACGCCGGGCGAGGACGGCGCCGAGCCGACCGTTACGGTCACACCGGCGTGGAACGGATTCAATGTATTGCACACAGCGGCTGCCCGGGTCGCCGGTCTGGATCTCGGCTTCGTGCCGGGCGAAGGCGGCAAGGACGTGGAGGCTATTCTGAAGGCCGCGAAGTCAGGTGGGGTTAAGTTTCTCTATCTGCTGGCCGCCGACGAGATCGAGGCCAAAGCCTTCCCGAACTGCTTCGTGGTCTACCAGGGGCATCATGGCGATATCGGCGCACAGGCGGCGGACGTCGTCCTGCCCGGCGCCGCCTATACCGAGAAGGACGGATTGTACGTCAACACCGAGGGCCGGGTTCAGCTCGGTGTCGGAGCGGCGTTCCCGCCTGGGGAGGCCCGGGCGGACTGGAAGATTCTGCGGGCGCTCTCCAATGTTCTGGGACAGACCTTGCCTTATGACACGCTCGAGGATCTGCGGATGGCGCTGAACAAGGCGCATCCGGTGTTCACCGGGCTCGACGTCACCGAATCCGCCGACTGGTCCGCGTTCGTGGAAATGAGCCTAACGGACGGCAAGATGGACGACACGGTGCCGTTTGCCTCGCCGATCGAAAACTTCTATATGACCGACCCGATCAGCCGGTCCTCGGCCACCATGGCAGCGTGCACAGAGGACTTCGTTGTGCCGAAGCGCAAGGCGGCCGCATCATGAGTGCAATCGATCCCTATATCTTGTCCGGCGTGATCATCGTCGCCCAGATCCTGGCGATTGTGGTCCCGTTGCTGGTTGCCGTCGCTTATCTGACCTATGCGGAGCGCAAGGTGATCGGGGCCATCCAGCTCCGAAAGGGACCGAACGTGGTCGGTCCCTTCGGCCTGCTGCAACCGTTCGCGGACGGGATCAAGCTGCTGGCCAAAGAGACGATCCTGCCGGCCGGCGCGAACAAGCTGATCTTCATTCTGGCGCCGATGCTGACCTTCATTCTCAGCCTGATCGCCTGGGCGGTGATCCCATTCGATGACGGCATGGTTCTGGCTGATATCAATGTGGGGGTGCTGTATCTGTTCGCGATCAGCTCGCTGGGCGTCTACGGCGTGATCATGGCCGGCTGGGCGTCGAACTCGAAATACGCATTCCTGGGGGCGCTCCGCTCCGCCGCGCAGATGGTCTCCTACGAGGTCTCGTTGGGCTTCGTGATCATCTCGGTGCTGCTGTGTGTCGGCTCGCTGAACCTGTCCGACATCGTGATGGCGCAGAAGACGGTCTGGTTCGCTATCCCGCTGTTCCCGATGTTCGTGGTGTTCTTCATCTCGGTCTTGGCGGAGACCAACCGGGCGCCGTTCGATCTGCCGGAAGGTGAGTCGGAATTGGTGGCAGGCTATTTCGTCGAGTATTCCTCGATGAGCTTCGCGCTCTTCTTCCTGGGCGAATACGCCAACATGATCCTGATGAGCGCGATCACGGCGGTCCTGTTCCTCGGCGGCTGGTTGCCGCCGATCGACATCGCCCCGCTCAACTGGATTCCGGGGCCGATCTGGTTCTTCCTGAAGATCGCGTTCGTGCTGTTCTTCTTCCTGTGGGTCCGAGCGACCATGCCGCGCTACCGCTATGACCAGCTCATGCGGCTGGGCTGGAAAGTGTTTCTGCCGCTGTCGCTGTTCTGGGTGGTTCTGACGGCGGGCGTCCTTGTGACCTTTGGTCTGGTGCCGGCATGATCCGATTTCCGACCGCTTTTCCCGACCAACCCCCCTTGGAGGTGTAAGACATGGCTGCGTCCGCGTTTTCTCCCCGTCGCCTTCTATTGGGTGAGTTGGTTTCGGGAATGAGCCTGACCTTGAAGTACTTCTTCAAGCCTAAGGTGACGATCAACTATCCCTATGAGAAGGGGCCGATCAGCCCCCGGTTCCGGGGTGAGCATGCCCTGCGGCGGTATCCGAATGGGGAAGAGCGCTGCATTGCCTGCAAGCTATGTGAGGCGGTCTGTCCGGCTCAGGCGATCACGATCGAGGCGGAGCCCCGGGACGATGGCTCGCGTCGGACCACCCGCTACGATATCGACATGACCAAGTGCATTTACTGTGGCTTCTGCCAGGAGGCGTGTCCGGTGGATGCGATTGTTGAGGGGCCGAATTTCGAGTTCGCGACCGAGACCCGGGAGGAGCTGTTCTACAACAAGGACAAGCTGCTCGAGAACGGAGACCGGTGGGAAGGCGAGATCAGCCACAATCTGGCGGCGGATGCACCATATCGCTAAAACTGTGCTTTAAGGTCGACAGAGAACGCACGAGTAAAATTGAGTTTTGTGCGAAATTCCGGGGATAACCCGGGGGGGATTGAATGATACAAGCGCTGGCCTTCTATCTGTTCGCGGCGGTGACCGTCGCCTCCGGCGTGATGGTGATCAGTTCGCGGAACCCGGTGCATTCCGTGTTGTTCCTGATCCTGGCCTTCTTCAACGCGGCCGCTCTGTTCGTGCTCTTGGGAGCCGAGTTCCTGGCGATGATCCTGATCGTGGTCTATGTGGGCGCGGTCGCCGTGCTGTTCCTGTTCGTGGTGATGATGCTGGACATCAACTTCGTCGAATTGCGGCAAGGCTTCGCACGGTACCTTCCAATCGGTGCGGCGATCGGCTTGGTGCTGCTTGCGGAGATTTTCTTGGCGGTCGGCGCTTGGACGGTCATTCCGGTGACGGCGGACAGCTCAATCACCCCAATCCCGCCGATGAACGAGGTCACCAACACCCACGCCTTGGGCGCTCTGATCTATACCCACTACGTCTACCTGTTCCAGACGGCAGGCTTGATTCTGCTGGTTGCGATGATCGGTGCGATCGTGCTGACGCTCCGCTCGCGTTCGGACGTGAAGCGGCAGTCGGTCGATGAGCAGAACGCGCGCCGTCCCGAAGATGTCGTCGAAGTTGTGAAGGTCGGCCGCGGGGGAGGCGTGTGATGGAGATCGGGGCCATGGAAATCGGTCTGGGACATTACCTGACGGTCGCGGCGATCCTGTTCACGCTCGGGATTTTCGGGATCTTCCTGAACCGCAAGAACGTCATCATCATCCTGATGTCGATCGAGCTCATGCTGCTGGCGGTCAACATCAATCTGGTGGCATTTTCGTCCTTTCTGGGCGATCTGACGGGGCAGGTCTTCGCTCTGTTCATCCTGACGGTCGCCGCCGCCGAGGCCGCCATCGGTCTCGCTATTCTGGTCGTCTACTTCCGAAACCGCGGCTCGATCGCGGTTGAGGACATCAACCTGATGAAGGGGTAAGGGAGGATGCTTACAGCCATCGTCTTCCTGCCGTTGCTGGGCGCGATCATTGCTGGGTTCTTTGGGCGCCAGATCGGGGATCGTGGAGCGCAGATCGTGACCTGCGGCGCCATGGGCATCTCGGCGATCCTCGGCGTCATCGCCTTCATCGAGGTGGCATTGGGTGGAGAGCCGCGCACGGTCCGTCTGATGAACTGGATCAGTTCCGGGACCTTCGAGGTGGACTGGGCGCTGCGGTTCGACACTCTGACGGCGGTCATGGTGATCGTGGTCACCGTGGTGTCGACCTGCGTGCACGTCTATTCGGTCGGCTACATGAGCCACGACGCCTCCAAGCCCCGGTTCATGGCCTATCTGTCGCTGTTCACCTTCGCGATGCTCATGCTGGTCACCGCTGACAATCTGGTGCAGCTGTTCTTCGGCTGGGAGGGGGTCGGTCTGGCCTCCTATCTGCTGATCGGGTTCTGGTTTCACAAGCCCACGGCGAACGCGGCTTCGATCAAGGCATTCGTGGTGAACCGGGTCGGCGATTTCGGCTTCGCGCTCGGGATTTTCGGCGTCTACATGCTGTTCGACAGCGTGCAGTTCGACGTGATCTTCGCGGCAGCCCCCGATGTCGCCGGTCAGACCATGGAGTTCCTGGGCTTTCAGTGGGACGCGCTTACCATTGTCTCGATCCTGCTGTTCATCGGCGCCATGGGCAAATCTGCACAGCTCGGCCTGCACACCTGGCTTCCGGACGCCATGGAAGGCCCGACACCGGTCTCGGCCCTCATTCACGCCGCGACGATGGTGACCGCCGGGGTGTTCCTGGTGGCTCGGATGTCGCCGATGATGGAGTACGCGCCGACCGCCCTTGAAGTGGTGACGGTGGTAGGCGCCCTGACCGCGTTCTTCGCCGCGACCATCGGTGTCTGTCAGACCGACATCAAACGTGTGATCGCCTATTCGACCTGTTCTCAGCTCGGGTACATGTTCTTCGCGCTAGGCGTGGGGGCTTATCCGGCGGCGATCTTCCATCTGATGACCCACGCCTTCTTCAAGGCCTTGCTGTTCCTCTCGGCCGGCTCGGTGATCCATGCGATCCATGACGAGCAGGACATGCGGAACATGGGCGGCCTGTGGCGCAAGATACCCTACACCTATGCGATGATGTGGATCGGCAGCCTGGCCTTGGCCGGTATTCCGTTCTTCGCAGGCTACTACTCCAAGGACATCATGCTGGAGGCGGCGTTCGGCGCGCATAGTGCCGTGGGAACCTTCGCGTTCTGGATGGGCATCGCGGCTGCTGTCCTGACGGCATTCTACAGCTGGCGACTGTTGTACCTGACCTTCCACGGCACACCGCGGATGGATCAGCACACGTTCGACCACGCCCATGAGAGCCCGCCGGTCATGATGGGCCCGCTGGTGGTGCTGGCGATCGGTGCGATCTTCAGCGGTTTTGTCGGTTATGAGCATTTCGTCGGCGACGGCGAGGCAGCATTCTGGGGCGCGAGCATCCTGATGCTGGCCCGAGAAGGCGGTGAGAACATCCTCGAGATGGCCCACCACGTGCCTACCTGGGTCAAGCTTCTGCCGTTTGTCATGGGGCTGATCGGTATCGGGGTTGCGACCCTGGCGTATGTCCTGCGGCCCGGCATTCCGGCGGCAACCGCCAAGGCCGTGCGCCCGCTGTATCTGTTCCTGTTGAACAAATGGTATTTCGACGAGGCCTATGACTGGCTGTTCGTGAAACGGTCCTGGCAGCTGGGGCAGATTTTCTGGCGCCACGGCGACCAGTCGTTCATTGACGGGTTCGGTCCGGATGGTATCGCGTCCATGGCGCGGGCCCTGGCGGGACGGGCCAGCGCCCTGCAGTCCGGCTACGTCTATCATTACGCATTCGCCATGCTGATCGGGGTTTCGGCCCTCATCAGCTGGTACATCGTATTTGGAGGGTGACGCGAGATGTTGGAGGATTGGCTCCTAACCCTGGTCACCTTCCTGCCTTTAGTGGGTGTTGGCTTTATTCTGATCACCACCCGGGGTGACGAGGAAGAGGCGTCCACGGCAGCCAAACAGATGGCGCTGCTGACCACGGGATGCGTATTCCTGTTGTCGCTGCTGATCTGGGTGAATTTCGACGCCACCACGGCCGATTTCCAGTTGGTCAAGCGGATCGAATGGATCCCCGGCTCGTCGATCTCGTATCATGTGGGCGTGGACGGCATTTCGATGTGGTTCGTGCTGCTGTCGACCTTCCTGACACCGATCTGCATTCTGGCGTCCTGGGACGCCATCAAGACCCGGGTCCGGGAATACATGATCGCCTTCCTGGTCCTCGAGACCATGATGGTCGGCATGTTCGTGTCGCTCGACATTCTGCTGTTCTACGTTTTCTTCGAAGGCGTGCTGATCCCGATGTTCCTGATCATCGGGGTCTGGGGCGGGGCGAACCGGGTCTATGCTGCCTTCAAGTTTTTCCTCTACACGCTGACAGGTTCGGTCCTGATGCTGGTCGCGATCCTGACCATGTACGGGATCGCCGGTACCACGGATATTCCGAGGCTGATGGAAGCGGGCTTCTCGCCCGATCTTCAGTTCTGGCTCTGGCTCGCCTTCTTCGCATCCTTTGCCGTCAAGGTGCCGATGTGGCCGGTGCACACTTGGTTGCCGGATGCCCATGTGGAGGCACCGACGGCGGGGTCGGTGATCCTGGCGGGCGTGCTCCTGAAGATGGGCGGCTATGGGTTCCTGCGGTTCTCGATCCCGATGTTCCCGGACGCGTCGGCCTATTTCGCGCCGCTGATCTTCGGGCTCAGCGTGGTCGCGGTGATCTACACCTCGCTGGTGGCGCTGGTGCAGAAGGACATGAAGAAGCTGATCGCCTACTCCTCGATCGCCCATATGGGCTTCGTGACGATCGGCATGTTCACCATGACCACCCAAGGCGTCGAGGGCTCGATCTTTCAGATGCTGTCGCACGGCATCGTCTCCGGCGCGCTCTTCCTCTGCGTGGGCGTGGTTTACGACCGGATGCACACCCGTGAGATCGATGCCTATGGAGGTCTTGCGAACAACATGCCGCGCTATGCGCTGGTGTTCATGGTCTTCATGATGGCCTCGGTCGGCCTGCCGGGCACCTCCGGGTTCGTCGGCGAGATCCTGATTCTTGTCGGTGCGTTTCAGGCCAGCACGTGGCTGGCGGCCTTGACCGCGACCGGCCTGATCCTGGGTGCGGCCTACATGCTGTATCTCTACCGCCGGGTGATCTTCGGGGCGCTTGAAAAGGACAGCCTGAAAGCGCTGGTGGATTTGAACCGACGGGAAATCGCGATCTTCGCGCCGCTTCTGATTCTGGTGTTTTGGATGGGGATCTATCCGTCCACCTTCCTCGACCTGATGGCGGTGTCGGTCGACAACCTGATCACCAACTACACGGTTGCGTTGGGTGAGGCCGCCGGCCCCGCTCTCGCCGCCAAATGAGTTGGGGGGACATACGGATATGAATGCGGTGACCAGCCTTCCCGTGATGATGCCGGCCTCGGCCGAGATCTTTCTGGCGATCGCCGGAATGGTCCTGCTGATGATCGGCGTGTTCCGGGGCGAGAGCAGCCTGAGATTCCTGTCCTACGCGACGATCGCGACATTCGCGGTTGCCGCGATCCTGGTCGTCACCCAGGGCGGCGGCGGAGAGGCGTTCTACGGCCTGTTCGTGTCAGAGGGGTTCGCCCAGTTCGCCAAGATCCTGATCCTGATCGGCTCGGCCTTCGCCGTTCTGCTGTCGCGGGATTATCTGGTGCGGGAGCAGGCCGGACGGTTCGAGTTTCCGATCCTGATCCTGTTCGCCACCCTCGGCATGTTGATGATGGTGTCGGCAAATGACCTGATGTCTCTCTACATGTCGCTCGAACTGCAGAGCCTGTCGCTCTATGTGATGGCGTCGATCCGGCGCGACACTCTGAAAGCGACCGAGGCGGGGCTGAAATACTTCGTCCTGGGCGCACTGAGCTCCGGCATGCTGCTCTACGGCTGTTCGATGATCTACGGTTTCGCCGGTACCACGAGCTTCACGGGGCTGGCCGCGGTGTTTGCGGCACAGACCGGGGTTGTTCCGCTGGGGCTGGTGATTGGGATCGTGTTCCTGATCGCCGGGCTTGCTTTCAAGGTCTCGGCGGTTCCGTTCCACATGTGGACTCCGGACGTCTACGAAGGCGCGCCGACGCCGGTCACGGCCCTGTTCGCGGTGGCCCCGAAAATTGCGGCTCTGGCGCTGTTCGTCCGGGCGATGATGGACCCGTTCGCGGATCTGATCGGATCCTGGCAGCAGGTGTTGGTCTTCGTGTCGATCGCATCGATGGGACTGGGGGCGCTCGGCGCCTTGGTGCAGACCAATATCAAGCGGCTGATGGCCTACAGCTCGATCGGGCACATGGGATACCTGCTGGTCGGAATCGCGGCCGGGAACCAGGCCGGTGTGACTGGCGTGATGCTGTATCTCGCGACCTATATCTTCATGAATGTCGGAACCTTCGCGATGATCCTGGCGATGCGGCGGGACGGCCGCCTGGTTGAGGAGATCGGCGATCTGGCGGGGCTCTCTAAGACCCATCCGATGATGGCTCTCGCCCTGATGATCTTCATGTTCTCCATGGCGGGCATTCCGCCGCTCGCTGGCTTTTTCGGCAAGTGGTATGTCTTCATGGCTGCAGTGGATGCGGGCCTGTTCGGCTTGGCCGTGATCGGTATCCTGACCAGTGTGATTGGTGCCTTCTACTATTTGCGCATCATCAAGATCATGTATTTCGACGAGGCCACCCAACCGTTGGACGACGCGGTCTCACAGGATCTGAGGGTGATCCTGTACGGCTCGGCCGTCGTGACGGTGCTGTTCGTGCTGTTCATCTCGCCGGTCTATGACGCGGCCAAGGTCGCCGCGATCAGTCTCGTTGGCGCGTGAGGGCGTCGCGCGCGAGATGCCCTTGGATCCCACCGGCTGGACCGTGCACCGGCTCGGCTCCGTCAGCAGCACAATGACACCGGCCCGGGACGCTGCGCGGACCGGGGAGGCGGACCGCACGGTATTTGTTGCGCGGGAACAGATCGGCGGGCACGGCCGTCATGGCCGGTCGTGGTCCTCGCCGCCGGGAAACCTGTATTTCACGGCTGTCCTGTGCCCGGATCTGCCGGCGCGACGGGCAGGCGAATGCTCCCTCCTGATGAGCGTGGTGCTGGCGGATGCACTCGCTGCGCTGATACCCGGCGCGGAGCTTCGCTTGAAATGGCCGAATGATGTGCTGCTGTCCGGTGGAAAGGTGGCCGGTCTGCTGCCCGAAGCCGTGATCGACGCTGGTGCTTTGAAGGCCTTGTTGTTGGGCATTGGGGTGAATGTGGGACATAAGCCGGACCTGCCGGACCGTGCGACAAGTCGACTTGCCGATTATGTGGCCGAGGACTTGAACCTGGATGACCTCCTGACCCGCATTCTGCGGACGCTGGATCGGTGGTGCGATGTCTGGCTTGACGATGACGGGTTCAGCCGTGTGCGGGATGCTTGGCTGGCCCTCGGGCCGGCCATCGGCAGCCCGGTGTCGGTCAAACTGGGCGATAATCGGATCGACGGTGCCTTCCAGGGACTGGGAGACGATGGTGCCTTGCGGATACTGGAGCCGGACGGTACCCAAAGGCGGATTCTCGCGGGTGAGGTGCTCGGATGACCGATGGGAGCCCTGGTGAGAGGGGAAACGCATGCTACTGGTGATCGATTGCGGCAATACCAACACCGTCTTCGCGGTCTATGAGGATCAGAGCGGCGCGGCCTTGGGCGTTTGGAGGACCGCGACCGCCCCGGGGCGCACGGCGGATGAGTATGCGGTCTGGCTGATCCAGCTCTTGGCGCTGAACGAGATCGATCGCAAGCAGATCGGGTCCATCGTACTTGCGACCGTGGTGCCGGCGACCCTGTTCAATCTGAAGACCCTATGCCGGAAGCATTTCAGGATCGACCCGGTGGTGGTCGGCGCGCCCGGGGTCGAACTCGGACTGGAGGTCCGCTTGGATCGCCCGGAAGAAGTGGGCGCCGACCGTTTGGTGAACGCCATTGCCGCGCACAAGATCTACGGCGGCCCCTTGATCGTCGTGGATTTCGGAACCGCCACCACCTTTGACGTGGTCGAGTCTGATGGTGGTTACGCCGGCGGCATCATTGCGCCGGGCATCAATCTGTCTCTAGACGCTCTGTATATGGCGGCAGCCCAGCTTCCGAAGATCGCGATCCAACCACCCGAGAAGCGCCTGGGCGACAATTCCACTATGCCGGTGATCGGAAAGAACACGCGGCAGGCTATGCATTCCGGCATCTTCTGGGGTTATGTGAGCATGATCGAAGGACTGGTCGCCCGCATACGGGCTGAGACTGGAAGCCCGATGACCGTTATAGGAACCGGAGGCTTGGCGGCGCTGTTTTCGGACTGGACCTCGGCGATTGATGTGGTCGACGACGACTTGACCCTTGCAGGCCTGCGCTATGTCCACCAGATGAACGCCTTATCCAACGAAAAACGGACCGTATGACCTCGAACGTGAATGGCGACGACGATCTCTATTTCCTGCCCCTTGGGGGTTCCGACGAAATCGGCATGAACGTCAACCTCTACGGCTATGCCGGCAAATGGTTGATGGTTGATCTGGGAATTACCTTCGGCGATGATTCGACCCCAGGCCTGGACGTGATCCTGCCGGACATCTCCTTCATCGAGAAGCGGCGTAAGGATCTGGTCGGGCTGGTGATCACCCATGGCCACGAAGATCATATCGGTGCGATTCCCTATCTCTGGGAAAAGCTGCGCTGTCCGATCTGGTGTACCCCGTTCACCGCGTCCCTGGTACGCCGCAAGCTCGATGATGTGGGGCTGCTGAGCGAGGTGACGGTTAACGAGGTGCCGATATCGTCCGATTTCGTCGTGGGTCCGTTCGAGATCGAGATGGTGCGGATGACCCATTCGATTCCGGAGCCGAGTCTGGTGGTGCTGCGGACCGGCGCGGGAACCGTTGTGCACACTGGAGACTGGAAGTTCGATCCGAACCCGGTCGTGGGCGAGGCGTCGGATATGGAGGCGCTGGCTCGGATCGGAAAGGAGAAGCCGCTCGCGATGATCGGGGACAGCACGAATGTCTTCGTGCCCGGTTCGACCGGCTCCGAGCTGGACGTGAGGGCGGCGATGACCAAGCTGTTCGCGCAATACAATGGGAAGGGCCGGATCGCGGTCGCCTGTTTCGCGTCGAACGTGGCCCGTCTCGACAGCATTGCCCGGGCGGCCGCCGCCAATGACCGCAGCTGCGCCCTGGTCGGGCGCTCCTTGTGGCGGATGACCGAAGCGGCGCGGGAGAACGGTTATATCTCGGATCTGCCACCCTTCGTGGCTGAAAACGAAGCCGGATTCTTTCCGGAGGACAAGATCGTGATGATCTGTACCGGCAGCCAGGGTGAGGCGCGGGCTGCCTTGTCGCGGATCGCCGAGGGATCGCACCCGCATGTCGGCCTTGGGGAAGGGGATGTCTGCATTTATTCCTCCCGCCAAATCCCCGGCAATGAGCTCGCCATCGCTCGGGTGCAGAACCGGCTGGCAAACAAGGGCGTCGAAATCGTCACGACCGAGGACCATCCCGGCATCCATGTTTCTGGCCATCCGGCCCGTGACGACATGATCCAGATGTATCAGTTGATCCGCCCCAGCATTGCGGTGCCGGTCCACGGCGATGCCATGCACCTTCGGGAGCATGCGCGGTTGGCCCAATCCTGCCAGGTCCCGGAGGTGATCGCCCCGGCGAATGGCAGCATGATCCGCCTCCGGGCCGGAGCTGCGGCTGTAGTGGAGGAAGTGCAGACCGGCGCCCTGGTGAATGATGGCGGTCGTCTGGTGTGCCTCCAAAGCCAGACCCTCTCGGTGCGGCGCCAGATGCTCTATAATGGAGCGGCGTCAGTGACCCTGGTGATGGACAAGAAGGGTGCGCTGAAGGCCGATCCGATTGTCAGCTTCACCGGCGTGACCGATGGCGACGATCTTGACGATCTGGTGCTCGATGCGGCGGACGCCGTGCGGGACCTGCTGGACGACCTGTCGGCTCGGGACAAGACGAAGGATGATGTGGTGCGCGAGGCGACCCGCCGGATGATTCGGAAAATGATCCGGTCGGATTACGACAAGCGGCCGCTGACCGACGTGCACCTGGTCCGGCTTCAGTAAGAGGTTTCACATGATTGGACGCTTGAACCATGTGGCTATCGCGGTTCCGGATCTGGAAGCTGCGGTGCGTACCTATAGGGACACGCTGGGCGCGCATGTGTCCCAACCGCATGATCTCCCCGAACATGGCGTGACGGTGGTATTCGTCGAGTTGCCGAACACGAAGATCGAACTTCTGCATCCGCTTGGTGAAGGCAGTCCGATCCAGGGGTTTCTCGATAAGAACGCATCGGGCGGCATTCACCATGTCTGCTATGAGGTCGCCGATATCGCCGCGGCAAGCGCGCGGCTCGCGTCCGAGGGTGCGCGGGTGCTCGGCGATGGGCAGCCGAAAATCGGCGCCCACGGGAAGCCGGTTCTGTTTCTCCACCCGAAGGACTTCACGGGAACGCTCGTGGAGCTGGAGGAGGTCTAAGCATGGATATCGCGTCGGGAATCGTCGTCTACGTGCTGCTGTGGTGGCTGGTTTTCTTTATGGCCCTGCCGATTGGCGTCCGAGTGCCCGATGTGCAGGACGCGGGACATGCGAGCAGCGCCCCTGCAAACCCGTTGATCGTCAAGAAGCTGATCGCCGCCACTCTGATCGCGGCGGTTCTCTGGTGTGTCGCCTGGGGGTTGATCGAAGCGGACCTGTATTCCTTCCGGGAGTCTGTTAAGGGCCCATTCTGAAGGTGGGTGATTGCTCTTCTGGTAATCAGAATGCCGATCACAACAAAGGCAAACGCATAAGTATTAATCGTTTATTCATTTTCTGAGCAAAAAAAGAGCGGGAAGGAGTATTTCTCCTTGCCGCTCTGCTCGTCTGGCCCTACTTTATTTGTGTTGATCGGTGAGCCGATCAACAGCGCCTACTGGCGTTTCCTCCCTAAACTCGGGCCGTACCAGTTTTTGTGCTGGTGCGGTTTTTTTTGTCTTTTTTTTGTTCGTTACGGATCATACGACAGCGGACTGGGCACGTCACCCGATTTTTTAAATTTTCTTAATTTTTGTGCGCTGAAAGACCCGAATTGATATGGTTCTAACAAATCTGGATGGAGAGAAGCCGGATGTATGTCGCAACAAGGCGGATCCTCCGATATATCGCCGTGGTGAAGACAGGGCTCTTCGGTGCGCTGGTGATTTTATCGGCAGGGGCGGCTCTTCAAATAGGCGGAACTGTCCCTTCGGCCTCTGCGCAATCGATTGAGAACACCGGTACGACGGAAGTTTCTGTTTCCGAGGCGGTTTGTCGACGTCTCGTTCGTCATGTGCCCGATGCGGACGTTGCCTACAGGCCGGGTGTTGACGTCAGGGGAAATGCGGTGGCGGCCGCCGACCTGCCGGGAACCAATTTCCTAAAGCTTCCGGACAAGATCCAATTCGATTTGACTGTTGATGTCCTGTCGGACTACGGGGTTGATGCCGACTCGCCGCTTTCGCCGATCGGAGAGGCCAAGCTGGGAGCCGTGACATTCGACACTCTGAGCGGCGCTCTGACGTTCAACGGTGAGCCCCTGGGCGACCCTGAGCAGGCGGTGCTCGCGGCGGCTTGCCGGAAGGCACTGCAATAGCCAAGAGGCGTCCGATTTCTCGGACGCCTCTTTCAGTTTCGCCGATGGTCGGTCGGCTTATTCGGCGGAGAAGGCCTGTATGCCGGTCTGCGCACGCCCCAGAATCAGCGCGTGCACGTCGTGGGTCCCCTCATAGGTGTTGACCGCCTCAAGATTTAGAACGTGCCGGATCACGTGATACTCGTCGGAGATCCCGTTGCCGCCATGCATGTCCCGGGCGGTCCGGGCGATGTCGAGCGCCTTGCCGCAGGAGTTGCGCTTGGCAAGCGAGATCATTTCCGGCGCACCGCGCCCGTCATCGAGCAAGCGGCCGATCCGGAGGCAGGTCTGCAGGCCGAGGGTGATCTCGGTCTGCATGTCCGCCAGCTTCTTCTGGATCAACTGGTTGGCGGCAAGAGGGCGGCCGAACTGCTTGCGGTCGAGGGTGTACTGGCGCGCCTGATGCCAGCAGAACTCGGCTGCCCCGAGCGCGCCCCAGGAAATTCCGTAGCGGGCCTTGTTCAAGCAGCCGAATGGACCTTTGAGGCCCTGAACGTTCGGGAGGAGGTTCTCGTCCGGGACGAAAACCTCGTCCATGACGATTTCGCCGGTGATCGAGGCGCGCAGGCTGAACTTTCCTTCGATCTTCGGTGCGGACAGGCCCTTCATGCCCTTTTCGAGAATGAAACCGCGGATCACACCGTCTTCGGTCTTGCCCCAGATGACGAAAACGTCCGCGATGGGCGAGTTCGTGATCCACATTTTGGCACCGGAGACGACATATCCCCCGTCGGTCTTGACCGCCCGCGTCTTCATGCCGCCAGGATCGGAGCCATGATCCGGCTCCGTCAAACCGAAACAGCCGACCCATTCGCCGGTGGCGAGCTTGGGGAGGTATTTGAGCTTCTGATCTTCCGATCCGTAGGCTTCGATCGGGTACATCACCAGACTCGATTGCACGCTCATCGCGGAGCGATAGCCCGAATCAACCCGTTCCACCTCTCGCGCGACCAAGCCGTAACAGACATGGTTGACGCCGGCACCACCGTACTCTTCCGCCACCGTGGCCCCGAGCAGCCCCAACTCACCCAGCTCGGTCATGATCTCGCGGTCAAATACCTCGTTGCGAAAGCCGTTCTGGACCCGGGACATGAGCTTGTCCTGGCAGTAGTCCCGCGCGGTGTCCCGAACCATCCGCTCATCTTCGGTGAGCTGATCGTCAAGCAGGAGGGGGTCCTCCCAGGAAAACTTGGGCTTGCCGGCCTTTGCAGGCGCGCTGGCAGGTGAAGTCTGTGCCGTCGATGCGTCCGGCGGGGTCATTGTCGTCTCCCTCGCGTTGAATGTTGTTACGCCGTTATATAGGTGAGATGCGCGCGCGTCCAAACGTGTCGTATCCGAATTGCCACGCGGGGTGTACCGCGGGGAAAGGGGATGACGGCACCGCCGGCAGTGTCAAACCAGCCAAGATGTTCAGTCTCCAAAGTATGGGTACAAACACTTCAGAATTTTCTACGGACATGCTGTCGGTATCGGAGTTGGGTTTCATCCCGCCAACAATCGCATGAGTTGGCCGCGGCCACGAGGCAATGCGCCCAAACCGCCCGATAGCCCGGCTGCGATCGAAGTGATCACCCCGAGTCCGATCGGGAGCAGAACGGCGCTCAGGCCCGGCGTCCAGTCCACTCGGAGGGCGGCTGTTGTAATCCAGAAGCTGGCGACCATTCCGGCTGCTCCACCGGCCAACGCCGCGACCAGACCGGTCATTGCCGTCTCTGCCAGACGGGCGAGGGCGATCTCTCGGCGGGTTGCGCCCACGACCGACAGAGCCACCGCCTCCCTTCGGCGGGCATCCACATCAGCGACGATCGTCGCGGAAAGCGATAGCGCGCCGGCCAGAAGCAGGACGGCCGCGATCAGCAGTGTGCCGAGTATCGCACCTTCGACCACTTCCGCAGCGTCCCGCACGAGCCGGCGAACATCGACCACTGTGACGTTTGGCGCGGAGCGGGTGAGGTCTGCGACGAAGGTGCTCAGGCTCTCGGCGTCTAGACCTTGAAGTGAGACGATCCAGCCATGCGGTGCGTCCCGGAACGGTTGCGGGCTGGCGACGACGAGGAACTCCGGCCGCATGGTCCGGTGGTACTCCTTGCGGATATTCGCAACAGTCGAGGTGAAGACCCGCCCGAGCACGCTGTACCTCAGCGTGTCGCCGGGCTTCAGGTCGAACGCCTGCATCACGTCCTCTTCCGCAGAGACGAGGGGCGGGCCGTCGTAGTTCGCAGGCCACCACTCTCCCGCGACCAGTTCCGCTCCGGTTGGCTCCGCCGTCCAGGAAAAGCTGCGGTCGCCTTCGATGACCCAGTCCTTTTCCGGATTGACCAGCGCCTGCTCGGCCGGAACGCCGTTCACGGCGAGGATTCGAGTGCGCATGAAAGGCGTTGCCTGCAAGCCGTCAAGTGCTGGTGTTTCGGACACGGTCGCGCGGATAAGGTCGACCTGGGATGGCTGGACGTCCAAAAGCACCAGGTCGGGCGCTTTTTCCGGGATCTGGGTTTCGAAGGCCGTCTGCAGCGATTGCTGGGTTGCGACCACGCCCGTGATGCCTGTGATTCCAATTCCCAACGCCAGGGTCCGGAGCATTACCGGCCCGGGGGACATAAGACCTTGTTTGATGGTGAGTGCCAAGAACCGGCGCGCGGGCAGATGTCGACCCACCCGCGCGATACCGTCGCCCAGCAGCACCAGTATGCCGGCCACCAGCGCCAGCCCAGCAGCGGCAAGCGCGGCCATAGAAGGGTTGGGAAGACCCAGGATCGCAAGCCCCGCTGCTGCGATCACGCAAAGCCCGGCGCCCCATGCAGTACGCGGCTGCAGTCTTGTGCCGGTTTCCCCGTCCCGCATCGCACGCAGGGGGGAAAGATTGGCGACACCCGAGAGCGCTGCGACGGACGCCCCCGCCAATCCCAAGGCAAGCGTGAGAGTCACAAGCATGACGGTCGGTGCCATATCGGCCGGCGACCAAAGAAGATGCAGGCGTTCTGTCAGGTTTCCCAGCAAGATAACTGCGCCCGCAGCGGCCAGACCGACGCCCAGGACAAGGGCCAGTACCCCCGCCACGGCGACGAGGACAGCGTGTAGGACAACCACCGTTGAAGTGGTCGCGCCGGATAATCGGTACTGTGCGATGGTGCGTCTGCGACGGCCGATCCACATCGATACCGCCGCCCACGCCCCTGTCAGGCCGACCGCGAACGCCGCGAGGCCGGCGACGCCGAGGAAGGTGGTTGTGCGGTCCATGACCTCTCGGACCCGTTCCGCCGCCTGTTCCGGGCTCTGTATCTCCCAGCCCCGATCTGGTTCCTCGTCGGCAACGGCGCGTATGGCTTGCTCGATTGCTGTATCTTCGGGAAAGCGCACGCGCGTCCGATATTCCACCAACGAGCCGCGTCCGGCCAAGCCGGTCGCTTCGAGCGCCTTGAGCGAAACCAGAACGCGTGGACCGACAAGAAACGTTCCCGCTGAAAGCCGATCCGGCTCGCGTGTCATCTGATCGCGGATCTGAAACTGCGTATCGCCAATCCGAATCACATCACCGATCACGAGATTGAGCCTGGTGAGGACATCCGCCTCGACGACCGCCCCCGCAAGACCGTCTCGGACGGCGAGGGCGTCGGAAATGGCCGCCCCACTTTCCAGTGCGACGGAGCCATAGAGGGGATAGGCGTCGTCTACGGCTTTCAGTTCCACTGTAAGGCGCGATGAACCCGGCGAGGATCCGGCGTGCGCCGTCGATCTGAGTTCAACCACATTGGACGTTCGGCCGATCCGGTCCAGAGCCTCCAACGTCCCGCGGTCCAGGGGCGCGTTCACGACCGTGACGGCCACATCGCCTCCGAGGATGCGCGTGGCATTATCCCGCATCGCCTCGGACAATCCGGTGCCCATCAGCCAGACCAGGCCCAGCATGCCTGCCGCGATCGCCACACATGCCATGAACAACCGGAGACCCAGGATGCCGTGCGCCAATTCGGCTTTCAGTAGGGTGATCAAGACCTTCATCCCCGCGGCGGGAGTCCCGTGTCCATCCATGTCAGGGCACCACCCGGCCGGTCTCGATCTTGAGTGTCCGGTCGCATCGCGCCGCCAAGGCCGGGTCGTGCGTGACCAGGATCAGGGCCGTCCCCGACGATCGGGCGAGGTCGAACATCGTCTCGATCACCACGGCGCCGGTTTGCTGATCCAGGTTCCCCGTCGGCTCGTCGGCGAGCACGAGCCGGGGCCTTGCCGCGAAGGCACGGGCGACGGCAACACGCTGCTGCTCGCCACCCGACAACGCCGAGGGCCGGTGGCCGAGCCGATGGCCGAGGCCGACCCGCGTCAGCATCTCGGTAGCTTTTGCTTCGGCGCCGTCCTCGCCCGCCAAGATCAGCGGCAGAGCCGCGTTCTGTAGTGCCGTCATGGACGGCACCAGATGATAGGCCTGGAAGACGATGCCGATATCGCGCCGACGCAGGAGCGTTCGGGCCCGCTCGTTCTGGAGCGCCAAATCGAGACCCAGGACATGCGCGGTACCTTCCGAGATCGGCTCAAGCCCCCCGATGATCGCGATCAAAGACGATTTTCCCGAGCCTGACGGGCCCGTGATCGCGACGATCTCTCCGGTATCAATTGTGAGGTCGACGCCGTTCAGAACGGGAACGTCGCCGTCCGGTGATGGGTAGGCAAGCGTAACCTGTGTCAAATCGACGACGGGCGGGCGGGCATGGTTCATGAGGCGCGGTCTTCTCTTACCGGGACTTTGAGGGGCCCAGATAAGGTAGGGCCATAAATACAAAATCAAACCAACTGTGGGTGCGGCACCGGTCCCGTCCGTCACCAGTCCGCCTGCGATCACGAATAGCGCGACCGCAACCAAGGCCAACGTGGCCAGGCTCTAACTCTAAAACTGGATCACCTAATGGACTCCGCTCAGGGTGGATTCGCTGATCTGAGGTTTTGAAAGCCATGTCTCGGTGGCTCGAGCCCATGCCGTTCATCCCGACAACTATCGAATGCCTTTCCCTCGAGGGGACGACCCGCGATCCGAACTTGAGCCAGCCGGCGGTCGCTTCGTTTTATAACCGACGCCATGGCGTACCTCACTGTGACAGAAAGGTTCTAAGTCCGAACGCAGCGAAGCATGGAAAAGAAAAGAGTAGCTGCGTCAATGAGATAAATGGTGGGCGCGACAGGGATTGAACCTGTGACCCCTGCCGTGTGAAGGCAGTGCTCTCCCGCTGAGCTACGCGCCCGTGCCGGATCGATCGTGTCGCTCATTGACAGCGTTCGATGACAAGGGCGCTTGATGTACGAGGGTGGCGGCGGCTTGTCAACGGCTCAGACGGCATTGCCGGTATGGGTCGACATCCCGTCATGTGGAGTAACAATTTTTGACTTCGTCCCACGGCGCCGAACGGGCATGTTCGGCCGACTTCAGGCGTTATCCAACCGACCGAGATCCTATGACCCGTTCCTCGCCGCTCGTCATTGTCATCCTTGCCGCCGGACTCGGTACACGGATGAAATCGAATTTGCCCAAGGTCCTGCACCGGGTGGCCGGAAAACCTATGATCCGCTGGTCGCTGGATGCCGTCGCGCCGCTTGGGCCGGATCGGACCATCGTCGTTGTCTCGCCCGGCCAGGACGATGTCCGCAAGGCCGTATCGGATGTCGCGGAAACCGCGATTCAGGAGACTGCACAGGGAACCGGACATGCGGTGAAGGCTGCACGCGAGGCGATCGCGCCACTGGCGAAGAGCGGCGGCACGGTCCTGGTTCTCTACGGCGATACCCCACTGATCACGACCGAGACCCTGAGCCGACTGGTGGAGACCCGAGAGGCCGCGGATGATCCAGCGGCGGTGATACTTGGCTTTGAGCCGGTTGATGCCGCGCTCTACGGTCGTCTCGTGACGACGTCCGACGGCGGATTGGAGCGCATCGTCGAGGCTCGCGACGCGAATGAGGCGGAGCGGGCGATCGGTCTCTGCAACGGCGGCATGATGGCGATCGATGGTCGTGTGGCGATGGATCTGTTGGACCGGATCGGCAATGCCAACGCGAAACAGGAGTTTTACCTTACGGATCTCGTGGGGATTGCCGTTGCGGCGGGGCGGACCTGCCGCGTGGTGACCTGTCAGGAGATCGAGACCATGGGCGTGGACAGCCGGGCCGGACTGGCTCGCGCAGAGGATGCCATGCAGAACCGGCTTCGGGCGGCGGCGATGGACGCCGGGGCGACGCTGATCGGCGCCGACACGATCTTTCTGTCGCACGATACCCGACTGGGCCGGGACGTGGTGGTGCATCCCCATGTGGTGTTCGCGCCGGGTGTGAGCGTCGCGGACGGGGTTGAGATCCGCAGCTTTTGTCATCTGGAAGGCGCATCTGTCGAAATCGGCGCGCAGATCGGGCCGTTTGCGCGCTTACGGCCGGGGGCGAAGATCGGAGCTGACGCCCATATCGGGAACTATGTCGAGATCAAGAATGCCGAGGTCGCGCCAGGCGCAAAAATCAACCATCTCAGCTATATCGGCGATGCCTCCGTTGGAGCCAAGGCCAATGTCGGTGCCGGCACCATCACGTGCAACTACGATGGCTTCAACAAGCACCAGACGGTGATCGGCGCCGGGGCCTTCATCGGTTCGAACACCGCTTTGGTCGCACCGGTGGCGATCGGCGACGGTGCGATTACCGGCGCCGGCAGCACCATCACGAAGGACGTCCCTGCAGATGCGATCGCGTTAGAGCGGTCGGAGACCCGGGTCATTCCAGCGGGGGCGAGCCGATTCCGGAGCAAGGCCGCGAAAGCCAAAGCGGACAAATCCTCCAAGACCTGACCAGGGGCAGATTTCATGTGCGGAATTGTCGGCGCCCTGGCCAACCGACCGGTGGCACCTTTGATGATGGAGGCGCTGCGGCGTCTTGAATATCGCGGCTATGACAGCGCCGGACTTGCGACGCTGACCGAAGGGCACATGGCGATCCGTCGGGCGCCCGGCAAGCTCTCCGCCCTGTCGGATCTGCTGGAACGGGAGCCGCTCTCGGGCGCCAGCGGGATCGGACATACCCGTTGGGCGACTCACGGACCTCCGACCCTGAAGAACGCGCACCCGCACCGTGCCGGACGGGTGGCGGTGGTCCACAATGGGATCATCGAGAACTTCGCCGCCTTGCGGGCGGAGCTGATCGCCAATGGGCGGGTCTTCACCAGCGACACCGACACCGAAGCGGTCGCCCATCTGATCGATCTGGCCCTGGAAACGGGGCGAACGGCCGAGCAGGCGATGGCGGAAACCATGCCGCGCCTGCGGGGTGCTTTCGCGCTGGTGATCCTGATCGAGGGCGAGGAGGATCTCCTTCTCGCCGCGCGTCGGGCTTCGCCCTTGGCGATAGGCTTGGGGGAGGGAGAGGCCTTTATCGGCTCCGACGCCATGGCGCTGGCTCCTTTGACACGGCGGATAATCTATCTGGAAGACGGTGACTGGGCGGTGGTGCGGCGCGCCGGCGCCAGCCTGTTCGACGAGACCGGACAGCCGGTGGAACGAGCGATGTCGATCAGCACGGTTTCCGGCGCTTTGATCGGCAAGGGCAACTACAGGCACTTCATGGAGAAGGAGATCTTCGATCAGCCGGACGCGATCGCCCATACCCTGCATGCGGTGATCGATCCCGGCACCGGCGCGTCGACTCTGCCTCCGCCAATGGAGCAAGCGGACCAGGTGAGCAAGATCACCATCGTGGCTGCCGGCACCAGTTATTACGCCAGCCTGGTGGCGCGGTACTGGTTCGAATCTCTGGCCGGGATCGGCTGCGAGGTGGAGGTCGCGTCTGAATTTCGGGACCGTGACGTCGTGCTGCCAGAGGGTGGCGTGGTGATCGCGGTGTCCCAGTCCGGCGAAAGCCTGGATACCTTGATGGCCATGCGGCGCGGCCGGGCGGCAGGGCAGCGGATTTTGGGGCTGGTGAATGTGCCCGAGAGCACGATCGCAAGGGAGTCCGATGGGGTGCTGCTGACCCGGGCGGGGCCGGAATTCGGAGTTGCCGCGACCAAGACTTTTACCGCGCAGCTGACCGCCTTTCTTGGACTGGCGATCGCGCTCGGGCGGGCCCGGGAACATCTGGCGGAGGCGCGGGCTTTGGAGTTGATCGCGGCCTTGTCCGCGCTCCCGGCACGGGTTGCGGAAGCGGTATCGGATCAGCAGGCCTTCGCTCCGGTCACGCATATGCTGGCGCGGGCGCGGGACGTGCTCTATCTCGGCCGCGGTCTCAGCTATCCCATGGCCCTTGAGGGCGCGCTCAAGCTCAAGGAGATCACCTATATCCATGCCGAGGGCTATGCGGCGGGGGAGATGAAGCACGGCCCGATTGCGCTGATCGACGAAGCGGTCCCGGTGATTGGACTTGCCCCATCCGGTCCATGGTTCGAGAAGACCGTCTCAAACCTGGCCGAAGCGCGGGCAAGAGGCGGCCGGATGGTCCTGATCACGGATGCGGAGGGTGCCGGGAGGCTGGCGGTGGACGGGGATCATGTCCTCGTTCTGCCAACGGTCGACCCGATGCTGACCCCCATCCTGCAGGCGGTTCATGTGCAGCTTCTGGCTTATCTGACGGCGGTCGAGAAGGGCACAGACGCGGACCAGCCGCGCAATCTTGCGAAAAGCGTCACGGTAGAATGAGCCCGGTGCATCCGGTTACGGTCTCCGAGGCGGACCGGGTCCTGTTCGAGCGGTTCTGCACCCCGCCGCCTCCGCTCGAGACCGCGGCCGATCTGACACTGATCGAGCGGGCTGATCTCCACCTCGTCCCGGTTCCTGATGATGAGGTTCTCGTTCAGGCCTATGCCTGGGGACCTGGGGACGTGCCATCGGTTCTGCTGATCCACGGCTGGGGGAGTCGGGCGACGCATATGAGCGCGCTGATCAAGACGCTGGAGGCGACCGGGCTACGCTGTGTGGCCTTCGATCTTACTGCACATGGACGGTCGCCGGGGAACATCAACACGTTGCCCCGGACCGTGCGGGCAGCGCGTGCCGTCGCCGACATGCTGACGGAGGGGGCACCTCTCGCGGTGATCGGACATTCCTTCGGAGGCACGGCCGCATACCTGGCGACCTGCAAGGGGCCGGTCCGCGGTCAACCGATCGAGACCGATGCTCTGGTGACGGTCTCGGCCCCGGCGTCGCTGCGGACCATGACCGAGCGGTTCCTCCGGCAGAACGCGCTGCCGGAAGGCCATCTGGACGGTCTTCATCAAGTGCTCTGGGAGGACCACGGCTATCGGGCCGAGGATATCGACCTGGCCCGCCTGGCCGGATCTGCGCCCGGTCACTGGCTCGTGCTCCGCGACAAGCGGGACGAGGAGGTTCCCGTCTCGGATGCGAAACGCATTCGGGCGGCGTGCCTGGGACTCGAAATCGAGATCACGGACCGGTATGGCCATGCCCGCATTCTGATGGCGCGCCCGGTTCTTCAGAGGATCGCGACCTTCCTCAACAGCCGGGCCGACTTTCCTCAAGTCGTTGGGTGACGTCATGTCTCAAGACGTTGGCCTGATATCGCTCGTTGGAGTCTGACGCCTCGCTGTCGGACCTTGCCGTGACCGTTCCCCTCTCGCGAAACCGGACAGGCGTTCCTATGTAGGATGTAGGCTTAGGTGTGCTGAGCCGTTCTGCGGCCATCGGCACACACATCCGCTTTGGTCTCTTCCAAAGCGAGACACCGACTTTATAGTGCGTTCAAGCCTTGGACCGGGTCGCTATTGAACCGGCTCAACGGGCGCATCTTCAATGGGAGGACTTCATGGATCTCAAAAGCCGTCTCAAGGACCCGTCGCTGCTGCGCATGCAGGGTTACATCGACGGGGCGTGGGCCGATGCCGACAGCGGCAAAACCGTCGATGTCGACGATCCGGCGAACGGCAAAATCATCGGTACCATTCCCGACATGGGCAAGGCCGAGACCAAGCGCGCGATCGAAGCCGCAAACGCCGCCTGGCCCGCCTGGCGGTCGAAGACCGGCAAGGAGCGTGGGGCAATCCTGCGCAAGTGGTTCGAACTCATCATGGCGAACCAGGAGGATCTGGCGATCCTGATGACCGCGGAGCAGGGTAAGCCGCTGGCGGAATCCCGCGGCGAGATCGCCTACGGCGCGTCGTTCATCGAGTGGTATTCCGAGGAGGCCAAAAGGGTCTACGGCGACATCATTCCGCACCATGCGGCCGGAAAGCGTATCATGGTGATCAAGCAGGCGATCGGCGTTGTTGGGGCCATCACGCCGTGGAACTTCCCGAACGCCATGATCACGCGGAAATGCTCGCCCGCGCTCGCGGTCGGGTGTCCGGTCGTGATCAAGCCGTCCGAGGCGACCCCGTATTCGGCGCTTGCACTGGCGGAACTGGCGGAGCGGGCCGGAATGCCGAAGGGGGTATTCAACATCGTGGTCGGCTCGAATGCTCAGGAAATCGGTCTTGAACTGACCGAGAACCCGATCGTCCGCAAGATCGGTTTCACCGGTTCCACAGCGGTCGGCAAGCAGTTGATGCGCCAGGCGGCCGGCACCGTGAAGAAGGTCAGCCTGGAGTTGGGCGGAAACGCCCCGCTGATCATCTTCGACGATGCCGATATCGAGGCTGCCGTTCAGGGCGCCATCATCTGCAAGTTCCGCAATACCGGCCAGACCTGCGTCTGCGCCAACCGGATCTTCGTACAGGATGGCATTTATGACGAGTTCGCCAAACGCCTGGGCGAAGCCGTCGGCAAGATGAAACAGGGCAATGGCTTCGATGATGGCGTCACCCTCGGCCCGCTGATCATGGGGCGGGCGGTCGACAAGGTTTCGGAGCATGTTGATGACGCCATCGCACAGGGCGCCAAACTGGTGGTCGGCGGTGAGCGGTTACCCGCGATGGGGGACAACTGGTACGCCCCCACCGTGTTGACCGGAGCGACCACCAGCATGCGGGTCTTCAAGGAAGAGACTTTCGGGCCGGTCGCGCCGCTGTTCCGGTTCAAGGACGAGGATGAAGTCGTCAAGATGGCCAACGACACCGAGTACGGTCTGGCAGCTTACTTTTATGCCAACGACCTCGGTCGGGTCTGGCGGGTCGCCGAGGCGCTGGAATACGGCATGGTCGCGGTCAACGAAGGCGTGCTTTCCACCGAAGTCGCGCCGTTCGGCGGCATGAAGGAAAGCGGCCTGGGCCGAGAAGGCTCGAAATACGGCGCCGAGGAGTTCGTCGAGCTCAAGTACATCCTGCTGGGTGGCTTGGGCACGACCTGATCTCTTCAGGCAACCTCTGGAAGAAGCCCGCTGCCCCTATTGGGCGGCGGGTTTTTTGTAGCAAGTGTCCTTGGCTGGTTTGTTCACCGGCTCAGATGACCCCCGGGAGCGTCAAGTCGATAAGTGTTTCGGTGCCTCGGTGGGTATATTTTCAGTGCTGAAGTGTCGAACAAGTGTATCCTAACAACTGCACGGGCCGCTGCCAGATACCGATGCTAAGGCTGGGTCAATACCTTAAGAATACGACTAAGGTCGCAAGATCTTGACCGCGCTACGTGGCATTGGGTGACTTGTTGCTGACCGTTCCGTCTCTGAGGAGAGAAGATGGCCATGGCTCCAGCCAATGACGACCGCGTGATCATAGAGTTCATCCGACGAGGAGCGTATGTAAAGGTCAGCGCCATCGATCCCAGTACGGGTGATGAGGTGTCGATTGTCGGTGATCCTGCGCGGGGGGAGATGTCCCTGAAACAAACCGCCGTCAAGAAACTCCGATACGTTCAGCAAAAGAACAAGGAAAAAGGCGGCCGTCCCTGACAACCGCCTTCAAAAAATCAACTGTTCATCTCGAGTGCTATGCCGGAATACGATTTATCAGCACTCTAAGAATACGATCCAAGTCTATTTCCTACGCCCGTTCCGGCGTGTGTTCTGTTTGCCCAACCCGATCTTTTTGGCGAACTCGGATCGCTGCTTGGCGTAATTTGGAGCGACCATAGGATAATCAGCGGAGAGCCCCCATTTCACACGATACTCTTCCGGGCTGAGACCATAAGTGGTCCGCAAATGACGCTTCAACATCTTCAACTGTTTGCCGTCTTCCAAACAAATGATGTAGTCGGGCGTGATAGATTTCCGGATCGAAACCGCAGGTTTCTGAGGCTCTGGATCAACCTCGTCTTCGTGGTTCGAAAGGTCAGTCAACGCAGCATAAACAACATGGATGACTTCGGTAATTTGGCTTGATGCGACAGAGTTATTTCCAACATATGCAGCGACCACTTTTGTGGTCATATCTACGAGCATCGAATTGCTCATGTCGTCTTTCTGATTTTCTTCGGTCATCGAAACGCTCAGTCATGTGAAGGAAATTTTATCTGTAGATCGCATACGATTCACCACAAGTCAATCCATTTTCTTATGTTGCGTTTCGTTTTATTCGAGAGGCTTTGAAAAAGTTTGATAGGGTCGAGTATAATTATCGTCCTGATACAAATGCACCGAAATGGTATTCGGAAAAGGAAACCGGCATTACGCAAGAAGGCTATTTTCTCGTACCAAGGAGACACAATATATGGCGGTCTAAGAGCATTGCGCGTATATAGAAACCGACTCGCAGGGTCGGATCGGCAACTGAAATTTCGACATCCACCAAAGAAAACCCGATCTCGGTGTAATCACGTGAGCCTCCGACTCGGGGGGAATTAGAAATCTTGGGTGATTTTACAAGGATGATGATCATCAGATGGTAAAGACGATCGCAATCGCGTCCGATCACGCTGGCTTCGAGTTGAAGTCGCTCTTGAAGTCCGTGATTTTGGAGGACGGGTACCAAATTCTCGACCTTGGAACCGAGTCCACGGAGTCGGTCGACTATCCTGATTTCGGCTATGCGATGGCGGATGCGATATCTTCGAACAAGGCCGAATGTGGTGTTCTGGTTTGCGGAACCGGTATCGGGATCAGTATTGCGGCCAATCGCAATCCGAATATAAGGGCGGCGCTTTGTCACGATGTGACGACGGCACGGTTGGCGCGCGAGCATAACGACGCAAATGTCATGGCTCTCGGCGCCCGGCTGATCGGCACCGAGGTTGCTAAACAATGTCTGACCGCATTTCTGGAAACGCCGTTCGGCGGCGACAGGCATGCGGGTCGGGTCAGAAAGTTAGGGGCGCCGCCGGTTTGACTTCTCAAACAGAGCGCGCCGAGTTGATCACACACCAGATGAGGTGATGAGAATGAGCACTGCCACCCCACTCCATGCCGTATCCTCGCACACCGATGCGGTCGGCTTCTTCGGAACCACTTTGGCCCAATCCGATCCCGAACTGATGGCGGCGGTTGCCGGCGAGATGGGCCGCCAGCGGGAGCAGATTGAGCTTATCGCGTCCGAGAACATCGTGTCTCGCGCGGTTCTTGAAGCTCAGGGGTCGGTGCTGACCAACAAATATGCCGAAGGGTATCCAGGCCGCCGCTACTATGGCGGTTGTGAGTGGGTCGATGTGGCGGAAACGCTCGCGATCGAACGGGCGTGCAAGCTGTTTGACTGCAACTACGCGAACGTACAGCCCCATTCGGGCGCCCAGGCCAATCAGGCGGTGTTCCTTGCGCTGCTGAAGCCTGGGGATACCTTCCTCGGCCTGTCGCTCGACGCCGGCGGTCACCTGACCCATGGCGCCAAGCCGAACCTCTCCGGCAAATGGTTCAATCCTGTTGCGTATGGGGTGAAGGCCGACGATGCGCGGATCGACTATGACGAGGTCGAGCGTCTGGCCGTCGAACATCAACCGAAGCTGATCATCACCGGGGGCTCGGCCTATCCGCGTGAGATCGATTTTGCACGGTTTCGGGCGATCGCGGATAAGGTCGGTGCGTTCTTCATGGTCGATATGGCGCATTTCGCGGGCCTTGTGGCCGGCGGAGCCTATCCGACACCGCTGCCGCATGCCCACGTGGTGACCACGACGACCCACAAGACGCTCCGCGGACCGCGCGGTGGCATGATTCTGTCCAACGACCCCGATCTGGGCAAGAAGTTCAACTCGGCCGTCTTCCCGGGCCTTCAGGGCGGGCCGTTGATGCACGTGATTGCCGCCAAGGCGGTCGCGTTCGGTGAGGCGCTGCGCCCGGAGTTTAAGGACTATGCCCAGGCGGTGGTCGCGAACGCCAAGGTCTTGGCCGAGACGCTGATCAGGCGCGGGGTCGACATCGTCTCTGGCGGCACCGACAGCCATGTGATGCTGGTCGATTTGCGGCCGAAGGGTTTGAAGGGTAACCAGACGGAGGTCGCCCTGCATCGGGCCGGAATCACGTGTAACAAAAACGGAGTGCCGAACGATCCTGAGAAACCGACGGTCACCTCAGGCGTACGTCTGGGCACGCCTGCTGGAACGACCCGCGGTTTCGGTGTCGAGGAGTTCCAGCTGGTCGGAGAGCTGATCGGCGACGTGCTGGATGCTCTGGAACGCAATCCGGACGGCGACGCGCAGGTCGAGACTGCGGTCCGTGAACGGGTCGAGGCGCTCTGCGGCCGGTTCCCGATCTATCGGGCCGACTGAGACGGCGGCCCGGTTGGGGCCGATATGAACGTGAAGAAAGGGTAGGGGCATGCGCTGTCCGTTTTGTGGAAATGACGACACTCAGGTGAAGGATTCGCGCCCTACGGAGGACAACACCGCGATCCGGCGTCGGCGTTTCTGTCCGGCCTGTGCGGCCCGCTTCACAACGTTTGAACGCGTTCAGCTCCGGGAACTGACGGTTCTCAAGAAAACCGGCAAACGGATTCCATTCGATCGCGACAAGCTGGCGCGCTCCATCCAGATCGCGCTGCGCAAGCGGCCGATTGACCCTGAGCGGATCGAGCGTCTGGTCACGGCGATCGTGCGTCGGCTTGAGAGCATGGGAGAGACCGAGATTCCGTCCAGCGTTATCGGGGAGATGGTGATGGACGCGCTCGGCAATGTGGACCAGGTGGCCTATGTGCGGTTCGCCTCGGTCTATAAGAACTTCCGTGAGGCGAAGGACTTCGAGAACTTCGTCGAGACCATTCAGACCGGCGGCGATGCTGACGATCTCCAGGACTAGGAGCCGGCCCAGGGCGGATGATCTCCGCTGGATGCGCGCCGCATTGGGCATGGCCCGACGGGCAATCGGGGCCACCGCGGATAATCCGCCCGTCGGCTGTGTGATTGTCCTGGACGGCGTGGCCGTGGGACGGGGGCATACCCAACCCGGCGGACGGCCGCATGCCGAGACCGAGGCCTTGCGCCAAGCCGGGGCGTCCGCACGAGGGGCCACGGCCTATGTCACGCTTGAACCCTGCGCCCACCACGGCCAGACTCCGCCCTGCGCGGAAGCGCTGATCGCAGCGGGGGTTGCGCGCGTGGTGGCGGCCGTTCGGGACCCGGACCCGCGGGTGGATGGCGGTGGATTCCGTTTGCTGGGGCAGGCTGGGATAGAGGTCATGACTGAAATCCTAAGGGAAGATGCGGCGCATCTGATGGCCGGCTTCCTGACCCGCCAAGGCACGGGCCGCCCGCACGTGACCCTCAAGCTCGCGACGTCGCTGGACGGGAAGATCGCGACCGCCAGCGGTAACAGCAAATGGATCACCGGTCCGGAGGCGCGGGCGCGGGGCCATCTGATGCGCGCCAATTCGGATGCGATTCTGGTCGGTATCGGCACGGTTCTGGCGGATGACCCGTTGCTGGACTGCCGACTGCCAGGGCTGCAGGAGCGCTCACCGGCTCGAATTGTTCTGGACAGCAGGCTGCGCCTGCCCGCGGATTGCAATCTGGTTACGACCGCCGCAGGGGCACGCACGGTCATTCTCACCACCGAGGCCGCATCCCCGACTAGCATTGCCGCTTTGAAGGCCAAGGGCTGCGAGGTTCTGGTTATCGAGACGGGGGCGGGCGGCCGTGTGGATCTTGTAGCGGCATTCGCGACGCTCGGCGGTTTGGGCCTCAGCCGGGTGCTGGTTGAGGGTGGCGGCGCGGTTGTCGCCAGCCTGATCAAGTCCGGTTTGGTCGATGAAATCGCTTGGTTTCGTGCGGGTTTGGTGTTGGGCGGGGACGCGTTGGCGAGTGTGGCGGATCTCGGGCTGGAACGGGTGGATCAGGCCCGTCGCATGACGCGGATCTCGGTAGAGACAATCGGTCACGACGTTTTGGAAACCTTCCGCCTGGAAACCTGAGCTCTGTGCGCCTAAGTTGCGCGCCATGTTCACAGGAATCATCACGGATATCGGACGTGTCCTGTCGGTCGAGATGCGCGGGGATACGCGCTTCACCATCGGCACGTCCTACGATAGCGACGGCATCGCACTCGGGGCGTCGATTGCCTGCGGCGGTGCCTGCCTCACGGTGATCGAGACGGGCGTGTCCGCCGGCGGCGGTCTGCCCCATTGGTTTGCCGTCGATGTCTCGGCCGAGACCCTTTCCAAGACCACGCTCGGGTCCTGGGTCGAGGGAACCGAGGTCAACCTGGAGCGAGCCCTTGCCTTCGGCGACGAGCTCGGGGGACATCTGGTGACCGGTCATGTGGACGGTCTCGCCCATTTGATCTCTGTCCACCCCGAAGGTGACAGTCACCGGATCATGATCGAGGTGCCGGAGGGGCTTGAGGGATATGTCGCCCAAAAGGGCTCGATCTGTCTCGACGGGGTTTCCTTGACCGTCAACGAAGTCGAGGACCGGCGCTTCGGAGTGAACCTGATTCCGCACACCTGGGACAACACGACCTTCCGAAACCGCGTGGAAGGCGACGTTTTGAATATGGAAGTCGACCTGCTTGCGCGATACGTTGCGCGCCTTATGACCACCAGCGCCGTTCACGGCGGCAAGTGAGATCGGTGATGGCTCAGGAAGAAAGTGGCGCCCCGTCTTCAATGGCGGATGTTTATGTCGGCGCCCTGTCGTCGATCGAGGAGGTCGTCGAGGAGGCGCGGGCGGGCCGCATGTTTATTCTGGTCGACGATGAAGGCCGTGAGAATGAGGGCGATCTGTGTATCCCGGCCCAGATGGTTACGCCCGACGTGATCAATTTCATGGCCAAGCATGCCCGCGGGCTAATCTGCCTGGCGCTGACCCGTGATCGGGTCGATCGGCTGGGTCTGCCGCTGATGTCGAAAAAGAACGAAACACGGCATGAAACCGCCTTCACCGTCTCGATCGAAGCGCGGGAAGGCGTGACGACGGGTATCTCCGCCCATGATCGTGCGCATACGATTCAAACGGCGATCGATCCAGGGAAGGATCGAGAGGATATTGTGACGCCGGGCCATGTCTTTCCGCTGGTCGCCCGGGACGGCGGCACATTGGTCCGGGCCGGCCATACCGAAGCTGTGGTTGATATTGCGCGAATGGCCGGCATGAACCCGTCAGGCGTGATCTGCGAGATCATGAACGATGACGGCACTATGGCGCGGCTGCCCGATCTGGTTCAGTTCGCCCAGTTCCACAATATGAAGATCGCAACCATTGCCGATCTGATCGGCCATCGTCGCGCGACGGAGAGCGTGGTGCGGCGGGCTGTCGAGAGCACGCTGGAAAGCCGTTATGGCGGTGACTGGCGGATGATCGTCTACACCAATAAGGTGACCTACGCCGAGCACGTCGCTCTGGTGAAGGGGGATATCTCAACGCCGGACCCGGTTCTGGTGCGGATGCATGCCCTCAGTGTCATGGAAGACGTGCTTGGGGATCAGGGCGGATCGCGAGCCGGGGCCGAGTTGCAGGACGCGATGACGTCTATCGGCAGGGAAGGCCGCGGCGTCGTGGTCCTGATCCGCGAGCCGACCGCTACCTCGTTGAGCGATCGGGTCCGGGACAAACTTGCCGCAAAGGTCGAAGGACGCAAGGTCGAGAACGATTTGCGGGACTACGGTGTGGGTGCACAGATCCTGGTCGATCTGGGGGTGGCGCGGATGATTCTTCTTTCCAATACCCACCGCACCATCATCGGGCTGGAAGGCTACGGGTTGACGGTGGTCGACCAACGTCCGATTGATCCGTCGGATTGATCGCCGTTTGAAAGGTAGGGAACATGTCGAGGGTGCTGATCGTCGAAGCCCGGTTCTACGAAGACATTGCCGATGAGCTCGCCAAGGGAGCTATTCAGCGTCTGGACGAAGTCGGTGCCGAATGGGACCGGATCTCGGTTCCGGGAGCCCTTGAGATTCCGGCGGCTATCGGGTTCGCCAGCCGGGCGGCCAGTCATGGTGGCGTCGAATATGACGGGTTCATCGCCTTGGGCTGTGTTATCCGAGGTGAGACGACGCATTATGACTACGTCTGTGCCGAGAGCGCGCGAGGACTTCAGGATTTGGCGGTGCGTGAGGGCGTGGCGCTGGGCAACGGGATTTTGACGGTCGAGAATGGCGACCAGGCTTGGGCGCGCGCCTCGACCGACAAGGGCAAGAACAAGGGCAGAGACGTCGCGGATGCGTGCCTGGCCATGATTTCCATCAAACACCGCTTTGGACGCCCATGACACCGACCACCGGCTCTTCAGACGACATTCCGGCTTCTGCAAATGCGAGACCGACCAAAGCCCCGAAGAAGAGCCGGTCCGCCCCTCGTACGACCGCGCGACTGGCTGCGGTTCAGGCGCTCTACGAGATTGAGGTCTCGGGGGCCAATGTGCATGAGGTCGTGCCGGATATGGTCGGGCGCGGTTTCGCCAACCTGCTGGAGGATTCCAGCATCAAGGTCGCCCGCCCGGACGCCAAGCTGTTCGAGAGGCTTGTGCTGGGATCCTTCGAGGACCGCGGAATCCTAGATCAGCTGATTGTCGAAAGTCTGCAACAGCCCGGGCATTTCGAGCGTCTCGAGGTCATTCTCCGAGCGATCCTGCGACTAGGCGCCTATGAACTCTTGGCCATGTCCGATGTGCCGGCCAAAGTGGTGATCTCGGAGTATATGGATATCGGCGACGCGTTCTTCGGCGGCAAGGAACTGTCATTGATCAACGCGGTCCTGGATCGGATCGGCCATAATATCCGTGAAGGCGATTTCGAGAACGAGGGCCGGCTGCCCAAGGGGAGCGGGGGGTGAGAGATGGTGCGCCCGACCGATTCCGTATCTGACGCAGCAGCCTCGCCAGGGCCGGTCTCTTTTGGAGAGTTCGAGCGCATCGACCGAATCTTCGCGCCGTTGAGCGCTGGTGCGCCTGGTGCCTTCGGTTTGACGGACGATGCGGCCCTGCTGCCCGAATTGCCGCCTGGCCAAGCCTGGACCGTTACCGTCGATGCGTTGGTGGCCGGCGTTCACTTTTTGGCCGATGATCCGCCAGATCTGATCGCGCGCAAGGCGCTTCGGTGCAATCTTTCGGACCTTGCCGCCATGGGCGCCGTTCCCGCGGGATATACACTGGCGCTCGCGCTGCCGCGTGGCATGGAGGACGCGGTACCCTGGATCGAGCAGTTCGCGATAGGTCTCGGGCAGGATCAGGCGGAATTTGGTATCCACTTGTTTGGCGGCGACAGCGTTTCGACTGACGGCCCGATCTGGGCGTCGATCACCGCGTTTGGAACCGTTTCCGGAGACCGGCCGTTGCGGAGGTCGGGGGCCAGACCGGGCGACGATATCTGGGTGTCCGGTACCCTTGGCGATGCGGCTCTCGGTTTGCTGGTCCTGCGTGGCCAGATCCTTCGGGACGATGTGACGGAATCCTTGGTGGGCCGCTATCACCTGCCGCACCCCCGGGTGAGCCTCGGCCCGGCCCTTGTCGGGACGGCCCACGCCGCATTGGACATCTCCGACGGCCTGGTGCAGGACGCGGGTCATATTGCCCGTCGCTCCGGAGTTGCGATCGAGATCGAGGCCCCAAGTTTGCCGCTTTCCCAAGCCATGATCGCTTGTATCGACAGTGATCCGGACCTGCTGCACCATGTCTTGGTTGGCGGTGACGACTACGAATTGCTGTTCACGGCGGCACCGGAGGCGCGGACTGCAATCGAAGAGATCGCTGCTCGGCTTGGAGTGCGCCTGACCCGGATTGGAACGGCACGGGATGAGACTGCGGGCGTGAAGGTGCTTGACCGGCATGGCGAGACGCTGGGTGGGCTGGAACGCGGGGGTTGGACCCATGCGTAGATTGATTTTAGTATGATTTCTTAAGAATCGGCTCTATATACTTGAAAAATAGGAGTTTCGGTTCGAATGGTTCGGGTGGTCATCATCATCGTCGTGATCCTGGTTCTGCTGGGCGGCGGAGCCTTTGGTGTTGCCCACCTCATGCCCGGGGTCCTGCCGCCGGCAATCTCGACCCTCTTGGGGGTTCCGCCTTCGGAAGAGGCCGAGCACGACGATGTGCCCGAAGTTCACCCTCAGGACACCACCCTGGTGAATGTCGAGCCGATTACCATCCCGCTGTTCACAGATGGGGAGGTCGATCGGTTTCTGATCATTCATCTTTATCTGGAGGTCCGAACCGGTCCGGACGTGGGCAGGGTCAACCAGCTGATGACACGCATCGTTGATGTCATCATCACTCATACCCTGGCTTTGGCCGCTTTGGATATCGATCCCGGAATCAAGGACCGGAACTTCCTGAAGGAACGCCTGCAGGAGAAGATCGATCAGACGGTAGGGGACGATCTGGTGGTCGACATCCTGTTCCAGAATCTGTTCGAGCGCCCACTGGGCTGAGGCTGATCCGTCGCGAACGCGCATGTCTGACGGGCGGATGCGGAGGGAGACAGCCGCAGATCCACATGCTACCCCTCCGCCCCGTTCAGTCTGCCCGGTTTTTTGCGGAGATCCGTCGTGGTTTGGTCCGATCCCTCGGTGCGAAATGTTGCGTTGCTGACCCTGTGTCAGGCCTTGGCCATGACCGGCATGACCATGAATATGACGGTCACGGCGCTCACCGGTGCGACCCTGACGGTGGACCCGGCGCTTGCGACTCTGCCGTTGGCGCTGCAGATGACGGCCACCATGTGCACAACGCTACCAGCCTCGCTCTATATGCGACGGGTCGGACGCCAGTTGGGATTCTCCACCGGCGTGCTGATCGGGGTGACCGGCGCGTTGATTGCTGCGTTCGCCATTTTTGAGCGCAGCTTCGGTCTGTTCATCCTGGGCTCGATGCTGATCGGCTCCTTTCAGGGCTTTGCGGTCCTGTACCGCTATGCGGCAGCGGACACTGCGAGCGAAAATTTCCGTCCACGGGCGATCTCTCTGGTTCTTGCTGGTGGCGTGGTGGCAGCCCTGGTCGGCCCGGAGCTGTCGAAGCTGTCCTTTGATCTGTTCGAGCCGGTCATGTTCGCGGGCAGCTTCATTGTGATCGCACTGGTCCAAGGCAGCAGCCTGATCTTCCTTGCGATGGTGCGTATTCCCAAGCCGACTGACGAAGAGCGCAAGTCGAGCGGCCGACCGTTGTCCGAAATTGTCCGGCAACCGGTGTTCATCATCGCCGCCGTCGGGTCGATGATCGGGTACGGCACCATGTCCTTCCTGATGACCGCGACTCCGCTCGCCATGATCGATTGTGGCTTCGCCTTTCCGGATGCGGCCTTTGTGATTCAATGGCATGCGTTTGCGATGTTCGCGCCGTCGTTCTTCACCGGTTGGCTGATTCAGAAGTTCGGTGTGCTGCGAATCATGCTGACAGGCGCCTTCGCATATCTCCTGTGTGTCATCATCAACACCTCCGGCATTGAGATGCTGCAGTTCTTCTCCGGTCTTGTGCTTTTAGGGATCGGTTGGAACTTCCTGTTTGTCGGTGGCACCACGCTGATGACCGAGGCGTATCGTCCGGAAGAGCGTGCAAAAGTTCAGGGTCTGGGAGATTTCCTGGTGTTCTCGACGGTCGCGGCAGGGTCGTTTTCGTCAGGAGCGATCCAGAATGCGTTCGGCTGGCAGATCCTGAATTTCGGTGTGCTACCACTTATCGTGATCGTGGTCGGAGCTTTGCTGTGGTTCCGGTCGCACCGCCGTTCTCAGGTGTCCTAGGCTCGAGCGTCGAAGCCCTTCAAGCCGACGCCAGATGATAAAGCAAAAGCAATTTTATTTTGAGAATACCTGGCCAGATCTAGGATTGTTTCCCTTTGCTGTGCCTTTTGGTAAGGTCCCACCGTCTGTGATCGGGGGGAGGAATACCGGGCTGTTGCAGCCCGCAATTTCCACACGAAAACAAGCCCGTACAGTTCAGGAAACGTCTAGCTAAGGATTTCCAGGATGAGTGGAGTTTTGTTCGTTATCGTCATCGCCTGCGGGCTGGCGGCACTGGCCTACGGAGCGTGGGCCGGCAAGTCGATCCTCGCCGCCAGCGCAGGCTCGGAGCGTATGCAAGAGATCGCTGCCGCAATTCAAGAAGGCGCGCAGGCCTATCTCAACAGACAGTACACGACGATCGCTGTCGTGGGCGCTGTCGTGACCGTCATCTTGGCGGTTAGCCTCGGCTTGGCCGTGGCGATTGGTTTTGTGATTGGTGCCGTGCTCTCCGGGCTGGCGGGTTACATCGGCATGTATGTTTCGGTGCGCGCCAATGTCCGGACCACCCAGGCCGCGACGGTCGGCATGCCGGAGGCCCTGGATGTTGCGTTCAAGTCCGGTGCGATCACCGGTATGCTGGTGGTCGGCCTGGGCCTGTTGGGGGTCGCCGTCTACTACGTGATCCTGCTCGGGGTGTTCGACGCGGCGACACCGGAAGGTCTCCGCAGCGTGCTGGAGGCGCTGGTGGCTCTCAGTTTCGGTGCCTCGCTGATTTCGATCTTCGCCCGGCTTGGTGGAGGAATTTTCACCAAGGGTGCAGATGTCGGCGCAGATCTGGTCGGCAAGGTTGAAGCCGGTATTCCGGAGGATGATCCCAGAAATCCAGCTGTGATTGCCGACAATGTGGGCGACAACGTCGGTGATTGTGCCGGTATGGCCGCCGATTTGTTCGAGACCTACGCGGTGACCGTCGTCGCCACCATGCTGCTGGCCGCTATCTTCTTTACGGGAGAGGCGACCGCTCAGATGATGGCCTATCCCTTGGCCATCTGTGCCGTGTGTATCCTGGCTTCGATCGTGGGCACCTTTGCTGTGAAGCTGGGCGCCTCGGGCAAGGTGATGGCCGCCCTCTACAAGGGATTCATCGTCTCCGCCGGTCTTTCGGGCATCCTGATCGCGATCACCACCCTGGTGATGATCCCCGAACCCCTCATCATGGACAGTGGCCGGGTTATCACGGCACCTTCCATGATCGCCTGTGCTTTGACCGGTCTGATTGTGACCGGTCTCATCGTCTGGGTGACCGAGTACTATACCTCGACCGAGTATCGCCCGGTCCGCTCGGTGGCAAAATCCTCTGAAACAGGTCATGGCACAAACGTGATCCAGGGCCTCGCTGTCTCCATGGAAGCCTGTGCCTTGCCGGCACTGATCATCGCCGGCGGTATCATCGCCGCTTCGCTTTTCGCCGGGGTCTACGGCATTGGCATCGCGGCGACCACGATGCTGGCGCTGGCCGGTATGGTGGTGGCGCTCGATGCGTACGGGCCTGTGACCGACAATGCGGGTGGTATCGCCGAAATGGCGGAACTGCCAGAGGACGTTCGGACCATCACCGACGCGCTGGATGCGGTGGGCAACACCACGAAGGCGGTCACCAAGGGATATGCCATCGGGTCCGCCGGTTTGGCGGCACTTGTTCTGTTCGCGGCCTATACCGAAGACCTGAAATACTACTTCCCGGATCTTGAGGTCACATTTGTCCTGCAGGATCCGTTCGTGGTGGTTGGCCTGTTCATCGGCGGCATGTTGCCGTACCTCTTCGGCTCGATGGGCATGCAGGCGGTTGGTCGTGCCGGTGGAGCGGTGGTCGAGGAAGTCCGTCGCCAGTTCCGGGAGAAGCCGGGCATCATGGAAGGGACGGAGAAGCCCGAATACGGCACCTGCGTCGACATGCTGACCAAGGCGGCGATCAAGGAGATGATCCTGCCGTCGATGTTGCCCGTGCTGGCGCCTCCGGTCGTCTATTTTGTGGTCGTGGCAATTGCCGGTCAGGCCGAGGCCTTTACGACGATCGGTGCCATGCTGCTGGGGACCATTGTCACCGGTATTTTCGTTGCGATCTCCATGACCGCCGGTGGCGGGGCCTGGGACAACGCGAAGAAGTATATCGAGGACGGTCACCACGGCGGTAAGGGCTCAGAAGCCCACAAGGCTGCAGTGACCGGTGATACGGTCGGTGATCCTTACAAGGACACCGCCGGCCCCGCCATCAATCCGATGATCAAGATCATCAACATCGTCGCAATCCTGCTGTTGGCGGCACTCGCCCACTGACGGTTTGAGACGACACGGCCGGAGTGATTCGGCGACTGATCTTGAGAGAGGCTCCGGATACGTCCGGAGCCTCTTTTCATGCGATCGCTGCCCGGTCGGATAGGTTGGCCGTCATGGCGCGAAGGAACCACAAGGCAGAACGGAAATCGGAAAACGATCAGTCGACCGGGTCGGCGCCACGGACGACGCGTCGTTCGGCAATTTTGTCGAACTGAGTTTGCATCTTAATGTCCACTGGAATTTTGCCGACAACGAATTGGGAACAGGCCACTCCATCCTCGGAGACCGGAAGGATCAGTCTGAGCCGACTCTTGGCGCTCATCCATTCGGGTGATCGGTGACCGCAATAGATCGGGCGGCCGGTTTGATGGACCGCGAGGTAGACCGCTCTGTAAATCAGTGCGAGGCCGGATCCGGTGATCGGATTCATCTCCGAAACCAGAAACCCGGTCCAGTCTCGGCCGGCATGGTCCGCGACCTTAGAGCCATAGAGCCGATAGCGCGCGTCAAGTCCGTCCCGCTCCGCACTCAGGATCAGGATGTTCCCAACCGCGGGCAGGAACGCCTCCAACTGAAAGTCGTCGCGCAACGGTATCGGGCGCTCCGGGGTGCGGCGCTCAAACCAGAAAGCGCTCAGGAACTCCAGCCGAGGATCTCCGATATCGGGAAGTTCGTCGGCGAACCGGAGGAGGGTGAGTCAAATAATTTTCCCAATTTTTTCATCGAATTAATTATTCATAAGAAAATAGTAAAGTACTGATCGTTTTCGTGACTCAAATGTAGACGGTTTGGACGTTTTTGACGAAGTCTTTTACTGTATTAGACCTTCTCGATACTGCACCAGGAGGCACGAAGCGGGATCGAGCCGCTCATCGGATCGCTGATCGCGGTTGAGACTGCGCTGTTCATATTCATCGCCATGGTGCCCTGGGCAGAGTCCGGTGCGTCGGGGAAGGGAATGGTCCAGCCGTGCTGGGCGAAAACGCTGTCGGGCGCAAGCCCGTCCCTAAGTTTGGCCTTGGCGTGAAAGGCGCTGACTGGGGTGCTGATCCGGATCCAGTCATCGGCCGAGATCCCGCTGGCGGCCGCCAGTTCGGGGGCCAACTCCAGAATGGGGTAAGGAGCCAGCCGGCGGAGAGTGGCCAGGTTGCGGCCTTGGCTGTGGCAGAAGGCAACGGTCTTTGCGCAACTCAGCCGCAGCGGAAAATCGTCGGGAGCGTTGGATTGGTGATCGTCTCCTGTCGGCGATTGGGGCAGGCTGGGAACGCCCGGCTGTCCCAGGGCCGCAATCTGCTGCGAATAGATCTCGATCCGCTTGGTTGGGGTCGGGAAGCCCTTGGTCTCATAGCTCCGCAGTGGCGCGTGCCCTCTGACCGTGACGCCGCCCGGATTGGCCTTGAGCTCGGAGAGGGTGACGCCGGATGAGGCGAGGATATGAGTATGACCCGCGTCCTTGTTGCCGTCGAACATGTCGGCGGAAAGGCCAAGGCGCGCCGCCAGATCCAGCACGATCTCGACGTCGCCGCGCGCCTCACCGACCGGCTTTATGACGGCCGGCCGCAACTGCACGCGTCGCAGGCCCTCAAGGCTGGCATCGAAACCGGTGCGCAACCCGTCCCGTTCCCAGGACGTTGCGACCGGCAGCACGATATCGGCGTAGGCGGCACTGGCATTCAGGAAAAAATCGGCGTGAACGTGGAATTCCAGAGCCTCGAAGGCCGCCTTTGCCCGGTCCGTGTCCGGCTGGGCCGACAACAGGTTGCCACCGAAGGAGACCAGCATCCGGACCGGGTAAGGGTCATGCTCCAAAGCGGCGCTATAGACGTCCCGCGCGGTCACCCAGCCGTGGTTGCCCGGACCCAGCGGGCGCTCGTTGAAACCGAGTGCCTTTGACCGCTGCGCCTCGCTGAGCAGGTCGTGACCTGCGATATCGTTAAACGACGCGGCCCCGCCCGGCACGTTGCCGCCGGCCGATCCGTAGGAGCCTGTCAGAGCGTACAGAATAGAAATCGCCCGGTCGGTCTGGGTCGCCGTGACGCCCTGTCCAACGCCGTTCCACGCGTAATAGGCCACGCTGCGGGCGGCCCCGATCGTTCCTGCGGCGGCCCGCAGGTCCGCTTCCGCGACGCCGGTGATCTCCGCGACCCGGGCAGGCGGATAGGCCGCAACGGCATCCGTCAGGAGCCGCAGGCTGGTCTTGCAGGTAACGGCACCGTCGGTGGTGTCTGCGGTGTGTTCGGCGACGAGCTCCGCCTGTGAGCAGTCGTCCAGCCAAGCTCCAGCGGTCGTATCGAAGCGCAGCAGGCGCTCTGCGGGCCCGGCCGCCAGAATGACATCGTCACGGCCGTCCGCGCGGAGCGCGCTGTCCTTCAGGAAATCGCCGGTATCTTCACGGATCAGGAAAGCTGCATTGGTCCATTCCCGGGTGAACGCCTGATCGAAAGAACCGGTTTCCAGCAGGACGTGGAGCAGGCCGAGAGCGAGGGCCTGATCGGTGCCGGGGCGGACCCGCAGCCAGCAATCGGCCCGCCGGGCATAGAGGGTCGGGCGCGGATCGACCACGATCAGCTTGGCGCCGCGCCGCAGGGCCTTCTGCACCTCCATCGAGCGTGCAAGCCAGGTCGCTGCCGGGTTGTGCCCCCATAGCAAGACGCAATCGGTTTCCGCGAAGTCTGGCGTGCCGATATCTGTTCCGTAGGTCAGGCGAGATGCGATGTCTTTATGCCAATTGCAGATCTCGGTGCCGTAGATGGTGTTCGGGCTGCCGAAGGCGCGAATGAATCGCTCGATCCAAGAAATCCCGTCCGAGATATGGGTGCCGCTGGGGGTCGTGACGGAGAATGCGACCTGTTCATCGCCGTGCTCTTCCCGAATGCGGGCCATGTGCCCAGCAATTTCCGACAATGCCTCATCCCAGCCGATCGGTTCCCATCGTGGGGCGGCGTCGCCCTTGGGCGAGATCCTTCGCATCGGTGTCGTCAGTCGGTCGGGATGGTGGACCAGTTCCGGCGATGCCATACCCTTCGGGCATAGTTTCTGGCCGGTCGGGTGGCTCGGATCGCGTTCAAGGCCGACCAGCTTGCCGTCTGCCACCAGGGCGGTGCAGCCGCAGCGCGATCGGCACTAGGTGCAGAAGGACGCGATTCGGTCGGGCTTTGGCCCGCTCACGCGAACGCGCTTTCGAGATCCGCCTTGATGTCCTCGGCGGCTTCCAGGCCGATCGAGATCCGGAGCACATCGTCACCGGCACCGGCCGCCAATCTCTGTTCGGTGGTGAGCTGCCGGTGGGTGGTGCTTGCGGGGTGAAGGATCAGCGAGCGGGTGTCGCCGATATTGGCCAGGTGCGAGAGCAATCGGCAGCGTTCGACCGTGCGGACGCCGGCCTCGAACCCACCCGCGACCCCGAAGGTGAAGACCGATCCTGCTCCTTTCGGCAGGTAGCGCTCAGCCAGGTCCTTGTAGGGATTGCCCGGCAGACCCGCGTAGTTCACCCAGGCGACCTTGGGATGGGCGTCGAGCCATTCGGCGATCGACTGGGCGGTCTTGACGTGCTGGGCCATGCGCAGGGGCAGGGTCTCGATCCCGGTCAGGGTCAGATAGGCGTTCATCGGCGCCATGGTCGGTCCCAGATCCCGCAGGCCTACCGCGTGGCCGTAGATCGTGAAGGCCAGATCGCCGAAGGTCTCGAAAAAGTTGAGGCCGTGGTACGCCGGCTCCGGTCGGGCAAGCGAGGGGAACTTGTCGTTCTGCGCCCAGTCGAAATTGCCGCTGTCGACCACCGCGCCGCCCATCGCGTTGCCGTGGCCCGAGAGGAACTTGGTTGTCGAATGCACGACGATGTCGGCGCCGTGCTCGAAAGGTCGGCACAGGTAAGGCGTGGCCATCGTGTTGTCGATGATCAGCGGCACGCCGGCTTCCTTGGCCACTCGCGACAGCGCGGCGATGTCGGAGATCACCCCGCCCGGGTTGGCCAGGCTCTCGGCAAAGATCGCCTTGCAGCGCGGGTCGGCCGCCACCGCGCGCACCGCCTCGACATCGTCGACATCGACGAAGTCGCAGTGCCAGTCGAATTTCTGAAAAGTCCGTCCGAATTGGGTGATCGATCCGCCGTACAGCTTGTTGGAGGCGACGAACCGGTCGCCGGGGCTCATCAGCGCGAAGAGCGCCAGCATCTGGGCCGCGTGTCCCGAGGAGGTGCAGGTGGTCCCAAGTCCGCCCTCCAGTGCCGCGATCCGCTCCTCCAGAACCGCCGTGGTTGGGTTCGACAGTCGCGAGTAGATGTTCCCGAAGGTCTGCAGATTGAACAGCGACGCCGCGTGATCGACATCGTCGAAGACGTAGGCTGTGGTCTGGTAAATCGGCGTGCCGCGTGCGCCGGTGGTCGGGTCCGGCGCAGCGCCCGCATGCACGGCGAGCGTTTCGAAGCCTTTAGGAATGAATCCGTCGCCCACACCCGCACTGCCCGTTCCGCCGACCGCATCGGAGGTCCCGATCCGACGGCGCTTGGAGCTGACGACCCGGCTGTTGAACCCGTGCCATCCGAGTTCGCCGAACAGACGGCTGAACTCAATCTTCGGGCAGCGGTTCATGATCACCGTCAGGCCTGCGGCCTCGGCCCGCCCGGCGGCTTCCGCGTTCCGCACGCCCAACTGCATCCAGACGACCTTGGTGCCGTGGGCGATGGCTTCGTCGGTGATCGGCCCGGCGGCGCTGGAGTTCCGGAAGATGTCGACCATGTCAACGCGCTCAGGCAGGTCGGCCAGGCTGGCGTAAACCGTCTCGCCCAGGATCTTGTCACCCGCCGCCGCGACTTTCGGGTTCACCGGAATTACCCGATAGCCCTTCTGCTGCAGGTACTTCATCGCGAAATAGGACGGCCGGTTCCAATTGTCCGATGCGCCCACCATGGCGATCGTTTTCACCTCCCGCAGGATCCCGCGGATGTGATCGTCGTCATAGGTGTCGTGAGCGGCGGTGCGCTTAGGGTCCAGATCGGCCATTGGTCACTTCCCCCGCCAGACCGGCTGGCGTTTCTCGATGAAGGCGTCGATGCCTTCCTGGGCATCGGTGGTCAGCATATTGCGGGTCATCACGGCAGAGGCGTAGGCGTAGGCCTCCTCAACCGGCATATCGATCTGCCTGTAGAACGCCTCTTTCCCGATCGCGAGGGTGAGGGGCGACTTGGACGCGATTGCATCGGCAAAATGGGCGACGGCAGCGTCCAGTTGATCGGCCGGCACCACCGTGTTCACCAGACCGAACGCGGCGGCCGACTCCGCGTCCATCGGTGCGGCGGTGACCAGCATTTCCATGATCTTCTTGCGCGGGATGTTACGGCTGATCGCGACCATCGGAGTCGAACAGAACAGCCCGATGTTCACACCTGGCGTGGCGAACCTGGCCTCCTCCGCCGCCACCGCCAGATCGCAGCTTCCGACCAGTTGGCAGCCGGCCGCGGTCGCCATGCCGTGCACCCGCGCGATGACGATCTGGGGGATCTTCATCACCGTCATCATCAGATCGGAGCATTGCTCGAACAGGGCCCGGAAGAACGGCTCGTCAGAGCGGGACCGGACCTCCCGCAGGTCGTGTCCCGCACAGAACGCGGATCCATTGGCCGCGATCACCACAACCTTGATCGTCGCATCCAGCGCGATCGCCTCCAACTCGTCCTGAAGAGCCGCCATCAGCGCCATGGAGAGCGCGTTTCTCGCCCCAGGCCGGTTCAGGGTCAGTGTTGCAGTCCCGGCTGCATCGGCGCGCAGGAGGATCGGCTCCTCGGCTTCGGATTTTTCGGCTAGCGACATGACAACCTCCCAGACGGCTTCTTTCCACTTTGCTTCCCTGGCGCGGGATTGCAAGGGATCACCGCACCCCCAACAGCCATAGCACAACGGCGATACTCCCGACCGATCCCGCTGTCGAAAGGATCAGTGCCGTCGCGGCAGGGGCAACCCCGGCACCGTATCGCTGAGCCATCATGTAGACGTTCACACCGACCGGCAGGGCGGCCACGATCACCGCCACATCCCGCCATAACGGCGTCACCTGGAAGACATGGGTCGCCAGGGCATAGGTGGCCGCCGGGTGCAGAACCAGCTTTAGGACGGTTCCGACGGAGGCCTGCGGCAGGGCGCCGACGATGCGATATACTGCCAGAGAGGCGCCCATCGCGAACAGGGCGCAGGGCAAAGCGGCACGACCGAGGGTTTCCAGCAGAGTGTTCGCGAATTTCGGCATCGGCATGCCGATCAGGTTTGCGATGATCCCGAGCGCCAATGCCCAGATGATCGGATTACGCACCAGGCCCATGCCCACATTCGCCGGCAGCTTGCGCATTTCGTCCCGCGCGCCGATACCGACTTCAGCCTGAATCGTGACAACCGAAAGCAACTGCCAGGAGTGACAGGCGATCAGCAGGAAAATCGGCAGGGTCCCGGCCTCGCCGAAGGTCGTCAGGATGAGCGGCACACCCAGCAGCACGGTATTTGAGAATCCGGCGGTCATGCCCGCGACCGCTGGCTCCGCCCCGGTCCTGCGAAACAGCAGATAGGCCAAGGTAGTCCCGGTGATCCAGGCGATGTAGCCGCCGCCGAAATAGGACGCCAGATAGCCCCATTCGATCTCTGCGGGCAGGGCAGTGGTGGCCATGCTCCGGAACAGCAGCGCCGGGATCGCGAAGTCGAAAACGAACCGCGACAGCCCCTTGTTCGCCTCGGCCGGAAACCATCCGAGCCGAGCGGCAACGTACCCCAGGCCAACGATCCCGAAGACCGGGACAATGATGTCGAGAATGATCTGCACGGGAGTGCCCTAGCCCGCGGCTTCGGGCCTTGCAAGCATTGCTGTGAAGACGGCAGAGTTCAGCCGGTCCAAGGTCTAAGCGGTCCTGAGGTTTTGTGCCTGCTACCCTTCGGAGCGGTCGTCGTCTTTGTTGTGGTCGTATTGCCTCATGTGCGGAAACGCTGGCAACCAGGGTTCCCGACGCACGGTCCAAAGCTCGTAGCTCGGCGTCAGTTGGCTTGGGGCGTCCAGCGCCCCAAGGTGCAGTTCAATTTCATCATCGCTGCGCGAGAAAACCGACGAGCCGCAGTGCGGACAGAAAAACCGTCCGGCATAGTCCCGTGCCTTGCCCTCGATCGTTACCGCCTCCTGCGGAAAAATGGCGGAGGCGTGGAACAGCGCCCCGTGATGCTTGCGGCAGTCGAGACAGTGGCAGAGGCCTACCCGAAGTGGCTCTCCGGACGTCACAAATCTAACACCGCCGCACAGGCACCCGCCGGAAAACGGCTCCATGCTAAAGCTCCTCTCGGCTCACCAGGACGAGACGATTCCTAAGAAAGTCTCTGAGGTTGGCATCCCGTTGATAGTTGCTCAAGACGAACTCGGAACGCAGCGGCCCCAGATCGGGACTATAGGATGAACTTGCTCAGATCCGCATTCTTCGCCAGGACACCGACCGTGTTGCGGACCATCTCCGCATCGACGGTGATGGTCTCGCCGCTGCGATCCGAGGCGGTATAGCTGATCTCTTCAAGAAGCTTTTCCAGGACCGTGTGCAGGCGCCGGGCACCGATGTTCTCGACCGCGGTGTTGATTTCGGTCGTCAGATCGGCAAGCGCGTCGATCGCGTCCTCGGTGATCTCTAGTGTCACGTCCTCAGTGCCGATCAGGGCCTTATACTGGCGAACCAAATTGGCCACCGGTTCAGTCAGGATCCTGCGGAAATCATCACGGGTGAGGGCCTGCAGTTCGACCCGGATCGGCAACCGACCCTGAAGTTCGGGCAGCAGGTCGGACGGTTTGGCAAGGTGGAAAGCACCGGACGCGATGAACAGAATGAAATCGGTCCGCACCGGTCCGTGCTTGGTGGCGACCGTGGTGCCCTCTATCAGCGGCAGCAGATCCCGCTGCACGCCTTCGCGGCTGACATCTCCTCCACCGGAGCGGCGCTCTTCGTTGCGGGTGATCTTGTCGATTTCGTCCAGGAACACGATTCCATTCTGCTCTACCAGATCAATTGCTTCGCGATTTATCTTCTCCTGATCCAAGAGCTTATCGGCTTCTTCCGAAACCAGCAGATCATAGCTCTCGGCGACGGACATGGTGCGTTTGGTCTTGGCCCCGCCGCCCAGCTTTCCGAGCATTTCGCCGAGATCGATCATACCCATCTGAGCGCCCGGCATCCCGGGAATCTCGAAGTTCGGCATGCCGCCGGGGCGACCGCTCCCGGAGACCTCGATCTCGATCTGCTTGCCGGCCAAGTCGCCCTCGCGCAGTTTCTTGCGGAAGCTTTGGCGCGTGCTCTCACCCGCATTGTTGCCGACCAAGGCGTCGATCACCCGCTCCTCGGCCGCCAGTTCCGCCCGAGCGTGCACCGACTTCCGCATCTTATCCCGGGTCATCCCGATCGCGATTTCGACCAGGTCGCGAACGATTGATTCAACATCCCGACCGACATAGCCGACCTCGGTGAATTTGGTGGCTTCAATCTTGATGAACGGCGCCTCCGCGAGTTTGGCGAGGCGACGGGCGATCTCGGTCTTGCCGACACCGGTCGGCCCGATCATCAGGATGTTCTTGGGCAGAATCTCCTCCCGCAGCGCCTCGTCCAGCTGTTTGCGGCGCCAGCGGTTGCGCAAGGCGATCGCGACGGCCCGCTTGGCGTCGGCCTGTCCAACGATGAAGCGGTCAAGCTCAGAGACGATTTCGCGTGGTGAGAAGGCGGTCATAAGGACTCCAGAACGACCTGATCGTTCGTGTAAATGCAAATATCGGCGGCGATCTTCATGGATTTGCGGGCAACGGCCTCGGCATCCATATCCTCAATGTCGATCAGGGCGCGGGCGGCCGACAGCGCGAACGAGCCACCCGACCCGATGCCGATCAGGCCGTCCTCCGGCTCCAGGACATCGCCGGTGCCTGTCAGAACCAGGCTGACATCCTTGTCCGCGACGGCCATCATCGCTTCCAGTCGGCGCAGATACCTGTCAGTCCGCCAATCCTTGGCAAGCTCGACACAGGCACGGGTCAACTGGCCGGGATGCTGCTCCAGCTTCGCTTCCAGCCGCTCGAACAAGGTAAACGCGTCTGCGGTGGCACCCGCGAACCCGGCGATCACCCTGCCGTCCGCCAGGGGGCGCACCTTGCGGGCGGTCGCCTTCATAACGGTATTGCCGAACGTGACCTGCCCATCGCCTGCCACCACAACCTTGCCGCCCTTACGGACCGAAAGGATGGTGGTGCCGTGCCAGATCGGTCCACCGCTCGCATGGCCATTCTGTGAGTCGTTCATAAAACCCCGATTGGGAAAAGTTTGTTCAGCCCGATGTAGGGGGCCGAGGCCTTAGGATCAAGCGGGGAAGGCGGCGGGAGCGCATTGACGAGATCGGATGGGCATCGTACCGCTTAACCAAACAATCTTGGGAGAACGTCATGCCACATCTGGAGATCGCAACCGGCGAAAGCCTCTACTACGAATACGATGCTCCCGGCGCGACCGGGCAGACCTTCGTGTTCGTGAATGCGCTGACCGGCAACACCGGTATGTGGCAGGCGGACTCAATCGGGCCAAAGCTGCGGGCGGCGGGCTATGGCACGCTTTGCTATAACTTTCGCGGTCAGATCGAGAGTAAGACCGCCCCGGATAGCAAGCCGACCCCGAACCAGATCGTGGAAGATCTCGGCCGGGTCATCGATCATGTGAAGCCGCCGAGGCCGATCCTCGTCGGGCTGTCGATCGGCGGGCTCTTCGCGGCCCAAGCCCATCATGCCGGGGCACCCGCGGAGGGTATCGTTCTGATCAACACCCTGCGCAAACCCTCCGAGCGCCTGAACTGGATCAACACCGCCATGGCGGACGGGGTTGCGGCGGGCGGTTTCCGGCTGATCATGTCTTTGAGCCTGCCGATGCTTGTGAACCCGGAAAAGCTGGCCGAGATGCGGCCCAGCGTGATCACCGGTGCCCCGTTCGAGCCGATCGACCGACTGGGATTTCCCTTGGGAGAGTCTGGATGTTCCGGTGCTGGTTCAGGTTGGTCTGCACGACCGGGTTTTCCTGGTGCCGGAGGATGTGAACGAACTTATGGGCCGCATCCCGAATGTCCGGCGTGAAGACTTCACCGATGCTGGGCATCTGATT
>JANSYC010000041.1 GCA_024742605.1 Alphaproteobacteria bacterium | reverse complement strand
TGGCATTCGCGCACCTCGGGCCAGTGACCGACCTGCTCCTCGAACCGGGCAAGATCGCCCTCGGCTTGGCTGGTCAGACCGACATGGGCAAAGATTGTCACCGTGAACCCCAGATGCTCAGGCGACACGTCCGCGTGGTAGCCGCGAATGAACCCCGCGTCCTCCAATGCCCGAACCCGCCGCAGGCAAGGCGGTGCCGAAATTCCCGCACGGTTCGCGAGCTCCACATTGGTCATCCGCCCGTCATCCTGCAAATCCCGCAGAATACGGCGATCGATACGGTCGAGCTTGACGCGGCGCATCGCGTCCTCCAGTGCTGATTAGTGTTGAACCACCGATGACCCGTCCGATACTCGGTAGACGGAAGTCGTCTGAGGCCGTGCGAAACCCTGGACTGAAATAGGGTCGCAACGTGAGTAAAGCAAGATTGTTTCGTTTTCGTGTTATTAATGTGCGTCCCAGACTTATAAAAGTGCCGCGTATCAGCCGTGTTTCGCTCCAATTCTCCAGCCCACGTCACCTCTGGATACATTGAATGACCGCAGCAGCACGCACTGATGATCTGGCTTGGGTACTCACCGATGGCACCATCGGGATGCAGGTTCAATGCCTTGGGCTGGCGACAGCGGCCGGGCTGACACCAATAGTGAAACGTATCGAGCCGAGTCTGCTCCTGCGTCTTTTTCCGCGGCTCGGCGAGATACCGGGCATCGCCGCCTCAGCCGGAGGCGACCCTTTGACGCCGCCGTGGCCCGACGTGGTGATCTCCTGCGGTAGACGGACCGCCGGCGCCGCCTTGGCCATCCGACGCAAGGCTTCGGCGGATGCGGCCCATGCAGCGGCGCCCCCGCTCCTCGCGCATATTCAGGACCCAAGGATCGATCCGAATGTATTCGATCTGCTGGTTGTCCCCCTCCATGATCCGGCACGAGGCCCGACAGTCGTCAACACTTTGGGGGCTCTCAACCCTCATGATCCGGCGCGTCTGGCTGCGGCAGCCGAAGCGCTCGACCCGCTAATCCAGGACCTCTCCCGACCCAGGGTCGCGGTCAGTGTCGGCGGCAGCAACAAGCGCTACGATTTCTCGGGCGAGGCCGTTGCCCGGTTCGTTTCAGATTTACGCCACCTGGCGCAGAGCAGTGGAGCAGCCTTGCTGGTGGCAACCTCCCGGCGCACCGATTCCGAGACCCGTAAGGCGCTGGCCGAGGGACTCGCCGATGTTCCGGGTTGGGTCTGGACGGGCGAGGGTGAAAACCCCTATCTCGGTTTTCTCGGGCTTGCGGACGCGATCGTCGTGACATCCGATTCCGTGAACATGGTGTCCGAGGCCTGTGCGACCGGCAAACCGGTCATGGTCGCGTCCGTCGAGACCGAAACCGGGCGCCTTGCCGCCTTCCATGACAGGCTGCGGGACGCCGGCCTGACCCGGCCCTTTGCCGGTGAGCTCGAGGTCTACAACTACGAACCTTTGAACGAGACCGCTCGTGTCGGCGAACTTCTGAGGGAGAAGCTGAGCGCACGTCGCGGATAGACGTTGGGAAGATCTTCGAGCCCACACCTCTTCGGTCTGGCGTCCATTGAACCATGGCCCCCGCTCCGCTAGACAGACACAAAACCAGTTCGCGAGCGAAAGATGCCCCTGCGGATCGATACCTTCAGCAATCAGGTTGGCGGCTTCGCCTTTTTCAAGGCCATCGGACATCCGCTGACCGCCGAATCCCTGACGGCGCTGCTGCGCAGGATCGCCAGCCGGGGGCCGGTTGCCATCTACGACCCGTTGGGCCATCTGGGAACCCTGGCGGAACTCTATGACCTGTCCGGCCTGTCGGTCGAAAGCATCTATGTCCAGGCGATCGAGCGACTGAACGAGACCGTCCTCGGTCAACACCTGCGCCCGATCACCGACATTTCTGAGAGTGGTGCCCGCACCTTGCTGATCGTGGGTTTCGACACAGGCCGCCTTGCCGATCATATCCGCCACCTGCTTCCGGCGGGGATGGATCTCGCCAGCCTGGATGACGCGCGGTTGCCGGACGCCCTGCTGACCAACACCCGCCGCTATCTCGATCCGTTGAATTTCGCGACCAATCACGCTCTGCTGCGCGATTCCGGTGGCCGACACACTCGTCTTGTCACCGCGAATTACTGGTCCGGCTACGGGGCCGGACCGATCCGCCTGTGGTGCCGGCAATTCGATCAGCTCGGCAAGCCGCTCGGGACCTGGGAACAGACACTGGACCAGGACACCTCGGGTGTGGTGATCGACAGCCGGGACGTGCGCGAGCGGCTGGGCCTGGGGGATTTCACCGGGACCCTGTTCATCCACGCGATCGGTGCGCGCGGCCACGACGTGGTCAAATACGCGGTCGACACCTATGGCGACGATCCGGACGAACTCTCCTGCACCCACGACGCGAACGCCTGGCCGGCGGATCTCTACGCCGGACTGCCAGCCCCGAAGCCGGGCGAGCGCGTGACCCTATGGCTGCAGAATGCCCATCCGACCCCGGTACCCGCTGGCGGTATCGGGCTCAATCTCATGGGCCGATCCGATGTCCGGAAACTGTCCGACCCGATCCCGGGTTTCGGGTGCTATGCCTTGAATACCGCGACCTTGTTCCCGGGTAGTCGGTGGCCGGCCCAGTTCGAGGTCCGCGCCGGAAAGCATGTGGTCCGTCCCCGCTACGAAATCATATCCGGCAACGGTCGCAACCGGATCGCCCACGTCAACGTGGAACGCGTCGACCTGGAGCCGGACCCGAAGATCGCCGAAGCCACCGCGCATATGGGACGAGGCTTCATCCTGCCGGCGCCGATGCTGCCCGTCGACCGCTACAGGTCATTTGCGCTGCCGACCCCGATGTCGACCGGCCAGCTCAAACTACCGGTGCAGTTGGTGCTGCACGACAGCGAGGGACAGGAGATCGCGCAACACACGTTCGGCATGCTCGACAGGTCGGATAGCGTTGTGGTCGAGGCGGAAGAGGTTCTGGGTGGGATCACCCCGGATGGCGGCTACGGGCATATGGAACTGCTTTACGATTTCGACGTCGAGGGCGCCAGTGCGGAACCTGACGGATGGCTGCACGGTCTGTTCCGCTATGAGGACCGGGACACCGGACATGCGGCGGACACCAGTTTCGGCGCGCATTTGTTCAACGGCATCATGACCTTCAAGGGTGAGCCGCAAAGCTATGGCGGCCCGCCCCCTGGGCTTTCGACCCGCCTGTTCCTGCGGGTCGGGCAGGCGATGGCGGGCGGCGAGATCGACACCATGTGCCATCTGATCTATCCGGCTTCCACGGAATGGCATGCGACCTCCCGGACCGAACTGGTCCTGACCGGCTCCGACGGAGTCCCGATCGCCACCACCAGGATCGAGATTCCGCGCGGCGGATCGCGGTTTTGGCGGGTGTCCGAAATGTTCGACGCAAACGACGTCGCGAAAGTCGGGCGCGGCGGATACGTACTGATCCGCGACACGACCTGTCGCCTATTCGGGTATCACGGCCTGATCCGAGACGGACACGCCTTCTCGCTCGATCATATGTTCGGCTTCTGAGATGCCGGCCCAAGCCATCCTGTCGCTGATCACCGACGAAGTCTCAGAGGATCTGGACACGGCGATCTCCTTCGCCGTCCATCATGGGATACCACTGGTCGACATCCGGTCGGTCGGCGGGAAAAGCGCGTTGCTGCACGACGACGCCTCGCTGGACGCGATGGCGGCAAAAATCGAAGGAGCCGGGCTCCGCGTCTCCTGCTTTTGCTCGCCGCTGTTGAAATGGTCGAGGCCCGGGGTCCCGGTTCCGGAGGGGGCGAACTTTCACGGCTTCAACCCGGACGCAATGCCGCAGGACAAGGCGATCGCCCGTGCTTTCGAGGTGGCGGAGCGGCTGGACACAAGGCGCATCCGGATCTTCTCCTACCTCGCCTATCCGGACTTCAGTCTTGATGACCTTGCCGAGGATCTCGGACACCTGCTGGACCGGGCGCGGGCTCAGGACGTCACCTTGCTGATGGAGAACGAGCACGTCTGCAACCTGCGCACCCTGGGAGATCTGGCTGCCTGCCGGGCGCGGTTCGACGACACGCACCTCTTGGGCGCCCTGGACCTGTGCAATCAGGTCTACGCCGGTCTCGGACAGCCCACTGCCAATGAACTGACGGCGGCCGGCGCCATTGCGGGTGCCCTGCACATCAAGGACGTAAATTCCGAGGGAACCTATGTCCCGCTCGGACAGGGCATGGTGGAAACCCGCACGGCGCTCGCCACGATCCTCGCCGCGGCGCCCCAGGGCGACCTCCCGGTCTGCCTCGAGACCCACATGCCCCGTGACGGGGCCGCCGCAACCGCCAAGGCCTTGGCGGCCCTCCGGGATATGCTCTAGACCTCCGCCGCCACCGCGCGTACCGCCGCGACCGCCAGTTCGATCTCCGGATGTCCCACGTCCAGATGCGTGACCGCCCGCATCAAATGCGGACCCATAGCCCCGATCCGCACCTCGTGCTCGGACAACAGCCGCCGCGAGAACTCGGCTCCCGTCACGCCGGTGCCGGAAACATCGAAATAGACCATGTTGGTCTCGACCTCATTCGGGTTCACCCGAATGCCCTTCACATCGGCGATCCCGTCGGCCAGACGCCTGGCATGGGTGTGATCGTCAGCCAGGCGGTCGACATGGTGCTCCAGCGCATAAACCCCGGCCGCCGCGATGATGCCGGCCTGGCGCATGGCACCACCGAACTGATGCTTGAACCGCCACGCATCTTCTATGAACGCATCCGATCCGGCGAGCACGGCGCCGACCGGACACCCGAGCCCCTTCGAGAGATCGATCCAGACACTATCGCAGCGCGCCGAGAAATCCCGCGCCGGAATACCGCTCGCCACCACCGCGTTCAGCAGTCGGGCGCCGTCGATATGCAGCTTCAGGCCGTGACGATCGGCAGCGCCCACCACACTCTCGACGGTTTCCATCGGCCAGATCGCACCGCCACCCAAATTGGCCGTGTTCTCGATCGATATCAGCTTCTGCCGGGGCGCATGCCGCGTCTTCAGTCGGATCACCGCGTCCACAGCAGATCCGTCGAAGATCCCACGCGCGCCTGAAATCGTCCGGGTCATCGCCCCGGCAAGGGCGCCCGGCCCACCGCTTTCAAAATGCAGCGCATGGGCGGTCTCGTCCAGAATGATCTCATCGCCATGGTCACACCACACCCGATAGGCAATCTCGTTGCACATGGTCCCGGACGGGAGGAACACTGCCCGTTCCTTGCCCAGCAGGTTGGCCACCATATCCTGCAGACGGTTCACCGTCGGATCTTCCTCCGCCTGCTCGTTTCCGACCTCGGCCTCGGCGATCGCGCGCCGCATTCCGGACGTCGGGCGGGTGACGGTGTCGCTGTAGAGATCGATCTTGGGCAGCACGCGGGCGGCGGGACCTGTGGTAGAGACCATGGAACACTCCTGAGATCGGTTATCGGCCTTCATCATTGCGAATCAACGGTCGCATTCATATCTCTTAATCCAAATCTAATTGAACATGCCCTGATCTGAATCATACGCCTGGAGATCCGACGCCCATGACCCCCTCCGACGACCGAGCCGTCGACCGTCCTGGCCGCCTACCGCTCAATCTCTCCGCTCAGGAGAACGACCGGTTCGCGATCCACTTGGTCTACGGGCTGTACGCCGCGTCCATCGTCTTCGGCGTCCCCATGATCCTCGGGGTCCTGCTCGCCTATCTGAAGCGCGAGGACGTGCGCGGCACCGATCTCGAAGGCCATGTGGGATGGCAGATCCGAACGTTCTGGATCTGGCTGACCTTCTGGGTGATCGGCACGGTCTGCGTGGCGACCTTCATTTTGGCGCCGATCGGCTGGCTGCTGATGGGATTCGGTCATCTCTGGATGGTCTATCGGGTCATCAAAGGCTGGGTCGTTCACAGCAACGAGCAGGCTCTGAAAGCGCCGGGCAATTTCTGGTGATCCGATGCGGATCGATGACCTCGGTCAGCTCGTTCATCGCGCGGGCAAGGTCTGGACAAATTGGCATCCGGCCGCGCTAATCTTTCCGACAACGGGCTCCAAGGGCCCGGCCAAAGCGTGAGGGAGGAAAGCATGCTCAGGATCAGTCGCCGTCAGGCGCTCGGGATGATGGCCGGCGTGGCAGCCTTCGGGTTGTCGGCACCCGCCATATCGCAGAACCGCAAGATTGTGGTCGGCGCCCTGCGGTTCACCAGCCACGCCGGCAGCTTTGTCGCATTCGAGCGCGGATATTTCTCGGCGGCCGGTCTGGATTTGGAACTGAAGTTTTTTCAGGCAGCCCAACCGATGGCGGTGGCGATCGCCTCCGGTGACGTGGATTACGCGGTGACCGCCATGTCCGGGGGCCTGATCTCGCTCGCCGACAAAGGCGCGATAAAGGTGATCGGCGGTGCGTTGTCCGAGGAGAAGGGGATTGATGGGCAGAAGATCCTCGCATCCGACTCGGCGTTTCAGGCCGGACTGACCTCTCCGTCCGCGCTGGACGGCAGAAGCTTCGGTATGACCCAGGCGGGCTCCTCCTTTCACTATATGGGCTCGAAGATCGCCGCGGCCGAAAACGCCTCGGTCACCTTCAAACCCCTGCAGAAGGTCGGCGCCATCATCGGCGCGCTGAAGAGTGGCCAGATCGACGCCTGGTCGATCGTCCCGCACATCGCCAAACCTCTGGCGAAATCCGGCGCCGTTCACATCATCGGCGACGTTGCCGACTATCTCCCCGGCTACCAGGTCACAACCGTCTTCACCTCTGCCAGGAACGCAAACGACGAGCGGCAACTCACCTCCGACTTCCTCAGCGGTTATTCAAAGGGAGTCTCCGACTACAACGCCACGATGATCGCCAAGGCAGGTGGCGAAGCCGGGGTCACGGAGATGGTGGGACTGATCCACAAATACGTCTATGCCGACCGTCCCATCGAGAAGGCGGCTCCTTCGATCATCAACGGCACCATGCGCCTGAACGAAGGCGCGGCCATCAATATGACCTCGCTGCAGGATCAGCTGTCCTGGTTCCAGTCAGAAAATCTGGTGGACGGGGACATTTCACTCGATCAGGTGGTCGACGGCAGCTATGTGAAGACGATGGGCTGAGCTCATCAGGCCACCAGGCTCCGGCACAGGTCCTGTGCCGGACGCTTGAGGAGACGGTGCCTTGGACATTCGCCTGGACGCGATCGGCCACAGCTACGGCGATGTCGAAGTGATGCGGGACATCTCGCTCGATATTCCCTCGGGCAAGATAGTCTGTTTGGTGGGCCCGTCCGGCTGTGGAAAATCGACCCTGCTCCGCTTCATCGGCGGTCTCGAGAAACCGACCACCGGACAGGTCCTCCAGATGGGCGCCCCGTCCGAGGACTGCCTCAACCCGCTCACCTATGTGTTTCAGGACTTCGCGCTCCTGCCCTGGCGGACGGTGCGCGGCAATGTATCGTTGGTCCTGGAAGACCATCCCATGTCCAGCACGCGACGGGAGTCGATTGTTGACGACGTACTGTCACGCACGAGGCTGACCGACTTTGGTGCGGCCCTGCCGAAACAGTTGTCCGGCGGGATGAAGCAGCGGGTCGCGATCGCGCGGGCGCTGGCGGTCCGACCTGCAGTGATGCTGATGGATGAGCCGCTGTCCGCACTGGACAGTCAGACCCGTGAGTTGTTGATGGACGACCTGATTGCGCTGTGGACACGCACCCCGTTCACCGCTGTCTACGTCACCCACAATCTGGCGGAGGCGGTCCGCCTCGGTCACGTGGTGGTCGTGTTGTCCCGCAGACCGGGTCAGATCCGGGAGATCCTCCATCTGGACAAACCTTTGGAAGAGCGGGGTTTCGGAGATCCCGATCTGGACCGGCAGCAGCGGCACCTCTGGACTCTGATGCGGGACGAGGCGCGGGCCGCCGATGCGGAATTGCTCGATGTCTGAGAGAGACGCCCCCAGCACCGTGCCGTTTCGGGGTGGCGGGTTCACCACCCGACCCTATCGCTGGGTCGGGTTCGCGGTCTTCGCCCTATTGCTGGTCTTCGCCGAGGTCGGGACCCGGATCGGGTTCATTTCCCCACTGACCCTCCCCCGTCCCTCCGATGTGCTCGGCACCTTTCGGGATCTCTACGCGAGCGGCATGCTGTGGACCCATCTGGCGCCCTCGCTCACCCGTCTCTGTGTCGGCGCCCTATTGGGGGCCGGCGCGGGAATCGCAACCGGCGTACTGATCGGGTTGTTCTCCTATGTCCGCGCCGGTCTGTCGCCGGTGGTGGCGGCGCTGTTTCCGATACCGAAAATCGCCTTGCTGCCCTTGTTCGTGATCTGGTTCGGCATTGACGAGGGGTCCAAGTACGCGTTGATCGCGTTCGGCACCTTCACGCCAACCGTGGTGGCGACCTACGGGGCGGTCGACAATGTCGACCGGACGTTGATCCGCATGGGACAGAGTTTCGGCCTGTCCTGGATCTCGATTGTGCGGAAGATCGTGCTGCCGGGCGCCATGCCCGGTATCCTGTCAGGCCTGCGGATCAGCCTCGCCATCGCCATCATCCTGCTGGTGGCGGCCGAGATGCTGGGCGCCGAACACGGGATTGGCGCCTATATTCTCGAGGCTGGCGCCCTTTTTGATCTGGAAAGACTGTTCGCAGGTGTGGTTATCCTCTCCCTGCTCGGCGTCCTGCTGAGTTTCTCCATTGGGCTATTGGAGCGCCGCGTGCTCCGGTGGCGGAGTTGAACAGACCGATCTGACCAAGGACATCCTCTGATGCGGAATACCGATTTTCTGGGTGCCGGAGACCCCGGTGCCCTGGAATCCCTGTTCGAAGGCGCTACCCGAGGCGGCGCACGCCGTGCCTTGGCCGAAGCTTACCGGCGCTGGGGCTGGATGGCGGCAAGTCTGGATCCCTTGGAAATATCCGTCCCCTCTCGGGTCCCTGAACTGGACCCGACGCTGTATGGCCTGATGCCGGGGGACGAGGCGGATCTGGAACTGGCTTATTGCAGCACCATCGGCTGGGAGATCGGACACATTCAGGACACCGTCCGGCGTGACTGGCTGGCGCTTCAGGCCGAGTCGCTACGAGAACCGAGAGGGCGACAGGACGCACTCGACGTGATCGCGAAGGGTGAGCTTTTCGAAGCCATGTGCGATCGGCGGATGCCCGGGGCCAAGACCTTCGGGCTGTCCGGCGCGGAGGGGTATCTGGTGCTGGTGGCCGAAGTGCTTCGGGAGGCGGACAGGTCGGGGATCGGGCGGGTGGTAGCCGGGGGCATGCATCGGGGTCGGCTGACCCAGATGGCGCTGCTGTACGGCAAGCCCCTGGCCCGCGTGGTGGCCGAGGCCCAGGAGGCGCCCGAGTTCCCCGAAGAGTTCGGCGCGTCTTCTGACAGTCCCTACCATCTCGGGTGGAACGGCACCTCGCCGTTCGGTCCCGAGTTCTGGATGTCTCCGCATCCGTCCCACCTTTCGGTGGTGGCACCCGTCGCAATGGGGCGCGCGCGGGCCGAGCGGGAACAAGGCGACCAGGTTCTTCCCCTGGCGCTGCACACCGACGCCGCTTTTGCCGGACAGGGCGTGAACGCAGAGGTCCTGCAGCTCTCGGAGCTGGACGCCTTCAAGGTCGGCGGCACCCTGCACCTGATCCTCAACAACCAGATCGGCTTCACCACCAATGCGGCCGAGGCCCGCACCGCCCGGACCTGCGCCGATATGGCCAAGCTGATCGAGGCGCCGATCCTGCATGTGAACGGCGAGGATCCGGACGCACTGATCCTGGCCGCTCAGGTGGCGGTCGCCTATCGACAGGCGTTCGGCGGCGACATCGTGGTCGACTGCATCGCCTACCGCCGCAAAGGTCACAACGAAATCGACCAGCCGCGCTTCACCCAGCCGGACATGTACACCGCCATCGACCACAAGAGCCCGCTGTCACAACGGTACGGGGCGGCAACCGGCCTCTCCCCCCGGATCGACGGGTTCCGGGCCGAACTCGACATCGCATTCGAAGCGGCAAAGGCCTGGCGCCCCAATGCCCCGGCCCGCCCGCACGGCATCTCGGCCGGAATCACCGACGATTTGCTGGCGCCCATTGCGACCGGCGTCGCGGCAGATCGGCTGCAGGCGATCGGGACCCGGTTGACCGATCTGCCCAAGGGCATCTTCCCCCACCCAAAAGTCCTTCAGTTTCTCGAAGCCCGCAAATCGGCGATCGCCAGCGGAGAGGGGATCGACTGGGCGACGGCCGAGGCACTCGCCATCGGAACCCTCGCCGACGAAGGGGTGCCCATTCGACTGGGTGGCCAGGACAGCAGCCGCGGTGCGTTCACCCAACGCCACCTGACCCTGCATTGTGGTGAGAGCTTCACGCGGCATGGCATCTTCGACGACTTCGAGACGCGCCCCCAGATCCATGACACGCCGCTCACAGAGAACGCGGTCCTGGGGTTCGAATACGGCTACACTTTGGCGCGACCGGACGGCCTGACCATCTGGGAGGCGCAGTTTGGCGATTTCCTGAACGTCTGCCAGCCGATGTTCGACCAGTTCATCATCTGCGGCGAGGATCGCTGGCTGTTTGAGAGCAATCTGGTGATGCTGCTGCCGCACGGTCTGGACGGTGGCGGCCCCGACCACGCGACCGCCCATCCGGAACGACTCCTGGCGGCCTGCGCAAAAGGCAATATCCAGGTGGTGAACCTGTCGACGCCCGCGAACCTGTTCCATGCACTGCGTCGACAGGTCCTGGCGAAATGGCGGAAACCGCTGGTCGTGCTGGCGCCGAAAGCCCTGCTCCGTCATCCCGCCGCAAAATCCAAACTGTCCGCTCTGTCCGGCAGTTTCCAGCCGGTGATCGCCACCCATCGTCGGGCCAAGCGGGTGATCATGTCCACCGGCAAGCTGGCGGTCCTGTTGGAACAGGCCGACCCAGACGCCGCCCTGATCCGGCTCGAACAGCTCTATCCGCTGCCGGAGCAGGCCCTACGCGACGCCCTCGCCCCGTATCCCGAGGCGGAACTGGTCTGGGCGCAGGAGGAGCCGGAGAACATGGGATATTTCCAGTGGCTTGACCGCAAGCTGGAGGCGATCACCGGTCGCCCCTGGCGTCTGGTCACCCGCCCCGCCTCGCCAGCCGCCTCGTCCGGTCCCAAAAAATGGGACGACCGGGCGCTCAAGGCGGTGATCAGCGACGCAGTCGGCGCTTAACACCGCTCTCAGAAGGTGATCAGCTTGCCCGGATTCATGATGCCCTTGGGATCAAGGGCGCGCTTTAGGGTGCGCATCATCTCGATCTCGACCGGCGACTTGTAGTGCAGGTTCTCCTCCAGGCGAAGCCGGCCGATTCCGTGCTCAGCGCTGATCGACCCGCCGAGTTCGATCACCAGATCGTGGACGATCCGGTTCACCGTCTCGCGTTCGTCGTAGAAGTTCCCGTCCCACGCTTCGGGTCCGGCCGGATTGTAGTGCAGGTTGCCGTCGCCCACATGGCCGAAGGCGCAGGGACGCATGCCCGGATAGACCTCCGTGATGGCGGCATCCGCGCGCTCAAGAAATTCCGCAATCCGGGAGACCGGCACCGAGACATCGTGCTTGATGCTGACGGCAGCCTGTTTCTGCCCCTCGGCCAGATCCTCCCGCATCTTCCAGAAACCGGCGCTTTGCACACCTGATGTCGCGATGACCGCGTCCTCCACCAGACCCAGTTCCATCGCCTCGCCCAAGGCCTCGGTGAACGGCTCCGACAGACTGTCCGGCGCGCCCTGGCCGGTCATCTCCGCCAGCACGTACCAGGGATGCGGGCTCTCCAACGGATCCTCGTGGCCCGGGACGCCCGACAGCAGAAAATCGATGATCGAACGCTGCATCAACTCAAAGCCCGAGACCTGATCTCCCAGCCGCGATTTCATGTGTCCGAGCAGCTTCACCGCGTGCTGGGGCGACGGCACCGCCAACCAGGCCGTCTCGGTCGCGGTCGGCTTCGGGAACAGACGCAGCACGGCCCCCGTGATGATCCCCAGCGTGCCCTCGCCGCCGATGAACAGATGCTTCATGTCGTAGCCGGTATTGTCCTTGCGCAGCCCCCGCAGCCCATTCCAGACCTCTCCGTTCGGCAGCACGACTTCCAGGCCCAGGACCAGTGCCCGCGCATTGCCGTAGCGCAGCACCTGTGTACCGCCGGCGTTGGTCGCCAGATTGCCGCCGATCTGGCAGGTGCCCTCGGCCCCGAGGCTGAGCGGAAACAGACGATCGTTGTCGCGTGCAAGCTCCTGAATCTTCTGAAGGATCACCCCGGCCTCGACAGTGACCGTGTCATTCTCCAGGTCGATCTCTTTGACCTCGTTCATACGCGCGGTGGTCAGGACGACCTCGCTCATGTCGTCATGGGGCTGGCCGCCGCCGGTCAGCCCGGTATTGCCGCCCTGCGGGACGATCGCCACCCCGGCCTCGGCGCACAGCTTGACGATCTGCGACACTTCCTCGGTTGTTTTCGGCCGCAGCACGATCGGCGTCGCACCCTGCCACCCGTCCCGCCAGCTGACGCAGTAAGGGTCTGTGTCCGCCGTCCCTTCGAGATAGCCGGACGGCCCAACCACGGATTTCAGCTGATCGAGCAGTCCGGGGGCCACCGGGTCGGATTTGCGCTTCGCGTCAGGCATCGGAACAGGTCCTCTGGTTTCGTCCGCAGACAATCTCAGCACCTGTTTTAGGCAAGCGGGTTGGCCTTGTCGATCAGCCCTCAGATATCCTTGACCAGGCGCAAGGCATCGTAGATCGCCGCGTGGGTGTTTCTCGCGGAGACCGCATCGCCGATCCGAAACAGCTGAAATGCACCATCCGGATTGGACGCCACCGCCTGCGGTCTGCCGGCAAGCAACGCCTCCTGATCGACGGCCCCGAGGTTGGACGACAGGGGCTTGAGGTCGAAATACAGATCATCCATCGGGATGGTTCCGTGGTTGACAACGACCTGATCGAACTCCTTTTCCTTGCCCAAAGCCATGTAGTCGCTGTCGATGACGGCCTTCAGCTTGTTGCCGTCGCGCAGCACTTTGGTCAGCCGGTACGTGACGGTGAAGACCGTGTCCTTGTTCTGAAGCGAGCGCATGTACGGCACCAGATTCATCGCCATGACGTCCGGCGCGAAGCTGCGGTCTGGGGTCATGATCTCCACATGCCCTCCGGCATTGGCGATCACCTCCGCCGCCTGCAGGGCCGGATGGTCCCCGGCATCGTCATAGACCAGCACGTTCTGACCCGGTTTGACGTCACCGGAGATGATGTCCCAGCTGGACACCACCAACTCATTCCCCTCCTCCAGCACGTCGGTATGCGGCAGGCCGCCGGTGGCGACGATCACCACATCCGGCGATTCCGCCATCACATCGGCCGCCTCAGCCCAGCTGTTGAAATGGAAGGCCACATCACGGGCGGCGCATTGCGCCATTCGCCAGTCGATGATCGAGATCATGTCGCGCCGCCGGGGATTCTGAGCCGTAAGCCGGATCTGGCCGCCGGGATTGGGGGCCGCTTCGAACACGGTCACCGCATGCCCCCGCATTGCCGCCACCCGTGCGGCTTCCAACCCTGCCGGGCCGGCGCCGACAATCACCACCTTCTTCGTCTCGGCGGCCACCGTGACGTCATCATCATGGGGCATGGACAGTTCACGACCGGTGGCCGCGTTGTGGGTGCACAGCGCCTCTCCCCCCTGATAGATCCGGTCGAGACAGTAGTTGGCGCCGACGCAGGGGCGGATGTCGCCCTCCCGGCCCTCCATGATCTTCTGAACCACATAGGGGTCCGCCATATGCGCGCGGGTCATGCCGACCATGTCGAGCAGGCCGGACGCCACCGCGTGGCGCGCGGTCGCGACATCCGGGATCTTGGCCGCGTGGAAGGTCGGCATTCCGGTCTCGGCGCGGATGGTGCCCGCAAAATCCAGATGGGGCGCGTTCTTCATGCCCTGAATCGGGATCACATCGGTCATCGCAGCGTCGGTTTCGATATGACCCCGGATCACGTTGAGAAAGTCGACTTGGCCGCAGTCCCGCAGGCGTCGCGAGATCTCGAGCCCGTCCTCGACCGAGATCCCTCCCTTGGCAACCTCGTCGGCGGTGTAGCGCACGCCAATGATGAACTCGGGACCGACCCGCTTTCTGATCGCGTCCAGAACCTCGAAGAAATACCGAAGGCGGTTGTCAAAGGATCCGCCATAGGGACCGTCCAGCGTATTGGTCAGCGGCGACCAGAACTGATCCATCAGATGGCCGTAGGCCTGCAGCTCGATCCCGTCCATGCCGCCGGCCTGCATCCGTTCGGCCGCATCCGCGTAGTCGGTGATGATCTGGGCCATGTCCCAGTCTTCGATCTTCTTCGGAAAGGCCCGATGCGCAGGCTCGCGCTCATGGCTGGGTGAGACCGCCGGAAGCCAGTCACCCTTGTTCCAATGTGTCCGGCGACCCAGATGGGTCAACTGAATCATCACCGCACAGCCGTGCTCGTGACATCCGTCGGTCAGTCGCCTGATCCAGGGAACCACCTCATCCTTGTAAGCGAGGATGTTGTTGAAGACCGGCGGGCTGTTGCGCGACACGGCGGCGGACCCGGCGGTCATGGTCAAAGCCACCCCGGCCTTTGCCCGCACCTCGTGATACATCCGATAACGATCCTTCGGCATGCCGTCTTCCGGATAGGCCGGTTCATGGCTGCTCGTCATGATCCGGTTTTTCAGGGTGAGATGCTTGAGCTGATAGGGCTGCAGAAGTGGATCGGTCGCCATCCGTGGGGTCTCCTTCATTCCGAAATCGCGATCTCGGCCCAAGAACACACAAACTCGACGTATGTGTCATGTTTATTGACGACATTGTCGAGTACATTTACGACATGCGGCTTGGAGCATGGAGATCGGCGATGAAAACCGATACGGAGAAGGACAGCGGCAGCACGCGTGGATCGCGGGAGGGCTGGATAGAGGCCGCCTATCAAATGCTGATCGACCAGGGGGTCGAGCATGTGAAGCTGGGCGTGCTGGCAAAATCTATGGGCCTGTCCCGGACCAGTTTCTACTGGCATTTCAGCGACCGTGAGGATCTGCTGGACGCGCTGATTCAGCGTTGGAAGGAGAAGAACACCGACACCCTGATCGGCCGAACCGAGCTTTATGCGGAAACCATCACCGAGGCGATGCTGAACCTGACCGACTGTTGGGTCGACCCGCGCCTGTTCGACGCTCCGCTCGACTTCGCGATCCGCAACTGGGCGCAAGCAGCCCCGGACCTGCAGGCCGCCCTCGAGCACGCCGATGCGCAACGGATCGCAGCGATCACCGCGATGTTCGTCAGATTCGGCTACGATATGGAAACTGCCGATATCCGCGCTCGGACGGTCTATCTTACCCAGGTCGGCTATATCTCCATGACGACAGTAGAGCCGCTGGATCTGCGTCTGAAGCGTATTCCCGGCTATGTCGAAGCCTTCACCGGCCACCGCCCCACCTCCGGCGAGTTCGACCGTTTTGCCTCCCGGCACCAAACCGGTAAAGCTGCCTGACGGCGGACAAGCGCCGGCAGAGAAGGAGACGATATGCCCGAGACTGACCTGATGCTGGGCTTTCCAGCCGCCGCCGGGACGCAGGTGACCTTGGCGAATTGGCGGACGGCTCCGTATAACCGCTGGGCGTTTCACCACGTGCGGGAGATCGTGGCCTCGGCCGATATCCCGAACGATCCTGATGCGGTCTTACCCCTTCCGTCCACACCGACGGATCTCGACCGACTGACGGTCGATGGGGCACCATTCGCCACCTTCCTGAACACGACGGAGACCGACGGACTCGTCGTCCTGCACCGCGGGGACCTGGTGTTCGAGACCTATGCGAACGGAATGGACGCATTCACGCCGCACATCCTGATGTCGGTGTCGAAATCGATCCTGGGCTTGATCGCCGGCATCCTGATTGAGGACGGCACGCTCGACCCGTCGGCCCCCGTCACCAGTTATATTCCGGAGGTCATGGACACCGCCTACAGGGGCGCGACCGTCCGGCACCTGCTCGACATGCGCGCCGGGGTGGAGTTCGACGAGAACTATCTGGCGACCTCCGGGGCAATCATCGCCTATCGCAAGGCGCAGAACTGGAATCCGCTGGAGCCTGGGGACGCCCCCACCGATCTGCGAAGCTTCTATGCCTCCATGACTGCGGAAGACGGCCCGCACAATGGCCGCTTCCACTACGTCTCGCCCAACACCGATCTGCTTGGCTGGGTGATCGAGCGCGCCAGCGGACAGCGCTATGCCGACCTGGTCTCCGAACGCCTGTGGCGCCCGATGGGAGCCGAACGCAGCGCTTACATCACTGTCGACCGGCTCGGCGCTCCCCGATGCGCCGGCGGTGTCTGCGCAACGGTGCGGGATCTCGCCCGAGTGGGACACCTGCTGCTCAAGGATGGCAGCCGTGATGGCCACCGGATCATCCCGGCGACCTGGATCGAGGATTTGATCGCTGGTGGCGATCCAGACGCCTGGAACACCGGAGATTTCGTAGACCTGTTCCGCGGCGTTCCGATGCGCTACCGCAGCCAATGGTATGTGAAGGACGGTACCGCTCCGCTCCTGTTCGGCTTCGGCGTGCACGGCCAACACCTCTTCGTTGACCGCACGAATCATATCGTTGTCGCCAAGGTCTCCTCCCAGGCAGCCCCGATCGACGAGGCGCACGCCGCCCTCACACTGAAAGCGGTGGAGGTGATTCGCGCGGCATTGACGCGCCCGTAAACCGCCACCAAGACAGTCTGGGGATCCGGGACACGCTTACGCGGCGAGGATGGAGGCCTTTGTCGACAGATCAATGCGCCTTCCACTGGAAATCCTCTGGGAAATACAGGACAGTCGCCCGATACGAACGCCCCTTCTGAGGGGGCGATGACAGGAAGGACCCTATGCCCGTTGAATACCGTTTCATCGTGTTCCGGCCAAATGAGGCGGCGCAGGCGCTGTCGCAGTTCGCCCGTCGGAACGGGCGCAAGGTTCCCAAAGGTAAACCCATCAACGCCGAGCCCGTGACGAACACTGATCCGCCATCGGGCAATCTGATGCTCGAAGTCGAAGACTCCAAGGAACGTAAGATCTCCTTCAAATCCGAGGAGGTGGTGGCAGCGCTGATCCTGCATTGCCTGACAACAAAGATTCCGCTTCCGCAGAACAGCGAAAAGGTGCTGGAAGCCTTCAAGCTTGATAACAGCATGCGGTTCGCGCTTCGGATCGGTGTTTTCCCGGACCAGGGCAAGGCTAAAAAGACCAGCGAGACCGGACAACGATGATCGATTTGACGCTTCGCCCGAAATTGCGACCCGAATCGATTTCGCGGGCACTGCCACTTCCGATTTGCGGCTCCGGAGCTTACCATGTCGTGTGTAGCCGAGCAGGAATCCGGGTGGATGGTCGATGAATAACGCGGACGACAAGCAGAGCGGTGAAAGTGGATTCCAAGGCCGCCGCGAGCGCCGTGGCACGCTGGGCCGTCTGCGCGATGCGCTCACGAAACCTCTGCCGGACGACATGCGACGACAGCACTTCCGGGTCTATCAGATAGCGGAAATGCTCCTGAAACATGAGGATCTGACATTTCACGAAATCATCGAACGGGTGGAGAAGCAATCCCCCGGTTTCGAGATCCAGGACCCGGACCTCACGCAAAAGCACTGAAACAACCGGTGCCTAATAATCCGCGGGCCTTCAACGTGCGGGTCTGCTCAATCGATCTTTGACATTCAAAGGCATTGCCAGATTAATCCAGCTTGAGGCGCGAACGCTTGGTCCGTAGGTGGAGGGTCTCCTGTTAGAGGGCGGTATCGACATCAGCCACGAAACCGTTCGGTTCTGGTGGAAACGCTTAGGGCCAGTTTTTGCTGGAGAAATCAGGAAGCGGCCGGCTGATCGGCGATTTTACTCAAACTGGCGTTGGCACCTCGACGAAGTGTTTGTCCGGATCAACGGAGAAACCCACTACCTCTGGCGCGCTGTAGATCATGAGGGAGAGGTTCTTGAGGGCTTCGTCACGAAGCGTCGGGATCGCAGGGCTGCCTTGAAATTTCTGAAACGCGCGATGAAGCGCTATGGCAACCCGGATGCCATCGCTACGGATCGACTTCGGTCATACCGTGCTGCGATGAATGTTATTGGCACCGGCGACCGCCAGGAGTGTGGTGGGCGCCTTAACAATCGGGCGGAAAATTCGCACCAACCTTTCCGACGAAAGGAAGGCACGATGTCGAGATTTCGTGACGTGAAGACCCTTCAGAAATTTGCCGCGGTCCATGCGTCCGTCCACAATCTCTTCAATCTCCAGCGGCACCTGAACAACCGAAAAATATTCAAGCGGAACCGGACCGCCGTTTTGGACGAGTGGCGTCAACTCGCTGCATGAGCACCAAATCCTTGGCGGTCTCCTCAGCCTTTGAGGGTTGCTCTGACACCGCCGTCCCGACGTTTCGCAAGGCAGGACCGGACCGTCAGGGTTGGAGGACATAGGCCCCGGGAGCGTCGGCGACGTCCGGACCGGTCGATTTCGGCGGATCAGTCCTCGGTCCCGACAGGCCCGCCAGCCATCCGGTCCATGCCGGCCACCAGGAACCATCGTGGAGTTCGGCGTCCTGCAGCCAGTCGTCCGGGTCCTGGTAGGGCAGATCCCGGGAAGTGGTCAGGCTGCGGAAGCGCCGCCTGGGATGGCCAGGCTCGGATACGATGCCCGCATTGTGCCCGCCTGAGGTCAGGACGAAGGTGACGTCCGCGTCGAACAGCAGGTGTACCTTGTGCACCGACCGCCAGGGCGCGACATGATCGGTCTCGGTGCCGACCGCAAAAACCGGGATACGGATATCGGACACCGCCACCATCGCATCGCCGACCTCGTACCGGCCCGTCGCCAACCGGTTCTCAAGGAAGAGCTGCCGAAGATACTCCGAGTGCATGCGGTACGGCATACGCGTCGCATCCGCATTCCAGGCCATCAGATCGGTCTGCTCAGAGCGCTCTCCCATCAGATAGTCGCGGACGACGCGCGACCAGATCAGATCGTTGGAGCGCAAGAGTTGGAACGCCCCGGCCATCTGTCCGCTGTCCAGATAGCCCTGCTCCCACATCATGTCTTCGAGGAAGGTGACCTGGCTTTCGTTGATGAACAGCATCAGTTCGCCGGGCTCGGTAAAATCCACCTGAGCGGCCAGCAGGGTGACGCTGGCCAAACGTTCGTCGCCGTCACGCGCCATGGCGGCGGCCGCGATGGTCAGCAGGGTTCCCCCCAGACAGTAACCGCAGGCATGAACGCGCTGAGCACCGGTGATCGCCTGAACCCGATCCAGCGCCGCCATCTGCCCAAGCTCAAGATAGTCCGACATGCCCAGATCCCGGTCGTTTCTGGTCGGATTCACCCAAGAAATGATGAACACCGTGAAACCCTGGTCCAGCAGATACCGCACCAAGGAATTGTCCGGACCGAGATCGAGGATGTAGTACTTCATGATCCAGGCAGGGGTGATCAGAACCGGTTCCGGGTACACGGTCTCGGTGGTTGGCTCATACTGGATGAGTTCGATCAGCCGGTTGCGCAGGACCACTTTCCCCGGCGTGGTGGCCAGGTTCCGCCCGACTTCGAATCCCTCTGGCTTTCGCGCTGTCGTCCCCGCCAACAGATGCTGTGCATCCTCGAACCAGTTCCAGGCGCCCCGAAAAAAATTGAGGCCAGCTGTCTCCCATACGCGCTTGACGACGTCCGGGTTGGTGGCCGGGAAATTCGCCGGCGAGCACATGTCGAGGATCTGCCGGGCCGCAAACGACATGACGCGCTCGTGCTGCGGCGTGACGCCGCGTACGCCGGTGGTGACGTTCCACCACCATTGCTGCTGCAGCAGGAACGCCTGATGAAGCAGGTCGTAGGGTGGAGACTTCCAGCCGTCTCCGTCGAACCGGCGGTCCTGAGACAAGGGCTCGATGCAGCGCTCCTCCTGAGACTGCAACCAGGCCCGCATCAGCGCATACCTCTGGAACCGGGCGATCTTTCGAACCGCCTTTTCGCCGATGCGAAATTGCTTGCCCGGCGATGTGGCGAAATGAACCGCCCAGTCACTCCACGCCTCGAACATGGCGGCAGGTGACAGACCCAAGGTCGCTCGGGCGATCATCGCGTGCAGGGTCCGGTCCACCGCCTCGCTCAACATCGAGGTATCGCCCAAATGTTTCCGAGACTCAGAGTCTTGCCTGTCGAGTTCACAGGCTGGGACTATTGATAGCGGAGACCGGGCAGGCCGCCGTTCGGGATGATTCAGGCGAACGACGGCGGATGTGCTTTTGGCCATCGGTGACTCCGGGCGCTTTGAAACGAGGCTCTGATTGTAGGCGCCTCGGTCAGTTCCCGTATTGATGCAGCGCAATGCGAAGCGAAGAGATCTTCGCGATGCTGCGGCCCTCGACTGTTGCCCTGAGCATGATCTTCGCCATCATCAGGCCGGAGGGTGGAAGTGTTTCGGACATCACGCATTGTCTTGGTTGCCGGCCTGCTGAGTCTGGTCGCCGGTTATGCCGCCTTCACATGGCTTCAAGCCCGAAGCGCGGCTGTTCCGGACGGTATCACCTTCGGGAACGGACGACTTGAAGCCGATCAGGTCGACATCGCCCCCAAAACGCCCGGTCGGGTGGTCGAGATCCTGGCCTCCGAAGGCGATCTCGTTACCAAGGGCCAGGTTCTGGCGCGGATGGACACGGACGAACTATCGGCCAATTTAGACCGGGGGAAAGCCGAGGTCGCCCTGGCCCGCGAGACCAAGGCCGAAGCCGAGGCGATCGTCCTCCAGCGAGAGAGCGAGCTCCGGCTAGCCGAGCACGAACTGGTCCGTGCCCTGACGCTCGTGGAGAAAGGCCACATCTCTCAGGCAGTATTCGACCAGCGCCAGTCGTCCCGGGATGTCGCCGAGGCGGCGCGCCGGGCAGCCATCGCACATGTCGCAACGGCTGAGAGTCGAATTAACGCCGCCGACGCGGAAGTGCGTCGTATCCAAAGCCAGATCGACGACAGCACCCTGCAGGCCCCGGTCGCCGGACGGATCCTGTACCGGCTGACCGAGCCGGGGGAGGTCCTGGCGGCTGGCGCGCCGATCCTGACCCTTCTCAGCCTCGAGAACATCTACATGGAAGTCTTTCTACCCGCCGACGCCGCCGGGCTGCTGGCTTTGGGGACGGAGGCGCGGATCGTGCTCGACGCCCTGCCCGACTACGCCATTCCGGCGCATGTCAGTTTCGTGTCTCCGGAAGCACAATTCACGCCGAGGCAGGTGGAAACCATCTCCGAGCGGCAAAAGCTGGTGTTTCGGGTCCGGGTCCGGATTCCGCCGGAACGCGTGGCAGATCGGATCGCACATGTGAAGACAGGCGTCAGAGGCCTAGCCTATGTCCGCATCGATCCCTCGACACCCTGGCCGGAAGCATTGGAACGGCGCATCCCCGATGATCTGTTCGAATGAACCCGCTCGCCCCAAAAGTTGAAGCCCCAGGCATCCGGATCGCCGATGTCTCCCATATCTACGACGGATCGAGGGCGGCGCTGGAGGACGTGTCGCTGAGCATTCCAGACGGACTACTCACCGGCCTGATCGGGCCGGACGGGGTCGGCAAGTCCACTCTTCTCGGTCTGATCACCGGCGCGAAACGGCTTCAATCCGGCCGGGTCGAAGTGTTCGGCGGGGACATCGGGCAGCCCGACCATCGGCGGCAAATCTGCCCTCGGATCGCCTATATGCCGCAAGGTCTTGGCCGCAACCTTTACGGCGAACTGACAATTCTGGAGAACCTCGACTTCTTCGGGCGGTTGTTCCGGGTCGGGACGGAGCGGCGCGCCGCCCGTATCGACATGCTTCTGAGCGCGACCGGACTCGCCCCGTTCCGAGACCGCCCGGTAGCCAAGCTATCTGGTGGAATGAAACAGAAACTCGGGCTCTGTTGCGCCCTGATCCACGACCCGGATCTGCTGGTCCTGGACGAGCCGACGACCGGGGTCGACCCCCTGTCCCGCATCCAGTTCTGGAGCCTGATCGCGTCCATTCGCACGGCGAACCCTGGCATGACCGTTCTGGTTTCAACGGCCTATATGGATGAGGCGGGCCGGTTCGACTATTTGGCGGCCATGGATGGGGGGCGGATCCTGAAGACCGGATCACCGGCGGATTTCATGGCTGCTGCCGGTACTGCTTCCTTGGAGGACGCCTACCGCGCCCTCCGCCCCGATGAAGAAAGCGGAAGCGATCTCGAGATCCCACCTTTGGGAGATAGGGCCGGACCGCCGGTCATCGTCGCCGAGGCCTTGACCAAACGGTTCGGCGATTTCACGGCGGTCGACGCGGTCAGTTTCGAGATTCGAGAAGGCGAGATCTTCGGCTTTCTCGGCTCCAACGGCTGCGGCAAATCCACCACCATGAAAATGTTGACGGGGCTCCTGCCGGCCAGTTCCGGAAACGCCGTCCTGCTGGGTGCGTCCGTCGCCTCGCACGGACAGGACGTTCGGCATCTGGTCGGCTACATGTCTCAGGGCTTCTCGCTCTATGGGGAACTGACGGCGCGGCAGAACCTGGACCTTCACGCCCGTGTCTTCGGGCTCGACGGCTCCGACCGGATGCATCGGATCAGGCGCCTGACGGACCGGTTCGGTCTCTCCGACTATCTGGATCAGGTGGCTGGCGATCTGCCTTTGGGCGTCCGCCAGCGCCTGTCCCTGGCCGTCGCGGTGATCCACAAGCCAAGGGTACTGATCCTGGACGAACCGACCTCGGGAGTCGATCCGGCCGCACGGGACATGTTCTGGCGGCTGTTGGTCGAGCTGTCCCGACGCGACGGGGTGACGATCTTCATCACGACCCATTTTATGAGTGAAGCGGAACGATGCGATCGCGTATCCCTGATGCATGCAGGGAAGGTCCTGGCCTGTGACACGCCCGCAAAACTCATGGCCGATGCCGACGTCGATCGGTTGGAAGAAGCGTTCGTCGCCAGGCTGCGTGCAACCGAGACGGCAGAACGTCAGCCTGAAGCCGACCCGCCGGTCCTCGTCACCCGGCCTTCGGATACCTCCGGCACACGAATAGGTCCGATCAGCCTGGACCGGCTGTCCGCCTATGCGCGGCGTGAGAGCATTGAAGCAATACGCGATCCGGTGCGGTTGGCTTTCGCGTTTATCGGGTCGGTCGTCCTGATGATTCTATTCTGCTTCGGAATCTCTCTGGATATCGAGGACCTGAGTTTCGCGACGATCGATCTCGATCGCTCTCCTGAGAGTCGCGCATATATCGCTATGTACGAAGGCTCGCGCTATTTCACCCGAACTGCGGATCTGACCGACAGTTCTGACGGCCACCGACGTCTGGTTGGCGGCGACGTTTCCCTGACCCTGGAGATACCGCCAGATTTCGGCGAACGGCTCAAGGCCGGCGGCGTACCGTCTGTCCTTGCGACGGTGGACGGCGCCATCCCCTTCAAGGGGGAAACGGTGGAGGGCTACGTGGCCGGCATCCATTCGGCCTACCTGCAACGTCTGGCACGCGAAAACTCCGCCCCCGAGCAGCCGATGGCCGAGATCCATCAGCGGTTCAGGTACAATCAAAGCTTCGAAAGCATCTATGCGATGGCTCCTGCGATGCCAGCCATTCTGCTGATCCTCCTGCCGGCGATTCTGACGGCGGTCAGCGTGGCGCGGGAGCGGGAGCTCGGTTCGATCACGAATTTCTACGTTACCCCGACCACGCGCCTCGAGTTCCTGGTCGGCAAGCAGACCCCGTATCTGGCGATCGCCTATCTCAATTTCCTGCTGCTTTCAGGATTAACGGAGTGGGGTTTCGGTGTGCCCCTGAAGGGGGATCTGTTGCCGCTGCTGGTTGGTGCGCTCCTTTACGTCTGGGCAAGCACTGCCTTTGGCCTGGTCATCTCAACAGTCACCTCGAGCCAGGTCGCGGCAGTCTTTGCCACGGCCCTGTCCTCAATCATCCCGACCATTCAGTTCTCCGGTCTGCTTCAGCCGGTGTCGACATTGGACGGGGCCGCGCGGATTCTGGGCACCTTCTGGCCCGCGTCCCACTTTCTGCACCTCAATGTGGGAGCCTTCACCAAGGGCTTGGGATGGTCGGAGTTGTACCTCGATATTCTCGCCCTGGCGGCCTTCGGGCCCGCCTTCACGCTGATCGCGATCCTGTCTCTTCGCACCCAGGAACGCTAAGCGATGGATCGTATCGCGCGGATCTTTTGGTTGGGTTTGAAGGAGATCGTGAGCCTACGCCGGGATCCTGTCATGCTGGGGCTGCTGATCTATTCCTTCAGCTTCGGCTTGATCATCGAAGCGACGGGGACTTCGACCTCCGTGAACAACGCCTCGATTGCTTTCGTCGACGAGGACCGTTCCGCCCTATCCCGGTCCCTTGCCGAGGCCTTTTTTCCACCGGAATTCCAGCCGGTCGTCCAGATCGAAGCCCGCCAGGCCAATACCGCGATGGACCGCGGCCGGTACCTGTTCATCGTCTCCGTGCCCCCCGGGTTCGAGGCCGATCTGAGGGCCGGCCGAAGCCCCGAGCTGCAGGTCGTGATTGACGCGACGGCCATGGAGCAGGCGGGCATCGGCGCGTCCTATGTAAACCGCATTCTGGAAGCTGAAATCCGACGCTATGTCACTGAGAACGACGGGGGGCCGGAAGCCACCATCGATCTGGTCACCCACAGCGCGTTCAATCCCAATCGCGACACCCGTCAGTTCATGGCGCTGATTTCGTTGGTGAACCACATCAACATGCTCACGATCATCCTGACGGGCGCCGCCCTGATCCGGGAACGGGAGCACGGAACCATTGAGCACCTCCTGGCCATGCCCCTGTCACCGCTCGACATCGCGCTCGCGAAGATCTGGGCCAACGGTTTCATGGTTCTGGCCGTCGCCATGGTGTCCCTGACCTTCATCATCGAGGGAGTTCTTGACGTCAAAATCTTGGGCTCGCGGGCGTTGTTCGTGCTGGGTGTGGTGATCTACCTGTTCTCAGCCACGGCGATGGGTGTGTTCCTGGCCACCCTGGCGCGCTCGATGGCGCAGTTCGCGCTCCTGATCATCCTGACGATCATCCCGATGCAACTGTTGTCCGGCGGTGACACGCCAGTGGACAGCCAGCCGGACTGGCTCCAGACCCTAACCCTGGCACTGCCGTCCCGCCATTTCATCACGTTCAGCCAAGCGATCATCTTCAAGGACGCCGGCTTCGGAAATGTCTGGCCCGGGTTCCTGGTGGTCGCGGTTCTCGGGATGGCCCTGCTGACGGCAAGCCTGATTCAGTTTCGGCGCTCGCTCGCTCCCTGATCACGGTTGACGAACGTCAATGCGCCCGGTCGTAGGGCTGTCAGTTTGGCCCTATGCACGTGGTCGCCAAGACCGTCGTGTCCGAGCGCCGGGCCTGCCAGGTCCTCGGTCAGCACCGCTCGACGCAGCGCAAGATCCCTGAGGGACAAGCGGATGAGGATGTCCTGACCCCCTTAGACGACGCGTTCTTGGCGGCGATCCGGGCGCGGCCCTGGATTGGCCGCGAACTGCCAATGCACCAGTCCGATATCTGTTCCCTGTTCGGTGCGCTTATCCGCCAGCATCTCTCCGTGAGCCTTTTCCGAGCCGGCGCTCTGTCCCTCGCAACCGAACATACAGCACGGCTGGCGCTGATGACCCGAGCAGAAAAAGCGTTGGAAGAGCGGCTAGGGAACGCGCTCTCGGCGTTTCGAGGCGCCCGACAGCCGGCGATCACGGATGAACTTCCGGATATCGTGGGCGACTTCGCGGCGCTCACGCAGAACAGCCCGACGCGGACACATCCGACCGATGGAAATCACATCGAACAACATGATTGACGCCCGTCAAAACACCGCTTCGCCATGCAGGCATCATCGACCGCAACCCTGTGACGGACTGCCAGACCGGACCCAAATGAAAATGGCGGGCCGTTCGGGACCTATCCGCACCCGTTCCAGATGGAGGATGACATGGCCGACAAGACGGCGACGCCCACCGCCCCTCAACCGAGCATTTTTGGACACAATCCACTCAGCACCCTGCAAGCTGAAATGGACCGGATGTTCCATGCGTTCTCGATGCCTCAGATGTCATGGAGTCCAGGGTCCAGCAACGGTGACGGCACACTCGGGCTTCGGGTCGACATCGGAGATACCGATTCCGAAATACACATCACCGCCGACCTTCCTGGGGTCGAAGAAAAAGACACGGTCGTCACATTGGAGGACAACGTTCTGAGAATCCACGCCGAACGCAAAGCCGAGTCCGAGCAGTCCGACAAGAAATGGCGGATCATGGAGCGGTCGCAGGGTGTCTTCGAGCGCGCGATCCGCGTGCCCGGGGGAATCGATCCGAAGGATGTAAAAGCAACTTTCGAGAAGGGAGTTCTGAAAGTCACCTTGCCGAAGCCGACGAAAGAGCAGCCGTCGAGCCATAGGATCTCCATCTCGACAGGGCCGCACTGACGTCGCCCCGAGTTTTATGGGCGAGCGATTTCCCGTTGTTGAGGTCCACGGCACCAGTGTTCTCTGCCGTGGACCTGAGGATGCGAGGCATCAGCCATGGGGGTTTGATCTGCCTCCTGAGACAACGGTTGCATGCCCGATCTGCGGAACCCGTTTTCGCCGTGTCGCCCCATGGATGCCGGTTTCGACAGCGACCTGGCCAAAGCCGAGGACGGACTAGGCAGAAACACCGCAGCAAGCGGTTTTCACGCCGCAATGTGGTCACTGGTGATCGCTTCAACTCCGAAAGCGCCGGAAAGCCTGAAGCGGTTCGCCGCCGGCATCACAATCGCCCGCTTCCGCTTCAAGCTCGTGAAGGAGCGGCTGACGGTCTCCAGGGACATGCCCATATGGTCTCCAATTTCCTGCCGGGTCATCGGCAGAAGCGTGAATCCGTCAACCGGCCTGGTCCGCGCAGCCTGGTCCCGAAGAAAGCACAACAGCCTCTCATCTGACTGCAGAAAAGAGATAACCATGAGCTGCTGTTCCCGCCGCACCAATTCATCGACGATTATCCGCCGGATGTCCTTATGCAGACATGGTTCATTGGAGATGACAGCTTCGAGCGTCGATCTTGATACAGATCGCAGGGTTACCGTATCCACCGCCTCAGCCGTGAAATGCCAGGTATCGAGATCGGAAAAGCCCAGAAAATCACCCGGTCGCGCGAACCCGAAGATCTGGCGACGACCTTCTTCTGAGATCGTGCAGCAACGTATCGTCCCGGAGACGATCTGAAACAGCTGGTCGGCCGGATCGCCATCCAAAAAGACAATGCCATCGGGAGGGATGGGTCGCAGCGGGTCACGATCCCGAAACAAGCTCCGGAGCCATTCGGGCGTGCTTGCCTCGGCATGACAAGCCCGAGTGTTTGAGCGAGATAAGGCACTATCTGTGTCAATTAGCGCCAGCGTCATCGAACTACCCTCCGTAAATGAGAAAGTGGTAATGAACCGGCTTGATGTCACAACGTAGGGTGGCGTTTCGAAAGTTGGGAGAATCCCTTATTGGGGAAATCCCCTATACAGGAGGAACGGAAAACCGACCGCCTCATGTTCCTCCATCCAGCCCGGCCTTAATCGCCAGCCGCACCAGATTGGAGAGGTTCTTGGCACCCGTCTTCGCCATAACCCGTGCACGGTGCACCTCCACAGTCTTCGGACTGAGAGTAAGGTGATGAGCGATCACCTTGTTCGAATGGCCGGCAACGACTTCCATCATCACTTCCATTTCGCGCGGAGTGAGGGTTTCGAAGGCCCTTAGCGAGCTCTGATCCGGCAGTCCCCTAGCACCTGCAAAATCTTGGCTTCGGATCAGGTTCTCAATTTTTTCACGAAGATCCTCATCCTCATATGGCTTCTCGATAAAGTCCCGGGCCCCGGCCTTGAGAGCACGAACCGCTAAGGCAACGTCGCCGTGACCGGTGATCATGATGACAGGGAAGTCCGGCGCCCGTCCGTGCAATTCCGACAGGATCTCCAACCCGTTCCGTCCCGGAAGACTGTAGTCCAAAAGCAGGCATGCAGAATGGTTCCAGGGCTTCTCCGCTAGATAGCTCTCGCCATCCGAAAATGCGTGGGCGTCGAACCCCCAAACCTTCAGCAGAGCAACCAGAGAGGCACGTACGGCTGCATCGTCTTCGATCAGATCCACTGATGAAGGGGTCACCGGTGCCATCAACTGTCCGCAACCGGCAAGGTGAAGCGGACGCTTGCACCGCCACCAGGATTATTTTCAGCCCATATCCGACCGCCATGGGATTGGATGATCGAACGGCAGACCGCCAGTCCGACCCCCACCCCTTGCATATGACCAGAGACGAAGGGATCGAAGGCCGTCTTCAGCAACTCTTCCGGCAATCCAGGACCGTTATCCGTAACCGTCACCATGATGGTTTCATGGTTCTGGCGCTCCGCATGGATCTCAATTTCGCCAATTCGCCCAGCCATCCTGGTCGAAATACTGATTTCCGCGGGCGGCTCCCCCTCGATGGCCTCGACAGCATTGCCAAGGAGATTGACCATCACCTGTTGAATCTGAATTCGATCGGCTCGAACCGGCGGAAGATCTGCCGCCAGTTTCATATCTACTTGGAGGTTGTCATGTGAGTGCACGGTCTTGGCGATCCTGACCGCCTCAGCCACGATCGCATTTATATTTTCCGGACCGGGATTCGCTTGGCCGCGGTCCACCATGCGCTTCATACGCTTTACAATTTCACCGGCTCGCAGAGCCTGTTCGGCGAGTTCGTCAAGATGTTCCACAGCCGCTTGAACATCTGGAGGATTGGCACGCAGCCGGTGCCCCGCGGCGCGCGCGAAATTTGAAATGGCGGTGAGCGGCTGGTTAATCTCGTGCGCGACCGCAGTCGACATTTCGCCAAGCATTTGAATGCGCGAGACCTGATCAAGGGCACGTTGCAGCCGCCTAGCCTTTCGGATCGCATCCACCCGTTCGGTGACGTCGCGGATGAACCCGGTAAAGATACGATCGTCGCCTTTTCGCAGTTCCCCCACCGCCAATTCGGCAACGAAAGCCTCACCGGATTTGCGCCGGGCTCGAACCTGGCGTCCGATCCCGATCACATGCTTTTCCCCGGTCCGCATATAGTGCTGCAAATACCCGTCATGATGAGCGCGATCCTGCTCCAGCATCAAGCAGCTCAAATTCTGTCCCACGACTTCATCCGCCTTGTAACCGAACATCTGCTCGGCGGCCGGACTGAAGCTCAAAATGATGCCGTTGGAATCCGCAGTGATGATCGCATCCGGGGCCGTCTGAATAATCAGATCAAGCAGAGAGGTTTCCGCCCCTGACCCCAAATACATGCGATCAATAACCAAATCCGCGCTCCCTCGAAACGGTAGATAGCTTCGCAAGCCGAGTAATCATGCCGGGACGGAAACGCAATACTAGATCCACACGCTCCGTCTGCAAACATAAATTACCAGAAGAACGAAAACTACAGATGGCCGTCAGGTATTTGGAACACGTCAAGCTACCATCGAATTCCTCCCATACTCGAGAACATCCAACCCAGTCCGTCACCAACCGGTCATGTCACGGTCAAGCTACTCAGCCGCCGTTGCCGGAGCACGAGCGGCCCCAAACGGGGCCGATGCTCAGGACGAGCTTTGCTTTTCCGCATCGACGGATGAGTTTACGGCTTCGTGAAGCTGATGCTGGGTGTCTTCGATTGTCTGCCGAAGCTGGTCCGTGTAGAGACCGGTGATGACTCCCATCTCCTCTGAATACTGCTTCATTGCAGATTCCAGAAACTTGCCGCAGACGCTATAGGCTTCCTGGGGTGAGCTGCAGGCCGCAAACTCCTTTGCGGTCTTGCGGTCGTGCTCCAGGCGCCTGCTGACGAATTGGAAGATTTCGCTGTTGAGCCGAGCCATGTTCTGCAGCACATGGCTGTTCGCCTGAGCGACCGCCTCAATGCCTCTCTGGTTGACCTCAAGCAACGGCTCGATATCGACCGGCGGTACCGCTGACGCACCTAAACCATTCAGACGCGATTTTGACTCCGATTTGGCCATGGCTTCTCTCCCTGAGCTGTCTTGAGCGGTGAAGAGCGTCAGGATTGCACGGGTCGGACACCAAGAAGTTGACGGTCGTCAAATGGAGTACAGGATAGGCGGTTCACTTCAAGCTTGCGGACTCCTCGGCACTCCATGGCAAGAGCCTCGACCGCGGGGCTCGCACCGCCGGTCACGCACCTATCCTTCCCAGTTCGAGCGAAGTTACCAACCGCCGGCAGCGGCCGGATCTCAACTCGCTGATCAGGTAGGTCACCGGCGCACAGAGCGCTGTGGCACGAGTAGAGCAACGACAGGACCGCCGCGCCGTCTACGCTGTGGGCCTGAAGGACGGGTTTGTCGAAAAAGGTGATCGGTCCAATGACGCTTCAAATCCCTTCAATCTGAGGCGCTTCACATAGTTACGGCACAACCTTTAAAAAAAGCGGGACAGGGATTCTCCTGCAGCTACAGTTCCGACATGCAAGCCTAAATGCCCGTGTCTAGAATCTGAGCATCTTCTAAATCTTTTCGGTTTTTGGAGACTTGGGAGAATTGGCGGAGCGGACGCGACCGGCGTCGAACGTTCTCCGTTTTGCAAGCCTTTGTTTTATCGAGATTTCTATTCAGAACTTGAGCGGGCGATGCCCCGTTGGCATATCGTTCTCTCGGAAAGGATGCCCTCCGCCAGGCAACTGATTGCCGTGCGACCGTACGCATGACGGTGACTTCTTGTTAAGCCTTCGAGCCTTTGCAGCCGTCGAGGATGGGATTGAGTGGGATGCCGCGGGCGAGCCTATGCTGAAGGGGCTGGCGGCGCGCCGGTGGAGGTGAGAAAGGTTGCGGGTAAACGCGGAAGCGGACATCCGAAGTGGGCACCTCGACGGCTCCTTCGTTCCGCAGTGCCATCGTCGCTGCCGAGCGCTGCTAAGCATCTGCCGCGGACCACCAGTGCCTTGCTTCACACCGTATGGCGTTTCAGCCGATGCCAGATGAGCAAGGTGACTAGCCCCAGAACAAGCTGTGTCCCGATCATCGGGAACACGCTGCCGTCGTAGATCAGTCCCTGCAACAGCGAGACCGCCGCCGCCGCGCACATTTGTACGAAGCCCAGCACGGCAGCCGCAGCGCCAGCGGCTTTGGGGTGGGACATCATCACGCCTGCCGCGGTGTTGGGCGCAAGGAACCCGCCGCCGAACCAGACGAAAAACTGCATCACCACGATGACGGTCAGTGGCAACCATACAATTAAACCCAAAACGACCAGAACCGCCGGCGCGCCAAGCATAATTGTCAGGCTGATCAGGATAACGCGGTGCATCCCCCATCGGGGAATGGCGAGCCGGGCCGTCATCGATCCGGTCAGAAAGCCCGACATCGCGATCGCCGCGATCATGCCATAGCTGGCTGGTGTCAGGCCCAAGCTCTCGATGAAGAAATACGGCGCACCGGCGACGAAACCGTAGAGCTCGGCATAGGCCACCGCATGGCAAAGCATGAAGGCCAGGAAACCTTTGTGGCGAAAGAGCCCCAGATAAACGAGATACGCCGCCGGATGTTCCGCGGCCGGCGCCTTGGTCAGTGTCTCCGGCATGACGAAGATGGCCGATGCCAGCCAAAGCGACCCGACGATCGCAGCAAACAGGAAACCCGCCTGCCAGCTAGCCAGCTCGATCAGCGCACCCCCGACAAGCGGGGCGGCCAGGAAGGACGCAGCCATCAACGCAAACAGGATGGCCATGGCTTTCGGTGCGCCATTGGCGCCATAAATGTCCCTCACCATCGCCCGCGCCACAACATAACCGGCCGCGGTGCCCAAACCCTGCACGGCCCGACCCAGAACGACGACCCAGAGGTTGTCGGCCGTGGCCGATGTGACGGACCCGGCGATTACCAGGAGGGCGCCGATCATCAACGCGGGTCGGCGGCCCCGCCGGTCGGAGAGCGGACCAAAGAACAGCTGCCCCACCGCAAACGTGACCGCGAATGCTACGATAATCAGCTGAACCGTTCCCGGTGGCCTCTGAAAGATATCGCCCAGCATCGGCATTGCGGGGACGATAAGGCCGGTCGCGACCTCGCCAAACGCGGTGCATACCACCAGCGTTGCAAAAACCAGGAGACCCAAGCGGCCGACTATCGGGTTGGCGGGGCGGCTGTCAGGTTGGTCGTGCACTCGGTGTTGTCTCCATCAGATGGAATACGGTCCGGGTTGCAGTGTCTGCAACCGCAGACCGAGGCGGGACCGTCAGATCCGCGTCGCCGTCTGGTGGTTCCACCACGCCTGATCCGACCAGGCCCGCAGGTCCAGTTCGTGGGTCCACGCCGAGCGGTGCTGGTGCGCTAGGTGCCAGTATGTCTCGGCCAACTGCTCTGGCAGGATCAGGCCGTCGGCGGCACCCTTGGTGGCCCGCAGCTCGGCAAACCTCTCGGCTCCCAGCATCTTGCCCAGCGTATCCGGCGCGTCCACGGCGCCGTCGACCACGATGTGGGCGATGTGAACGCCGCGCGACGCGAATTCCGCGTTCAGCGACTGGCACAGCATCCGCCGTCCCGCCATCGCAGAGGCATGGGCATGCTGGCCCGCATTGCCCCGCTTGGCCGCGGTCGAGGCAGTGACCAGAACCGCACCCTCGCCCCGGTCCGCCATCAGCGGGCAGACCGCCTGTGCCGCGCGGAACAGGCCGAAGGTGGCCATCCGCCAACAGCGCTCGAACACATTCAGACTGGTCTCGAGCAGGGCCCGGTCGCCGACCTGCGCGCCGATGTTGAAGACCAGCGTGTGAATCGGGCCGATGTCCTGTTCGACCTCGGCAATCAGGTTTTCGATGCTGTCCGGCTCGACCACGTTCAGCAGCCGGCCGGTCGCTTTGCCGCCCGCGGCCTCTATGTCGCTGACCAGCCGGTCCAGTCCCTCGGCATCCGACCGGCGGCCGAGGACCGCGTGATATCCGCCCGCCGCGAAGCGGGCCCCGACGGTCCCGCCGATTCCTGCGCCGGCGCCGATGACGAGGCAGACCTTATCCATCTTTCTTCCTCCGCTTGTTGAGAGAGCCGGGCCGGCCCATTACCGGCGAGCGAGACCCGATAGAGCGCGCAGTCGTGGCGAGATCGTGGCGCGTGGCGCGGACCTTCGTGAATGATCGGCCAGAGAGGCAATCACGTCTGTTTTCCGGCGCGCTGCCGTTCGTCGTAGAACCCCTGAGAAAGGCGCGCTTCGGAATCGTGAGCGTCCATCGGCTCGCCGCATTCTGGGCAGGTCATTCGAGGTTCGGTGACGGCCCCGCAACCCTTGTGCACCAGTCCGATCGGCGTCTCGCCGTCGCCCAGCCAGCGGTCGCCCCATTGCTTGAGCGAGATCACCACGGGCCACAGCGCACGGCCCATCTCGGTCAGCCGGTACTCGTAGCGCGGCGGGCGCTGGGAATAGGCCGCGCGCCGGACGACCCCTGCGGTCTCGAGCTTCTTCAGCCGCTGCGAGAGCAAGTGCGAGGACATGCCGGTCTGGCGAAGGAAATCGTCGAAGCGGTGCGTGCCCAGGAACATCTCGCGCAGGATCATGATGGTCCATTCGTCGCCCACCAGCGCCGCGGCGCGGGCGACGGTGCAGATCTGTGTCGAGAGTGCGGCGCGGCCCATGCTTCCTCGCTTCGGTTTGCGAATTGACTGACTTCTAAAATTAAAGCTAGGTTCTGTCAACGCTGGCTGCCGGGCCGGTCGAACCTGAAAAGGACAGAAACATGAAGGTCTATTACGCCCCGAACTCGCGCGCGGTGCGCACGGTATGGCTGCTGGAGGAGATCGGGCAACCGTACGAGCTGGAACGCTTCACCCTGGGTCAGAAGGAAATGCGCGCGCCGGAATACACGCGGATCAACCCGAACGGCCGGGTGCCGACGCTGATCGATGGCGACACGACGATTTCCGAGAGCACGGCCATCGCGCAGTACCTGGGTGCGACGTACGCGCCGCACCTGACCCCCGGCCCCGATGCCCCGAACTTCGCCATGTACCTGCAATGGCTGCACTATGCCGAGGGCATGATCATGCCGCCGATCAACAACTACGTGGTCGAGACGATCCTGCTGCCGCCCGACCGAAGCAACCCCGAGATTGCGGCGCGGGCACTGAAGCTTCTGAACCGTGTTCTGGGTGCCGCCGAGGCGCACATGGAAGACCGCGAATTCATCGCGGGCGATTTCACCGTGGCCGACACGATCACTGGCCACGCGGTGATCATGTCCCGCCGGCTGGGTGCGGATTTCGGCAAGTGCCCGAACCTTTCGGCCTATGCTGATCGGCTGGAGGCGCGGCCTGCTTTCAAGGCAGCCGAGGCGGCGTGATGGTCCGGGCGGTCGACACCGGCACGGATCAGTTATTGTGCCAGGTCGATGGCCACGTTGCGGATTCCGACACAAGCCGGCCGGGTATTCCGACGTGAAGCCGGCCGGGGTTCCGATTTGAAGCCGGCTACCAGTCCGACATGAAGCCGGCCACCGTTCCGAGATTTATCCGGCCACCTGGCTGACGGTCCCGGCGCGCCCTTCTGGGTCAGCACCTCGGGCATCACGCTCGCCTCGTCCAGTGACGAGGAGAGGGCGGGATGCCGGCGAAGCGAGAGCTGACCATGCGACAGATACGACAGATGCTGCGGCTGGCCCATGACGGGGTGAGTGCGCGCGAGATCGGGCGCACGCTCAGGGCGGCGCGCAGCACGATCCAGGACAACCTGAACCGGGCCAGGACGGCCGGTCTGAGCTGGCCGCTGCCGGGCGACCTCACCGACGACGTGCTGGAGCAGCGGCTGTTCGCGCGCGCCGGTGCGCGGCGGGGGTTCCGCCGGCGGGCCGAGCCGGACTGGGCGTCGCTGGCCTGCGAGCTGAAGCGCCCCGGCGTCAACCTGACGGTGCTCTGGGAGGAGTACCGGGAGGTTCACCCCGACGGCTATGGCTACAGCCGGTTCTGCGACCTGTGGCGGGAGTTCGAGCGGCGGCTGTCGCCGGTGATGCGCCAGCACCATGCTGCCGGCGACAAGGTGTTCGTCGACTATTCCGGCAAGAAGCTGGCGATCCTGGATGGCGCCACCGGCGTGGTGCGCGAGGCCG
>JANSYC010000130.1 GCA_024742605.1 Alphaproteobacteria bacterium | reverse complement strand
TCTGGGCATCGAAGGCGCGATGTCGAAGTTTCGAGACGTGAAAACCCTTCAAAAATTCGCCTCGGTCCATGCCTCAGTCCACAATTTTTTCAATCTCGAGCGGCATCTGAACAACCGCGAAATATTCAAGCAAAACCGGACCACCGCTTTGGACGAGTGGCGTCAACTTGCAGCATGAGCGCCAAATCTTTGGTGGCTCCCTCAGCCCTCACGAGTTGCTCTGACAATGCCTCTACCGAGCTATCCAGATTTGACAATCAATCGGCGGCCGGATCAAGCTTCGCAAGGATGAAACGCCGAGACGCCGGCACCAAGATCGGCGACCGGGTGGGAGGAATATGATGAAGGGTGTCGTCTTCGCCGGTGACCGGCGGATCGAGTTCATGGAGTTTCACGACCCGAAGCCGGGCCCGGATGAAGTGGTGCTTGAGATCAAAGCCTCGGGCATGTGCGGCAGCGACCTGAAGTTCTACCGTCCGCCCGCCGGTACCATGCAGAAGGCGCTCGGCCTTGGCGATGGAAACATCGTGATCGGCGGACACGAGCCGTGCGGCGTAATAGTCGCGGTCGGCTCAGGCGTCTCGGAGAAGCGGGCGCGGAGCGGCCAGAGGGTCATGGTTCACCACTATACGGGCTGCGGTGTCTGCCCCCATTGTTCGACCGGCTGGCAGCAGCTTTGCGTCGACGGGGTCGAGGCGGTGTATGGCGTAACCGGCCACGGCGCCCACGCGCCTTACATGAAATGCCCGGCGAACACGCTGGTCACCCTACCCGACGAGTTGTCGTTCGAGACTGGAGCGGCGATCTCCTGCGGCACCGGCACGGCCTGGGGCGCGCTCGAGCGGCTGGCGTTGCGCGGTGACGAGACCATCGCGATCTTTGGCCAAGGGCCGGTCGGCCTGTCCGCGACCCAGCTCGCCTCGGCCATGGGCGCGCGGGTGATCGCCCTCGACGTCGGCCCGGAGCGGCTCCAACGCGCCAAAGAGTTCGGCGCTGACGTGCTGATCAACCCGGCCGAAACCAACGACGTCGTTGCAGCGATCAAGGAGTTTACCCACGGCCTCGGCGTCCATGCCTCGCTCGACTGCTCCTCCTCCCCGAGCGCGCGCCTGCAGGCGGTCCAGGCGGTACGGACCTGGGGCAAGGCGTGCTTCGTCGGCGAGGGCGGCGAAGTCACCCTCGACGTCAGCAAGGATCTGCTGCGGCGCCAGGTCACGCTGATCGGCTCGTGGACATTCTCCACCAACGGTCAGGGGGAGTGTGCGCGCTTCGTCGCGGATCGGAAGATCGACATCGACGGGCTGTTCACCCACCGCTGGAAGTTGACCGACGCGGAGGAGGCATATCGCCTGTTCGACACCCAGACCTCGGGCAAGGGCGTCTTCCTCTCCTAAAGGTAACCGGCCTGGATAGGCTGGTCCGACACGACTATCCCACTAGACCTGGAGAACGGACATGAACGACACGAGCAAGCGAAGCCCCGGTGAGGGTCCGATTCCCTCGGACCTGCTCGATGTTGTCGTTGTCGGCGCCGGGCTGGGTGGTCTGTATATGCTGTATCGGCTGCGGAAGGCCGGCTTCCGGGTCAAGGTCTTCGAGGCCGGTGGAGGTGTCGGCGGCACCTGGTATTGGAACCGCTATCCCGGCGCGCGCTGCGATATTGAGAGCATGGAATACTCCTACTCGTTCGACGACGAGCTTCAACAGGAGTGGGAATGGCCGGAGCGTTACGCAACCCAGCCGGTGATCCTCGACTACGTCAACCACGTCGCCGACCGGTTCGACCTGCGCCGCGACATCACCTTCAACACCCGGATCAAGACCGCGACGTTCGAGCCGTCGGCCGAAGTCTGGACGCTCACCGCCGACGGCCTGCCGCCGATCCGTGCACGGTGGTGTGTGATGGCGACGGGCAATCTGTCGACCCCGCAGACGCCTGACTTCAAGGGCCTCGAAAGCTTCGAGGGTGACTGGTATCACACCGGCATCTGGCCCCATGAGGGGGTCGACTTATCCGGCAAGCGGGTCGCCGTGGTTGGTACTGGGTCGACCGCGATTCAGATGATTCCGAAGATCGCTGCCCAGGCCGACCACCTTCACGTCTTCCAGCGGACCGCTAATTTCAGCCTGCCCGCGCGCAACGCGCCGATGGACAAGGAGCGCGAGCGCGCGTTCAAGGCGACCTATCCCGAACGCCGGGCCGAGGCGCGGCGCACGTCCTTTGGCGTGTCGGGCTATCCGCTCCCGACGCAATCCGCGCTCGAGGTCTCGAAGGAAGAGTTGGTCGCCCGGTTCCAAGCGCTGTGGGACGAAGGCGGCACGATCGGCTTCCTGACCTGCTTCAACGACTTCCTGGTCAGCGAGGAGGCAAATGAGGTGGCGGCCGAGTTCGTGCGCGGCAAGATCCGCGAGACCGTGAACGACCCCGAGGTCGCCCAACTGCTCTGCCCGAATGATCACCCGATCGGCTCGAAGCGCTTGTGCCTCGATACCGGTTACTACGAGACCTACAACCGCGACAACGTCACGTTGGTCAACGCACGGGCGACGCCGATCATCGAGATCACGCCCAAAGGCATCCGGACGACCGATGCCGAGGTCGAAGTCGACGTGATCGCCTTCGCCACCGGGTTTGACGCGATGACCGGCGCCCTCCGGGAGATCGACATCTCTGCCGCGGGCGGCGAGCGGCTTCGGGACAAATGGGAAGGCGGGCCGCTGACCTATCTCGGCCTTATGGTGAACGGCTTCCCCAACATGTTCCTGATCACTGGCCCCGGCAGCCCGAGCGTGAAGAGCCAAATGATCCACTCGATTGAGCAGCACGCAGATTGGATCTCCGACTGCATCGAGTACATGCGCGAGAACTACATCACGGCGATTGAGCCCGAGGCCGAGGCCGAGATGCGGTGGGTCCTCCACGTCAACGAGGTGGCGGATGGCACCCTCTATCCCCGCGCCAACTCCTGGTATGTAGGCGCGAACATTCCTGGCAAGCCGCGGGTGTTCATGCCCTATGTCGCCGGAACCTCTGTCTATCGTGAAAAATGCGACAGGATCGCCGCGGCCGGCTACGAGGGCTTCAAGCTGACCACGGAGTCGAACCCGGCCAGCGCCGTCGCTGGCTCTTAGAAAGACGTCACACGGCGCGGTTCGAACGCGAACCATTTTCTGCTTCGGAAGCACTCCGTGATCCATCCTTCGGGGGGGGGCGTTGTCAGAGAACCTCGCAATGGCCGCAGAACTCACCAAGTATTTGATGCTCATGCTGCGAGTTGACGCCACTCGTTCAACGCAACAGCCCGGTTGCGTTTTTAAATTGTCTAACGTCAGCGTTCATGGAATCGATTAAGAGAACTTCAAAGTTTCTTGTACATCGCGTGCGTTCGACCGCGCGTGAACGGTCTGATTTCCTGAGCCCAGCGGCCCTTTTCGACAGCCTCCGTCCAAGCTTCAGTTTCCATCACGGCCGGATCGTCCAACTCGTAGATCGCCGTGTACACGGGATCTGGGGCTGGCATGGTTTTGGTCTCACCGCCAATCGAGATCTTGAACGGCTGGCCCTTCATGCGTGTGACCGACCGCACTCCCGGCACCTCAAGCAGAAATGCGGCGTGCTCGTCATAAATCTCGTTGAAGAGATCTTCCTTTTCAGGCGCCACGTCCATGGAAGCGATAGCCACGTAGGCAGTGTCGATAGACATGTCGGTCCTCGCTTGATTGTGTGTGATAAATTAGCGGTCGTTGGTAAGCTTATCGCTTCTGCCATTGATAGTCCTGTTGTCCGATTGGAATGCCCCCTCTGAACTCGTCGACCGTTATCAGTAAGAGACAGAGGGCGCGAAATGGGACACTCCATAGAGTGAACTCGCGCAGTATTACGTCGCCGCCGCTCCGCGTAGTCACCCGTAGAAGGATCAAAGAAACCTTATTCCACGCAAGATGCATGGCGCATCAGAAACAAGCTGCTTAACATCAGCAATCAGGAGCCAGACCCTCCGTTATCCCAAACGGTATGCTGTCCCAGTTAGCCCGCCGACGAACACCCCATAGTGCCGGAGAACGAGCACCATGCCTTCCGCTTCACTTGAACAAGAGACTGCGATTCTCGGTTGGCTTGACCAGCAGCGCCCGGCCATGACGGAACTGCTAAAGACGCTCGTGAACATCGACTCCGGTTCATACAATAAAGCTGGAGTTGATGCCGTCGGCCGAGCCATCGAAGATTGGTTTGAGGCCGAAGGGATTTCGACAGACCGGGTGCCACATGGCGAGTTCGGCGACTGCATCCGAGCCCACGTTTCGGGAGGTGAGGGCAACCGCCCGGTACTCCTGATGGGCCATCGCGATACGGTCTTTCCTGACGGCGAAGCGGAGCGCCGCCCCTTTACGGTAGAAGGCGATATCGCTTACGGGCCAGGGGTCGCAGACATGAAGGCAGGCCTTGTAATGAACGCCTTTGTATTAGCCGCGTTCAAACGCTTCGGCGGTGCTCCCTACCCACTGATTGGGCTTTACACATCGGACGAGGAGATCGCCTCGCCCTCTTCTCGCCCGGTTATCGAGAACGAGGCAAAAAACGCCCGCGTCGTCTTCAACGCGGAGCCCGGACGGGAGAGCGGTAATGTCGTCACAGGCCGAAAGGGTGCGAGCTTTTTCAAGTTTCTGATCACGGGTGTGCCGGCCCATTCAGGCGGCCAACATCAGAAGGGCATCAGCGCGATTGGCGAACTGGCGGCGAAGATCACAGAACTACACAAACTCACGGACTATGAGTTGGGCACCACCGTTAACGTCGGAATTGTCAGCGGCGGTAACGCCATCAATATGGTCGCACCATTTGCGAAGGCTGAAGTCGACGTTCGCTTTAAGACGATGGAAGCACGCGACAACGTCTGGGATCGGATCACGACAATTCTGAACACTGCATACATTCCAGGCACATCTTGCGAAGTCATCGAGAGCAGAGGCTTTCTGCCGCTCACCCAGTCACCAGAAAGTAAGAATATCTTTGATATCTACACGCAAGCAGGCGCCGATTTAGGCATAACGATCGGCGGCGAATTCACCGGCGGCTCAGCCGATTCCGGCTTCACGGCCCAAGTCGGGGCGCCAACCGTATGTGCCACAGGCCCGGTCGGCGGAAGAGCGCATACGCCCGAGGAGTTCATGCGCATCGATACGATGGTTCCAAGAGCCAAGACAGTCGCGCTCGCTATCATGAGGCTACGTGCTTAGTTCCGTGGTGTGCTGGTGATCTGCCATCGACCAGAGAGATGGACGAGATATGGGCCAGCCAGATACTTCTCGGGAGCACCACGACCACGCAGGCCGTCCAAGCTGCAATAGAGCGATCGCAGGCTTCGGTCTCGGATCTCGTCGAGCGGTTGGGCCTGAATGAAAAGACCGTTCGTAAGTGGCGCAAGAGGTCCTTTATTAACGAGATTTAGGGGAAGACTGATGAATTTCGCTCAACTGCCCTTTGATGCTGACGAAATGCTCGCCGGATTGCGCTCGTGGGTGGAGTGCGAGAGCCCCACTTTCGACCGCTTCGCAGTGAACCGGATGATGGACCTCGCCAGCCGCGAGCTGGCGATGATGGGCGCCGTAGTTGAGCGAATACCCGGGCGTATGGGCCTCGGCGACGTCGTGCGCGCACGGTTCCCGCACGCGAAAATGAATAAGCCCGGAATCCTGATCGCCGGGCACCTCGACACGGTGCACCCCATCGGCACGCTCGAGAAACTGCCTTTCCGCCGCGACGGCGCGCTCTGTTACGGTCCCGGCATCTGCGACATGAAGGGCGGCAACTATCTCGCTCTGGAGGCGATCCGCCAACTCGCCCGCTCAGGGGCCCAGACGCCGCTACCGATCACGGTGCTCTTCACTCCGGATGAGGAAATCGGCACACCGTCTCAGCGCGACCTAGTCGAGGCGGAGGCGGCCCGGTCCCGCGCCGTGCTGGTGCCCGAACCCGGACGACCGAAGGGCGGCGTCACCTCGGGTCGCTATGCTATCGCGCGGTTCAACATCCGAACGATCGGCAAGCCCAGCCATTCCGGCGTCAAGCTGGCGGAAGGGCGATCGGCGATCGCCGAAATGGCCCGCCGCGTTCTAGAGATCGAGGCGATGACTGGCCCCGACTGCACCTTTTCCTGTGGTGTTTTCCATGCCGGGCAATGGGTGAACTGCGTCTCCTCAGAGGCAGAGGCTGAGGTGCTGACCATGGCCAAACGGCAGGCGGATCTGGACGCGGGCGTGGAGCGGATGCTGGCGATGGCTAAGCCCGGGGTCTTCGAGGTTACCCGCGGTGTCACCCGACCCGTGTGGGAGCCGAACGAAGGCTGTATGGAGCTGGTCGCGCTGGCCGAGCGCATCCATGGGCAGGTCGGCCTGCCCTTCCGCCACGAAAGCTCGGGCGGCGGATCGGACGGCAACTCCACTGGCGCGATGGGCGTGCCGACATTGGATGGGCTGGGTGTCGATGGTGATAAGTACCATACACTTCAGGAACATATCGAGGTCGCCAGCCTGGCCACACGCGGGAAGGTCTTTGCGGGTATGCTGATGGGGATCGAATAGGAATTTCTTTCGTGAAGCGCGGAGAAAGCCAATGATAGGTATGAGATTGATCGTTGTTGCGGGAGTCCTGATAAAATTGGTCTTCAAATCAGCCTGCCGATATGCGGCGGGCTTGGTATGGGGCAGGGCAACGGATCGCTGCTCTACCCCGCAGAACCCATTGTGGTCCTTGATGGATTTTCTGGGTTCTGGGCTGTTCATTCTTCAGC
>JANSYC010000044.1 GCA_024742605.1 Alphaproteobacteria bacterium | reverse complement strand
TGCGAGGTCGTGACCTTCACCGCCGATCTGGGTCAGGGCGAGGATATCGAGCCGGCCCGGGAGAAGGCCAAGCTGATGGGCATCGAGGAGATCTATATCGAGGATCTCCGCGAGGAGTTCGTGCGCGATTTCGTCTACCCGATGTTCCGCGCCAACACATTGTACGAGGGCACCTACCTGCTGGGCACCTCGATCGCCCGGCCGCTGATCTCCAAGCGCCAGATCGAGATCGCCAACGAGACCGGCGCCGATGCGGTCTCCCACGGCGCCACCGGCAAGGGCAATGACCAGGTCCGGTTCGAGCTGAGCTATTACGCACTCAAGCCCGACATCAAGATCATCGCACCCTGGCGCGAATGGGACCTGACCTCCCGCACCGCCCTGCTGGACTACGCCGAGGCCCGGCAGATCCCGATCTCGAAGGACAAGCGCGGCGAAGCGCCGTTCTCGGTCGACGCCAACCTGCTGCACGCCTCCTCCGAGGGCAAGGTGCTCGAGGACCCCTGGGTCGAGGGTGCGGATTATATCTGGGGCCGGACCATTTCCCCTGAGGATGCGCCGGACAAGCCGACCTATGTGGAGATCGGGTTCGAAAGAGGCGACGCGGTGTCGATCGACGGTGAGGCGCTCAGCCCCGCGACCCTGCTGACCAAGCTGAACCAGCTCGGCCACGACAACGGCATCGGACGCTTGGATCTGGTCGAGAACCGCTTCGTCGGCATGAAGAACCGCGGCCTCTACGAGACCCCCGGCGGCACCATCCTGCATGTCGCCCACCGGGCGGTGGAGAGCGTCACGCTGGACCGCGAGATGGGGCACCTCAAGGACGAACTGATGCCGCGCTACGCCAAGCTGATCTACAACGGCTTCTGGTTCGCACCTGAGCGTCTGATGCTGCAGGCGGCGATCGACTACAGTCAGCAGGATGTGACCGGCGTGGTCCGGCTCAAGCTCTACAAGGGCAACACCACCGTGGTCGGCCGCAAGGCGGAAAAGAGCCTGTATTCCGCCGACTGGGTGACCTTCGAGGAAAGCGCGGTCGCCGACTACGACCACGCGGACGCGGCAGGGTTCATCAAGCTGAACGCCCTGCGCCTGCGCCTGAAGAAGATCTTCCAGGGCTAAGAGAGATGGCCGCGCGGGTTGTCCTGGTCACTGCCGGAGCGCAAGGCATCGGCCGGGCGATCTCGCGCGCACTTGCCCGCGACGGCTGGACCGTGGCGGCGCTCGATCTGGACGCCGAGGCGCTCGAGGATCTGGCGGCGGAACTGGGCCGGGACCTGCTGGCACTCGAAGGCGATGCGGGCTCGGAAGAGGTCATCGCCGGCTGCATCGGCCATATCTTCGAGCAGTTCGGCCGCCTGGACGCGATCGTCAACAATGCGGGCATAAACGCCAACGGTCCGGTCGAGGAGCTGGATCTCGACGCGGTCCGCCGGGTTCTCGACGTAAATGTGCTGAGCATCCTGGCGGGCGCCAAACATGGAGCCGAGTTCCTCCGCGCCACCGGTCGGGGCGCCATCGTCAACATCGCCTCCACCCGTGCCATGATGAGCGAGCCGGACACCGAGGCCTACAGCGCCTCCAAAGGGGCCGTCCTCGCCGTCACCCATGCCCTGGCAGCCTAGTTGGGCGTCCGCGACGATCATGCCGAGCGGCTCCCGATCCGGGTCAACTGCATCTCCCCCGGCTGGATCGAGACCGGTGCCCACCGGAAACCTGCAGCCCGTTTCGCCGTCAAGCACAGCGAAGCCGACAGGCGCCAGCACCCGGTGGGGCGCGTCGGGACGCCGGAGGACATCGCATCGGCCGTGCTCTATCTGCTGGGCGACGGAGCCGGGTTCGTGACCGGCCAGAACATCACGGTCGACGGCGGGGTGACGAAGAAGATGATCTACGAAGAATAACATCTTTATTTTACATCCTTAAATTTCATTCTCATAAAAACATTTACCTAGGATTGTATTTATACTAGCTTCCTCAGGCGTTGAATGATTGATCTTTGGGGGAAGGCGATCATGAAAATCAAGAACCACCGCCTGGTTGGGAAGGATGGGCAAGCCGTTCCATATGAACGCAGCCCGAATCAGAGCGGCAAGCTCGATCCCACCTACCTGATCATGCATTTCACTGCGGGATCGAGCGCACGCAGCTCGATCGAGCATCTCAAGAACCCGTCCGCCAAGGCATCCGCGCATCTCGTCATCGGCCGCGACGGTTCGATCGTGCAGCTTGTACCGTTCGATCGGGTGGCATGGCATGCCGGGCGCAGCCGTTTGCATGAGCTGCGGGGGCTCAACCGTCATTCGATCGGGATCGAGCTGGACAATGCGGGCGAACTGTCCGGTGAGCCGGGTCGCTGGACCGCCTGGTTCGGCACCGTCTATCCCGATGATCAGGTTGCCATCGCCACCCACCAGTACGACGCGGGTCCATCGGCCTGGCAGGAGTATACCGAGGTTCAGATCGCCGCCGCGCTGGAGGCCGCAACCGCGATCGTTGCGCACTACGGTCTGATTGATGTCCTCGGACACGACGACATCGCCCCCGACCGCAAACGGGATCCCGGCCCGGCCTTTCCGCTGGCTCAGTTCAAATCGCGCCTGTTGGGTCGTGCGGACGAGCCGGAACCGCTGTTCGTTTGCGCGGCCAATCTCAACATCCGATCCGGTCCCGGTGTGGATTTCGAGAAGGTGCGCCCCGAAGCCCTGGCGAAGGGCACCAAGGTCCGCCTGGAAGGGCGCGAAGGTGTCTGGTGCTATGTGGAGGTTCTGGACGCGACCGGCGCGCCCGACCTGACCGGTTGGGTCCATGGCAACTACCTCGCGCGAAGTGGCTAGCGCCGGTGTCGCGCCCCTGCCCAACCCGGTGCCGACAGGAGCCGACCGTCCTCTTGCGCGGCTTTCTCTGGCCGATGCTCCTCGGCAGTCTGCTCCTCGGCACAGCCTGCACGCGGGTCACGGTTCACCAGGCAGACGGAACGGTGTCGAGCCGGACCGCGTGGGGATTGGTGAACCTCGAGACCCGGCCGGCAACACAGCCCCAGATCGTCAAGATCGACGGGTTTGGCGTGACCACTCTCAATGGAGCGGCAGTGATCGGATACCACAGCACCAATATGGCGATTCTGCCGATTGATGACTGTCGGGTGGTGGTCTGGATCGGCAGGAATGCGGACCCGGACCGCATGACGGACCTGCTGGCTGGTGACAGCCGGCTTTGTGACGTTGGACCAGGCGCCAAGACCTTGGCGTCGGAATAAATGGGGGAAGATGTGGTGAGAAAAGACACGATTAAAGCGATTGCGGTTCTGATGCCGTTGGCCGTTTCGATTTCAGCCTGCGGAAATCTTGATTCGTCGAATCTTGTGTTCGGGCAGTCGGATTCCGTCGGGCTGAAGATCGCGGGGTCCGGCCCGCAGCAGAATGCCGAACTGAGCCTTGGATACAACAGCGACAACGTCGCGATCGTCCCGGCTGCCACGCGTGACGAAAACGGAAATCTCACGATCATAAGCTCCTCTATCAACGGGGCAGGACAGGATGCCCTGTCGACCTTCGGCAGTTTCGCGCTGAATACCGGTGACAACACGATTGTGTCCGTAGGGCTGGGGAAGTTCTTTGCGACCGGTTCGGCTGCGCAAACTTTGGCCCAAGGCTTCGCGGATTATGGCCTTCGCGCCGCGCCAAAGGATTCGGTAATCATTCCGCAGATTACCGAATAGTTCGACCCGTGAGCCCATGAGGATCGAAGCGACGGGGTAGCCGTGATCCCGGCTCGTGCGAGTCCAGGGCCTGGCAGCCCCCCCGGCGATCCGAATAATCGGAGCGATATCCCATGTCACAGGGCGAAAATGTACCGCGGGTCCCCGGCACACAACGAGTTGCTCGGGTACCCCGGGTTCCAAGGGTCCCACGTGTCCCTAGGGTACCGCGCGCTCCAAGGGTCCCGAGAGTGCCGGGCACTCCAGGTGTCGGGGATTGAGCTGCCTCAACGCTGCATCCATCTCCGACAACCGACGCAAACCTCTTAGTCCCCATCTCTACAGCGCGTGGCGCAGCGTTCATCAATGGGCACGCTCCATCGCAAGATTGCCGCATTGCCGAAAGCCCCGTTTCGCCCTATTTTGCGCGCCATGAACCAGATGCCAGCGCCCGCCGCCACAACCGCTCCCGCCGTCTCCGAAGCCGATCTCGAAATTCGGTCGCGGATCCGCAACTTCGCGATCATCGCCCATATCGATCACGGCAAGTCGACCCTGGCCGACCGACTGATCCAGATGTGTGGCGGGCTGACCAATCGCGAGATGAAGGAGCAGGTGCTCGACTCGATGGATATCGAGCGGGAACGCGGCATCACCATCAAGGCGCAGACGGTCCGGCTGATCTACGACGCCAAGGACGGCAAGCGCTATACCCTCAACCTGATGGACACGCCCGGCCACGTGGACTTCGCCTATGAGGTCAGCCGGTCGCTGGCGGCCTGCGAGGGCTCGCTGCTGGTGGTCGACGCGGCCCAGGGGGTCGAGGCCCAGACCCTGGCCAACGTCTACCAGGCGATCGAGGTCGATCACGAGATCATTCCGGTGCTGAACAAGATCGACCTGCCGGCCGCCGAGCCGGACCGGGTCAAGCAGCAGATCGAGGATGTCATCGGGCTGGAAGCCGACGGGGCGGTGGAGATTTCCGCCAAATCCGGCATTGGCATGGAAGAACTTCTGGAGGCCATCGTCACCCGCCTGCCGCCGCCCAAGGAAGGCGACGCTGCGGCCCCGCTGAAGGCGATGCTGGTGGACAGCTGGTACGATCCCTATCTGGGCGTGACCTGTCTGGTGCGGGTGATCGACGGACGTCTGAAAAAGGGCCAGAAGATCCGGATGATGGCCGCCAACGCCGTCCATCAGGTCGAGCGTGTGGGCGTCCTGACGCCGAAGGGGCTTGAGGTCGAAAGTCTGGGTCCGGGCGAGATCGGCTTCATCAACGCCGCCATCAAGACCGTCGCCGACACCAATGTTGGCGACACGCTGACCGAGGAGAAACGGCAGACCGCCAAGGCGCTGCCCGGTTTCAAGCCGAGCATTCCGGTGGTGTTCTGCGGACTGTTCCCGATCGATGCGGCCGATTTCGAGGATCTGCGCGACAGTCTCGAGAAGCTGCGGCTGAACGATGCCAGCTTTTCGTTCGAGGCGGAGACCTCGGCGGCGCTCGGCTTCGGATTCCGCTGCGGGTTCCTGGGTCTGCTGCATCTGGAAATCATCCAGGAGCGGCTGGAGCGGGAATTCAATCTGGACCTGATCACCACCGCGCCCAGCGTGATCTACAAGATCCACCAGACCAATGGCGACCTGGTCGAGCTGCACAATCCGGCGGACATGCCGGACGTCATGAAGATCGATTTCATCGAGGAGCCGTGGATCAAGGCGACGATCTTCGTGCCGGACGATTACCTCGGCCAGATCCTGACCCTCTGCACCGACCGACGGGGCGAGCAGATCGAGCTGACCTATGCCGGCGCCCGGGCCATGGTGGTCTATCGTCTGCCGCTGAACGAGGTGGTGTTCGATTTCTACGACCGCCTGAAATCGATCAGCCGGGGCTATGCCAGCTTCGACTACCAGATGGATGGCTATGCCGAGAGCGATCTGGTCAAACTGTCGGTGCTGGTGAATGCGGAGCCGGTCGACGCGCTGTCGATGATCGTCCACCGGGGCCAGGCGGAGCCGCGCGGCCGCGCCATGTGCGCGCGCCTGAAGGATCTGATCCCGCGTCAGCTGTTCAAGATCGCCATCCAGGCCGCCATCGGCGGCAAGGTGATCGCGCGCGAGACGGTGAGCGCCATGCGCAAGGACGTGACCGCCAAATGTTACGGCGGCGACGTGTCTCGGAAGCGCAAGCTGCTGGACAAGCAGAAGGAAGGCAAAAAGAAGATGCGGCAGTTCGGCAAGGTCGAAATTCCGCAATCCGCCTTCCTCGCCGCCCTGAAGATGGACGGGTAGCGAGAAGCGGCTAGTCGTTCAGGACGAATTCCACCGTGGTCGTGAGCCGGACCCGCTTTTCGAGAGCTGCCGCGGCCGGGCCGAAGCTGGGTCCATCCCGGGGCTCGACGATCAGCGCCCCCTCCTGGGCCCGCCGGATCGCGCCGAGCGTGCCATCGGCGGGGGTCACCACGCCGGATGCGGCCGCCCGCGCCGCCTCGACCGCCTCGGTGATCAGTTCGGGCTTCAACTGCGCCAGCCCCATGAAGCGGTAGACCGGCCCCTTGGCCTCGGCCACGTCGACGCCCAGCTTGGACAATTCCCCGATTCGGCCGGCGGCGCGGCTGACGGTGACCACATCGGCGCTGCGCACCGTGACGGCCTGAACCAGCAGGTAACGGACATCGTCGGACACGCCAATCGGTCGGACGGATTGCGCCAGCAGGTCGATCACCTCCGGGCGGCCCAGATCGATGGTGTTTTGATCGATTCCCTCACCCACCAGAAAAACCAGGAGCGAGTCCACTTCCCGGTCCAGTTGAGTCTGGGCCTCGCCCAGGTCGACGCCGCTGGCATTCACCGTGACGGGCCAGATCGCCATATCTGCCGTCACCACCCGTTCGGCGGTGCCGACCACGGTGATCCCTCTGGACCCGATGCCGTTGGCCTTGTCGGCCGCCTCATCGGATCCCGAGCCGCCGATCAGGGCCCCGGCGACCGCGAGTCCGACCGCCAGGATCGCCGCGCCCAAGACCCCTGCCAGGAGCACGAGCTTGGGGTGATGCTGCATGTCGGTCATGGCGTCAAAGTCTCCGCTTCCTCATTTCCCGCGCGTTGCGGGATCCCCCATCCAGGGGCGGAGTATAGGGCGAAACCCGGCAAGCGCGAGAGGGGATGTCGCTGGGCGAGACCGGGGCCGTCGGCAGAGCGGCGGTCAGGCATCGGCGGGCTTGAGCTCCAAGGCGGACGGCAGCTTGACGGCATGGGCGCCCGCCCCGAGAAGCGCCTGAACCAGCAGGGTCGCGGTCCAGAACAGCGGGAACTCGTAGCCGCCGCCCTCATTGGTGAACAGCCAGCCGTTCCCGGCATGCTGCAGCGTGGCGCCGATCAGGACCGGAACCAGGGCCAAGGAGATCGTCCGCACGTAGACGCCGGCGATCAGCGCCGCCCCGCCGCCAAGCTCGGCCGCGATCACAAGATAGGCCATGAAGCCTGGATAGCCGATGGAGTCGAAGAAGGCGACGGTGCCGGGCACGGTGAAGACCAGGACCTTGAGCAGGCCGTGGGCGAGGAGCGCGGTACCGAGGGTGAGCCGCAACAGCAGGGCGCCGTAGGGGGTGGTCTTGGTGGTGTCGGTCAGGGTGGTGAACATGGATGCCTCCAGTGGTGGATCAGGGATGTCGTTTACTGATGAGGAATATGGCATCGGTCCGTTCGTGAATAATTGGGGTGAATTCGAAAACATTGTCGTCTAAATTTTGACAATGGACCGGTTCGCGCATCTCGAAACCTTCATCGCAGTCGCCGAGGCCGCCAGCTTCTCCGACGCCGCCGACAGGCTCGGCCTGTCCCGGGCGGTGTGCAGCAAGCATGTGCAACTGCTGGAGGATCGGCTGGGGGTCAAGCTGATGCAGCGGACCACCCGACGGGTCCGGCTGACCGAGGCGGGGTTGCGCTATCTCGAACGGGCGCAGCGGCTGATGGCCGATTTCGACGACGCCGACATCGAAGTGCGGGGCGAGACGGTGGAGCCGCGCGGCACCTTGCGGGTGAACGCGCCGGTCAGTTTCGGCTGGGCCCATCTGGCGCCGCTGGTCGCCAAGTTCACCGAGGCCTATCCCGCCCTCCAGGTCGATCTGACCCTCAACGACCGCCGGGTCGATCTGATCGAGGAGGGTTTCGACCTGGCGATCCGGATCGGGGTGCTGGAGGATTCGAGCCTGATGGCGCGTCCGCTGGCGCCGGTCAAGGTGGTGCTGGCCGCCGCCCCAGGGTACATCGCGAAACACGGTCTGCCGCAGCGGCCGGAGGACTTGGCCGACCATGCCTGCCTCTGCTACCGCTATGCGGCCCATGGCGACGTCTGGAGACTACGACATGTCCGCAACGGATCCGAGGAACAGGTCCGGGTCTCCGGGCCGATCCGGGCGAACAACGGCGACGCCCTGGCGGAGGCCGCGATCTCGGGGGCCGGGATCATCCAGCAGCCGCTGTTCATCCAGGGCCGCGCGCTGGAGGACAAGCGCCTGATCCGCATCCTGCCGGATTGGGAGCCGGAGCCGCTGCGGGTCCATGCGGTCCACCATCAGTCCCGGCTGGCGCCCGCCAAGCTGCGGGTGTTCATCGATTTCCTGGCCAGCGAAATGCGCGCCCGAACCGAATCCTACTGACCGGAGAGCCTGCCATGCCTACATCTCGCACCGTCGCCGTCACCGGCGCGTCCCGTGGCCTGGGAGCCGCCATCGCCCTCGAACTGGCGCGACGGGGGTGGACCGTCGGTTGCCTCAGCCGCAAGGGGCTGGGGATCGAGGAAGACGGGGTGCCGCCCGACCTCGCGGACAGGCTGATCCCGATCGCCTGCGACGTGACCGATCAGGCGGCCCTGGTCACCGCCCTCGACGGGCTGGCGGCGCGAACCGGCGGTCTGCACGGGCTGGTCAACAATGCCGGCATCCACCTGGACGGGCGCAGCGAAAGCTTCGATCTGGGCGATTTCAACCAGGTCCTGCACACCAACGCGACCGCCACCTTCGGGGCCTGTCAGGCGGCCTTCCCCCATCTCAAAGCCGAGAAGGACGGGATCCGTGGCGGGCTGATCGTCAATATCGGCTCGCACTACGACAAGATGGGGGTCAAGTACAACGCGGCCTACGCGGCCTCCAAGGCGGCGGTGGGCGCGATCACCCGCTGTCTGGGCGTGGAATGGGCCAAGCACGGCATCCGCGTGGTCGACGTGGCCCCCGGCTTCACCCTGACCGACCTGAACCGCAGCCATATGGACGACGAACGGTTCCGCGCCTTCATCCAGAAAGCCATCCCGCGCGGCACCCCGGGCGAGGCCTGGGAGATCGCCAGGTTCGTGGCCGCCCTGCTGGTCGAGGACATCCCGTTCCTGAACGGCGAGACCTTCTACATCGACGGCGGACAGGCGGTCTCGAACTGACGCCCCGCCGACAGGCTCAGGACCACAAAACCGGCGGCGGGAGGCGGCACTACGCCGCCAGCGCCTTGACCATCACCTCGGAGAAGCGGCGGGTGAAGGCCTTGGTATCGCTGGGCGGCTCACCCTCCAGGATACGGGCCTGGTCGAGCAGCAGATAGGCCGCGTCCTCCATGAAATCGGCGCCCTGGCCGTCCTTGATCAGCTTGCCCAGGTTCTTGACCAGCACGTGATCCGGGTTCAGCTCCAGAATCCGGGGTGAAGCCTCGGTGACCTGATTGTGGGCGCGCAGCATCCGCTCGATGTTCATGTCGAGATCGGTCTCGTCGGCGACCAGACAGACCGGGCTGTCCGACAGCCGGTCGGTGGTGCGCACGTCCTTGACCTTGTCGCCCAGGGACAGCTTGATCGAGGCGATCAGGGCGCTGATCGCGTCCTCGGCACCCTCGTCCTTCGGCTCGTCCGTCTTGTCCGCATCCGCGTCGGTTGTCTCGCCCGCGATGGCCGACAGATCGGCACCGCCCCGGGTGACCGATTTGAACGGCTTGCCGTCGAACCCGTCATAGGCGCTCTGCACCCAGAACTCGTCGATCGGATCCACCAGATAGAGCACCTCTACGCCCTTCTTGATGAAGCCTTCCAGCTGCGGTGAGGCCTTGACCGTCGCCTCGTTCTCGCCGGCGATGTAGAAGATCGTGGTCTGACCCTCCTTCATCCGGCCGATATAGTCGGCCAGACTGACCAGACCGTCCTGGGTCGACGACCGGAACCGCGCCAGCTTCAGCAGGGTCTCGCGGTGCTCGGTCTCGCCGCCATAAAGACCTTCCTTCAGGACAGCGCCGAAGGTGCCCCAGAACGTTTCGTAGCCCTCCTTGTCCTTCTCGGCTTTCTTCGACAGCTCCGACAGCACCCGCTTTGTCACCGCCTGGCTGATCGAGCCGACCAGCGGATTGTTCTGCAGCATCTCGCGGCTGATGTTCAGCGGCAGATCCTCGCAGTCGACCACGCCCTTCAGGAAGCGCAGCCAGGACGGGATAAGCCCTTCGCACTCGTCGGTGATGAAAACCCGTTTCACGTACAGCTTCACGTGATGGCGGCGCTCCGGGTTGAACAGGTCGAACGGCCGCTGGCTCGGCACGAACAGCAGGGAATGATACTCGATCCGCCCCTCGGCCTTCCAATGCAGGGTCATCCACGGGTCGTCGAAGGCGTGACCGGCGTGCTTGTAGAATTCCTTGTAGTCGTCCTCGGAGATCTCGCTTTTCGAGCGGGTCCACAGGGCCGAGGCCTGATTCAGCGTGTCCTCGGTCTCGGCTTCGTCCTTCGTTTCGGGATCGGTCTTGGTCTCGAGGAAGACGATCGGAAACGGGATGTGGTCGGAATAGGTCCGCACCACGGTCTGGATCCGGCTGCGCTCCAGGAACTCCGAAGCATCATCCTTCAGGTGCAGGGTGATCACGGTGCCACGGGTGGCCTTCTCCGCCTCCTCGACCGTGTATTCGCCAAGCCCGTCCGACACCCAGTGATAGCCGGTCTCGGTTCCGGCCTTGCGGGTCAGCACCTCGACCTTCTCGGAGACCATGAAGGCCGAGTAGAAACCGACGCCGAACTGGCCGATCAGGCCCACGTCCTTCTTGGAGTCGCCCGACAGATTCTCGACGAAGGCCGAGGTGCCGGAACTGGCGATCGTCCCCAGATTCCCGTGCAGCTCGTCTTCCGTCATGCCGACGCCGTTGTCCGAGATCGTCAGGGTCTTGGCCTCGGCATCGACCGAAATCTTGATCTTGAAGGCACTGTCGTCGGCAGAAAGGGCCGGGTCCGACAGCGCGAGAAAACGCAGCTTGTCGCAGGCATCGGCCGCGTTGGAAATCAGCTCTCGCAGGAACACCTCGCGCTCGGAATACAGCGCATTGGCGACAATATGGAGGAGTTTGCTGACTTCGGCTTGAAAGCTTCTCTTCTCAGCGGTCATCACGCGTGGTCCGTCTCTTTATATCGATGGAAGGATTAAGGCGTGGATATGTGACACGGGGCCGACGGATGCAAGAGCGAAGCCCCCGGCGACCTCGCAACAAGCGGCCTTGCAACCACGGCGAACAGTCGTAATTGTGCAGACGATGTCCCGCAGCCCCTCGCCCTCAGACCTCCCACCAAGATCCCGCACCCCCCGATATCGGGCCAGACACGGGAGTGGCGCGCCATGACCGCCGATTTCATGTCCTTCGATGCGCCGGTCACGGCGGTCTTGGGACCGACCAATACCGGCAAGACCCACCTGGCGATCGAGCGCATGCTGGGCCACAAATCCGGGATGATCGGATTTCCGCTGCGGCTCCTGGCGCGCGAGAACTACGACAAGGTGGTGGCCCGCCTGGGGGTCCGGCACGTGGCGCTGATCACCGGCGAGGAGAAGATCATCCCGCCGGAGGCGCGGTATTTCATCTGCACCGTGGAATCCATGCCGACCGACCGGGAGGTCGAGTTCCTGGCGGTCGACGAGATCCAGCTCGCGGGTGACCCGGAGCGGGGGCACATCTTCACCGACCGGCTGATGCGGGCGCGCGGACTCGAAGAGACCATGTTCCTCGGTGCCGAGACGATCCGGCCGCTGTTGAAGACGCTGATCCCCAAGGCCCGGTTCGAGATCCGGGAGCGGCTGTCCCGCCTGACCTATATCGGACCGCGCAAGATCACCAAACTGCCGCGCCGGACCGCCGTGGTCGCCTTCTCCGCCTCCGAGGTCTACGCGATCGCCGAACTGGTGCGCCGCCAGCGCGGCGGCGCCGCGGTGGTGATGGGCGCCCTGAGCCCGCGCACCCGCAACGCCCAGGTGGCCATGTATCAGGAGGGCGAGGTCGACTATCTGATCGCGACCGATGCGATCGGCATGGGCCTCAACATGGATATCGACCATGTGGCCTTCGCGGCCTCCTCGAAATTCGACGGTCGCTATCCCCGCCGCCTGATCGCCGCCGAGTTCGCCCAGATCGCGGGCCGGGCGGGACGGTTTCAGCGGGACGGCACCTTCGGCGTGACCGGGGATTGCAGGCCGCTGGACGAGGAGGTCATCGAGCAGGTGGAAGGCCACAGCTTCCCGGCGCTGCGCAACATCTACTGGCGCAACACCGACCTCAGTTTCCGGACACTGCGCGATCTGAAGCGGTCATTGGAAGAGCGTCCGCCCCATCAGGCCCTGTTCCGCAAACGGGACGCGGAGGACCATCAGGCCCTGGAAGCGCTGTCCCAGATGACCGAAATAACCGAACGGGCGACCTCGGTCTCGCGGATCAAACTGCTCTGGGATGTCTGTCAGATTCCGGATTTCCAGAAGTCCATGACGGAATCCCATGCCCGGCTCCTGAGCCAGATCTACGGCCACCTGACCACCGGCGCGGAGCGCCTGCCGCCGGACTGGGTGCAGACCCAGATGTCCCGTTTCGACCGGGTCGACGGCGACATCGATACCCTTGCCGGACGCATTGCACATGTCCGAACCTGGACCTACGTGACACATCACGGAGAGTGGATATCCGATCCTATCCATTGGCAACAGCGCGCTCGCGCGATAGAGGATAGACTTTCGGATGCGTTGCACGATCGGCTCACGCAACGCTTCGTCGACAAACGAGCCGCTACACTGGTGCGTAAATTGACGGAAGAACACGGGGAATTGACGGCGGCGGTCCAGGCGGATGGAGCCGTGGTGGTGGAAGGCCACCGCGTCGGACATCTGGAAGGTCTGGACTTCGTGCCGGAGGATGTGTCGGGCCAGGAGGGCAAACCGGTCCTGGCCGCCGCCCGCCGGGTGCTTCCGGGTGAGATCGCGCGGCGGATCGCGCGGCTGCTCGGCGATGATGGGATGATGTTCACCCTCGATGACCGGGGCCGCTTCCTCTGGCGCGGCGCGCCGGTCGGTCAACTGGAGAAGGGCGAGACCACCTGGAACCCGCAGGTGCGCGCCAGCCGGAACGAGCTGATCGAACCGGCCCAGCGCGAGCGCTTGGAGAAGAAGCTTGTCGACTGGTTTGACGCCCATGTGGAAGCCGGTGCCCCGCGCCTGGCCCAGTTGAAGCGCGCGGATCTCTCGGGCCCGGCCCGTGGCGTGGTGTTCCAGGTTCTGGAAGGCCTGGGCAGCGCCTCCGCCGAAAGCGTCGCCCCGCTGATCAAGGATCTCGACGAGGAAGGCCGCAAGGATGTGGCCCGGGTCGGCATCCGGCTCGGCACCGAATCCGCCTATGTCCCGGACCTGCTGAAACCCAAGGCGGTCAAGCTGCGCGCGGTCCTGTGGTCGATCGCCAAGAATGTCTTCCCGGAGGAAGGCCCGCCCGCCGACGGCCGCGTTCAGGTCGCCCGGAACCCGGAAACCCCCGGCGAGTACGACGCCGCGCTCGGCTTCGCGCGTCTGGGCGGCCGCGCGGTGCGGGTCGACATGCTGGAACGGGTCGCGGCCTTGGTTCGGAAATCCGCGCGCGAGGGCAAGTTCGGCATCACCGCAGACATGCTGTCGCTGACCGGCGCCGATCACGAGACCTTCGGCGCCATGCTCCTCGACATGGGCTATCGACAGGTCGGCGTCGACGAGGAAGAGAAACCGCTGTTCCAGCGCCGCCGCCGGGTCGACCAGCGACGCGACGGCGAAACCGGTGAGAAGGCCGAGGGCGAACCCCGCCGCCGGCGCAAGCGTCGTCCCTCTGGCAGCGGCCCGCAGGCGCCCGCCGCCGCTGCTGCCGGAACTCCGGAGGGGGCGGTCGCAGCCGAAGGCGGGACCCCGGCCCCGGCAGCGGCGTCCGCCGCGGAGATCCCGCCCCAGCAGCAGGGCAATCGTCCATCGCAGACCAATCGGGGCGCCCAAGGCAATCGGGGCTCGCAGGGTAACCGCGGCCCCCAGGGCGGCAGACCGAACCGGGATGGAAACCGGGGCCCGAAACGGGAATCCGGTCCGAAATCCTTCAGCGCCGGGCCGACCAAACCGTCGGACGGAGTCGATCCGGACTCGCCCTTCGCCGTGCTGGCCAAGCTGAAGCAGTCGATGAAATCCGACTGACCTGGTTCGGGTCGGGGATACGAGATGTCGGAGACCGACAGCCTGCGGATCGACAAGTGGCTCTGGTATGCCCGGTTCTTCAAGACCCGAAGTCTTGCGTCCAAGATCGTGGCCGGGGGAAAGCTGCGTCTGTCAGGCACCGTCACCACCAAGGCCCACCAGAAGGTCCGGCCCGGAGACGTGCTCACCTTTCCGCAAGGTCCGCACATCCGGGTGGTAAAGATCTTGGCACTGGGCACCCGGCGCGGGCCCGCCACCGAGGCTCAGGGCCTGTACGAGGATCTGGCCCCCATCCCCGACAAGGCTTCGGCCGGCCAGATCGAGTCTGCGGAATTCCAGGACGACGGCGACCCGGATGGCCCCAGCGGCGTGAAGGGCCCGGTCCCGAAACGCGAGCGCGGTGCGGGACGCCCGACCAAACGGGACCGCCGGAAACTCGATCGGCTGATGGACGAGGACGATTCCGAGGGCTAACGTCCGGGCGTCATTCTTCCAGCTTGAGGCTCAACCGTGACCCATACGCCCATCGACGTCGACCGCGCCCGCCTGGAAACCCGGGGCTGCGGCGGCCTCATCCATTTCAATCACGCCGGCTCCTCGCTGATGCCTGCGGCGGTCGCCGACCATCTGATCGGCTGGCAACGGGAAGAGGAATTTCGCGGCGGCTATGAGACCGCGAACCGGCGGCGGCACGAACTCGAGAACTTCTACGATGCCAGCGCCCGGCTGCTGAACTGCCACCGGGACGAGATCGCCTTCGTCGAGAACGCGACCCGGGCCTGGGACATGGCGTTCTACGCCCTGGATCTCGGTCCCGGAGACCGGATCCTCACCGCCGCCTGCGAATACGGCTCGAACATGATCGCCTATCTGCATCGGGCGAAGCGGACCGGCTGTGTCGTCGATATCGTGCCGGACGACGCACACGGGCAGCTCGACGTGGCGGCGCTCGAGGCCATGATCGACGATCGGGTGAAGCTGATCTCGATCAGCCATATCCCCACCGGCGGCGGGTTGGTGAACCCGGCCGAAGCGGTCGGCGCGGTCGCGCGGCGCCACGGCATTCCCTATCTGCTGGACGCCTGCCAGTCGGTCGGCCAGATGCCCGTCGACGTGAAGGCGATCGGCTGCGATTTCCTGTCCGCCACCGGTCGCAAATACCTGCGCGGCCCCCGCGGGACCGGGCTGCTCTACGTCCGCCGTGACTGGATCACCCGCCTCGACCCGCCGCTGCTGGACCAGCACGCCGCCACCCTGTTGAGCGAGACCGAATACGAAATCCGCGACGACGCGCGGCGCTTCGAGAACTGGGAGTGCCATTTCGCAGGTAAGGCGGCGCTCGGCACTGCCATCGACTATGCGCTCGGCTGGGGGCTCGAGGCTATCGAGGCGCGGGTGACCGAGATCGCCGAGCGCCTGCGCGCACGCCTGTCGGAGATCCCCGGCATCACGATCCAGGACCAGGGCCAGCGCCGTTGCGGCATCGTCACCTTCACCAAAGACGGCGAGGCCGCCGCCGACATCAAGGCGCGCCTGGCGCCAATCGGCATCAACGTGACGGCAAGCGCCGGATCGGGCAGCCGGGTCGGTTTCGGGCGGCGGGGCCTTGAATCCGTGGTCCGGGCCAGCGTCCACTATCTGAACACCACGGACGAGATCGATCGCTTTGTGACCGAGATCGCAGCCTGAACTCCAGCGGCCTTGCCGGCTGCAGCAGACCAAGATTCAAAAAACTTCGGGGAGGATTCGATGCAGCTACAAAACGGGCGGGTCGCGATGATCGGGGCCGGGCTGATGGGGCATGGGCTGGCGCTTGTGCACGCGGCCGGCGGCTGTTCGGTGAAGATCACCGATTTGAGTGCCGAAAAGCTGGCCAGCGGAATGGGGCTGATCGAGAGCGCGCTCGGCACCATGGTCGAGGCCGACGCGCTGGCGGCTGATGAGGTTCCCGCCATTCTGGGGCGGATCACCCCGGTCGCCAGCCTGGCCGAGACGGTGGCGGACGCCGATCTGATCGTCGAGGCGGTGGTCGAGAACGCCGAGGTCAAACGCCAGGTCTTCACCGAGATCGACGCCGCCGCCCCGTCCGACGCGGTGGTCGCCAGCAACACCTCGCATCTGGATGTGTTTCCGCTGATTCCCGACGCCCGCCAGCGTCGCTGCCTGATCACCCACTGGTACACCCCGCCCTACATCATCGATCTGGTCGATCTGGCCCCGGGCCCTCAGACCGAGCCGGAGGTGATGAGTGCGGCCCAGGCGCTGTACGACGGCATGGGGAAGAAGCCCGTGCGGTTCGAGAAATTCATTCCCGGCTACGTGGCGAACCGGCTGCAGGCGGCGATGGGGCTCGAGATCACCCTGCTGTTGGACGAGGGCTGGGCGTCGGCAGAGGCGATCGACGACTCGATCAAATACGGGCTGGCCCTGCGGATGGCGCTGATGGGGGCGCTGATGAAGGCCGATTTCACCGGTCTCGACATGATGCGCCGGGCGATGGCAAACGGCATGTACACACCGCCGGTCCCGACCGGCCGCAGCGCCACCCTGGAAGGGCTGATCGCCGAGGGCAAACAGGGCGTGATGAACGGCGGCGGCTATTTCGACTACGGTGACATGCGCCCGGAAGACCTGTTCCGGAACCGGGACATCGGGCTGTTGAAGCTGAAGGCGACCGTGGATCAGGTCGAGACAGAGGTCCCGCTGAAACCCTAATCCTTCCGGAGCACCACCATCAGGTTGTTGGCGGGCATCGGGCGAGCATGGTCAAAGACCAGACCGTGGGCGGCGGCGGCGGGAATGACCTCGCCGTCGAGATCCCGCACCCCGTTGCGAGGGTCGAGGCTGAGCAGCCAGTCCTGAAAGGCTACGTCACCGTCGCCGGTGAACGCGCCATGGCGCCGAAACGGCCCATAGAGCATCAGGAGCCCACCTTTCGGCAGCACCCGTCCGGCGCCGTCGAAAAGCCCCAGGGCAACCGGCCAGGGCGCAATGTGGATGACGTTGGCGGAAAAGATCACACGCACGGAATCGGTTGCGTCCACCGGCCAGGTGTCCGGGGCGCCGGCGTCCAGGACGCGGGGCGCCAAGGGCCGGGCACGGCCTTGGGGGATCGACTCGCTCCAGGCCAGGATGCTGCCGTGGTTGTCGGCGGCGTGATCGGTCGGAAGCCACCGGAGCGGGGCCAATGGCTCGGCGAAAGCCGCGGCATGCAGACCGGGTCCGCTGCCAATTTCCAGCAGCGTGGCCGCACCGTGCTCCGGGCCTGCCGCACCGGGAACCAGTTCGCGCAGGACCGCCAGGATCGCACGAGCGTTGCGACGTCCCGGAGGCGCGTCCCGGGCGCCGATGGGCGCGGGACCGTCAAGCGGCGGAAGATCATCGAGGTAAGGGGCTGACGGGTCGCTCATGACGGCCTATGTAGGGTTCAATCTGTATGTTTCCGAAAGATAGACTGGAGAGATGATGTTCGCACGTTTCAAACGCTTCATCGACGGATTGGAGAACGGCGACACGCCGAATGCGCGCCCCAAGGACGAGTTGGCGACGGCGGTCGCGGTGCTTCTCGCAAAGGCGGCCGCCCTCGACGGAGGCGTTGACGACGACGAACGGCGAATCGTCGCGGACCGGCTTTCCGTCCGATACGGCGTCGAGGCTGACGAACTGTCGGCGGTGATGGCCGAAGCGGAACAGACCGCCGAGGACTCGGTTGATCTCTATCACTTCACCCGGGTCGCTAAGGATCTGTTGGACGAGACCGGCCGGGTCGAGCTGTTGGAGGCGATGTGGGAAGTGGTCTATGCCGACGGCACCCTGCATGAGTACGAAGCCCAATTGATGCGCCGTGTCAGCGGCTTACTGTTCGTCGGAGACCGGGAAAGCGGGGCCGCGCGCAAGCGCGCGCTTGATAAGCTCGGGATGGACAGCTGAGCGGCTTGGACCGGCGCCCGGCTCCGGAATGGGCCCGCTCCGAGCGGGATTTGACCCGCCGCGCAGAATCCGGTTCAGCTTCACTTGTTGCGTCGCGCTCTAACACATTGGAATCGAGACGGATTCGCGGTTTAATCTGAGCCTGAGTTCAGGATTGGACGTAACCGGCCCGGCGTGATGCCGGCTCCCAACCAAGGCGCGCCTCGACGTGAAGCTCCCGAAGATTCCGAAACTCCGGCTGCCGTTCCTGAAAGGACGGAAGGACGAGGCGGCGAATCCTGAGGGAACCGGCGACGAAGCCCTGGACGAGATCTCGGATGACGGAACCGAAGAGGGTGTCGAGTCACAGGCGCCGGACATCGAGCCCGCAGCACCGGAACCGTCGCCAAGCCCGAAGCCGGGACGCTGGGCCCGGATCAAACGAGTCCTTGGCCTGCTGGGAATCAGTCTGCTGGCTCTGCTGGTGATAGGTGGAACCGGCGGCCTGTTCGGATGGCTCTACATGAACGCCGAACATACGACGGCACGACGCGATCTCCTGCGCCCCCAGCTCACGGTCGATATCCTCTCGGAGGATGAGACGCCGCGCCCCAACAGCTCCGCCTCGGCGAGTGTTCCGAGCGATGACAATACTGCCGGCGGGCAATCCCAGGCGGGCAACGCAGACGGAACTCAATCCGCAGCGGCGGACGAAAAACTGGACGCGTTGGCCGGAGGTGTGCTCCTCAACCCGATCGATCCGCAGCTCCACGAAGAACGCGACGAACTGATCCTGCCGATCGTCGGCTTGGACGGGCGCAAGGTGTGGACCGATTATGCGCGCCCGTTCGACTTCGACGACCGCCGCCCCCGCCTGGCGATCGTCATCATGAACCTGGGCTTGGATGACAGCGTGACGGATATGGTTCTTGAGATGCTGCCGGGCCAGGTGACCTTGAGTTACTCGCCCTATGCGTCCGATCTGGCCGAGAAGCTGGAACGTGCGCGGGCCGACGGGCACGAGGTGATGATCGACCTGCCGATGGAACCGCTGGCCTTTCCGCGCGACGATCCCGGCCCGCACACCCTGCTGACCTCCCTGTCGACGGTCGAGAATCTCAACCGGCTGGAATGGGTGCTGGGGCAGGCCCCCGGATATGTCGGGGTGACGACCTGGATGGGCTCGCAGTTCACAACCGTGGAGGACGCGATGATGCCGGTCCTGGAAAGTCTGAAGGAGCGGGGGGTCCTGTTTCTGGATTCCCGGGATTCGTCGCGCTCCCTGGCGTCCGAATTGGCCTCGTCGATTCAGGTGCCGCGGGCCTTCAACAACCGCTTCATAGACAACCCGCCCTCGCGCGGTGCGATCGACCGGTCCATGCAGGACTTGGAACTGAGCGCCAAGCAGAACGATTTCGCCATCGGGTTGGCCCGGCCCCTGCCCATAACCATCAATCGGCTCGCGGCCTGGGTGCCGGCGCTCGAGGCGCGCGGGATCGCCGTCGCCCCGGTCTCGGCCATTGCCGACCGGCAAAGCATCCGCTGAAGGAGCGGCCGATGACCGACCGGGACCGCTCCAAACTCGCCTATCGGCCCTGCGCCGGCGTTCTGGTGTTCAATCGGGCAGGTCGGGTGTTCGTCGCCAGTCGGGTGGACACCCCGGGGGCCTGGCAAATGCCACAAGGCGGCATCGACAAGGGCGAGGCACCCGCGGACGCCGCCCTCCGCGAGCTGCGCGAGGAAACCGGCATCACCTCGGTTGAGATTGTCGCCGCGACCGAGGACTGGGTAACCTATGATTTTCCCGACGCTATCCTGGACGCTGCAGGACGCGGGAAATGGCGTGGCCAGAAGCAGATGTGGTTCGCCTGCGCATTCACCGGAGAGGATGGAGAAATCGACGTGATCGGGGCGTCTGATCCGGAGTTCGATGCCTGGCAATGGATTGATCTGGATGATGTTCCCAAGCGGATCGTGCCATTCAAGCGTGCGGTCTACGAGACGGTTATCGACGCTTTCGGAACGGTCGTACGCGCCCAGCAGGGTTGTAGCTAGTCCGGTTTCGCCGATCGTTCTTGGCTGAGGCCGACGCCAATATCGTTGACTAAGCCCCCAAATGACGAAACCATAAATGCGGGTGGGTTGGAGTATAGCAGACGCACGGGCCGATTTCGGTTCCACCCAGATGTACGTGCTTCCGGAGACATTCATGCGGGGCGTCAATCTTCCACAGACATTTGAACGGCGCGGCACAACCGTTCCATTCCAGCAAAGAGATTTGGCTCACGCCCGCGTCCGTGAATACTTCCACGGAGAGGAGCGTCAGCTGGAAGCCGTCTTGCCTAATTTTTCAGGCACCCGCCGCGGCGAGCAATTGGTGCTGCCGTGGCCACAGCTTACCGGTATGAGCTCTCTCAATCCCAGAGACGCGGCGGTGCATGAAGAGGTTATGGCGACGATGTCGACGCGGGACCTGGATCCGATCGCGATCCGGGAGATCTGTATCAATGCCGACACCGAGTTCGCGGTCGACACCCAGAGCCGGAACCTGGCCCGGAAGGTTGCAGAACAGGAAGACGAAGACCGGATGATGGTCCGGTTGTCCTGTATTGCTGAGCTGACCCGCGAATGCGGCATCGCAATGGGCGACAAGCTGATGTCCCGCACCGATACCCGGACCCTGCTCGACCTGATGAGCGGCGAGACCTCTCGCACGAAGATCGATCTGGATCTGCTGATCGAGCGGGTGATGATCTTCGCGGCCGAACGGAGCGGGACCACGGTCGCGGACGCGAAAGCCTATCTCGACCCGCTGGTCGGCATGATCACCCCGTTCGGCAATGTGACCGCCCGGGGAGAGACCAAGTCGAACGGGTTTCTGTACCTTCAGCACACCGATCTCATCACGTTCCGGGCCCAGGTGGCGGAGGTGCAGCCGACAGTGCGCGAGGAACTTGAGACCTCGGTGATCCTGATCCTGGAAGCCGCCGACGAATGCATCGGATATGTGAACGAGCGGCTGACGGAGCTCAACGGAATGCTGGGCATGCTGGCCGACATGTTCGATCGGAACATGAGCGTCATCGACCGCCTGGACCGCCTGCGGCGCGACGTGGCGTACGGCCTGGACGGTTGGGTCGATATGATCCGTCTCTGGGACGAGGCCTTTGTCGCGCGGGAGGCAATCGGAGGCGAGGTCGCGATGGAGCGGGCGATCGCCCGGATCAGCGGCTATGCCCCGCGCATTCCCATCAAGGAACTTTATCCCGACCACGAGCTGGTCAAGAAAGGCTCGGAATACGAGCGCGCGCGGGTCCGTAATGTGAACCAGATGCACGCCTGGGAGAACGACCAACTGGACTCCGAACTCGCCGACCGGGTCGAAAAGGGCAAGGAGCGCGAGTCCGGGCGCAAAGTTTGGATGAGCCCCGAGGCTGCCGAGAAAGAAGCCGCCGAACGGGATGCGCAGAGGCGAGACGCGATGATCAAGAAGGCGACGGGATCGGCCGAAAAGGACTAGATTGCCGTCGCGCGCAGGCTCGCCGCCGGGGAGAACCCGGTTACGCCATGTGATTGTCGAACGCGGCCTCGGTCTGGAGAATCACGTCCCACCCAAGGACATTCGGATCGTGCGGCTCAACCGAGCCCAAGATGCCGCTTCCGCTGCTGACCACGAAGCCGCCAGAGGCCTGGGTCTTTGACACCCCACAGCCGTCGGCGATCTCGACACTTCGCAGGAAACGCCCCGATTCAGCGTCCCAGAAGGCGAAGAAGCCGCCGCGGGGAAACCCGCCGCCCACAATCGTGCCCGTACGATTGAACGAGACGTCTCCGCAATAGCCCTGGGATTGTCCGAACAGGTCGTCCGGAAGCTCGAACAGTCGGTACGAGTCCGGGCCGTCAATGACCCCCACGAGCGAAACACCAGCCTCCGACGCGCCTTCGTCCTGTGCCGCGAAGGCGACCCGGCCGCTCTCGTTCGTGTCGATGTGACGCAAGCTCAGCTGGTGAAGCGATGCCGGCAAGCGGATCTCCGTCTCAACCGCGCCGGTGACGCTGTCGATCAGACAGACCGACGGGGTCATGTCGGCCACATTCAGCTTGGCGCGTCCGGTATCGGGATGGGTCAGTATACCGCCATTCGCGACCCAGACTCCACGGCCCTTGCGGTCTCGTGCCACATCATGCGGCCCCACGCCGCCGGTCCGCAGGGTTCCGATACGGGCGTAGCCGTTCTCCGCGTCCCAAAGTCCGAGCCGTCCGGTCTCCTCATCCAGGTGCATCGTCCCGAACGCGTTTTCGGTGGTGAACAGACAGCGGCCGTCGGCGGAAAAAGCCGCGTGCCCATAGAAATGGTGGCCTTCGGGCGCGGACAGCCGGGCTCTCGCGTCGCCGGACCGCCGGTCCAGGACAATCCCCCAGTCTCCGGGACGTCGGGCCATCACCACCAGATCCGACCCCTTCGGCCGCTTCACAAGGCCATGCCCCCGATCGGGGAGCGCCACGATCGTCCGCAACGCCCGGTCTTGCACCCGGACCACCTGAAACGAGCCGTCGGGAACGCGCGCGGTCGCGAACTGGCCGCTGTCGACGGCCGAATCCGCAGCCCATGCGGACATGTACGGATGGGCTGCCGCGATGAGACCGCTGATCGAGGCGAGCAGATGCCGCCTGGTGATGGTCATTTCAATCTCCATCAAGGCTGTTGAATCCCGCAGGGACGCCGAGCGCCGGGGCAACCCTGGTTGCCAGCAAGGCGCGGACCGCACGCACCTCGACCACAAGGGTCTCAAGCTGGTCCCGGACCCGGGGGTCCCGAACACCGGCGGACAGGGGTCCGTCGATCCCGTCGGCGGTGGCCCGGGTCTGGGCGAAGGCGCGCTGCATCAGATCGGCCAGTTCCGTCTGTTCGGCGCGCCGCAGCGCCTCATCCAGCCCCTGGCCGCCGAGAGCATACGCGTCGGCATAGGCGCCGAGCCGGGCCCGGATGAGATCCAGCGACACCTGGCTTCGCCACGCTTCGGCTTTCTCCGGACGGGCCTTTGCGAGCGTCTCTCCCAGTGGTCTGGAGATCTGGAGATCGCTGATGCTCTGGAGGCCGGCGAGCACGCCGGTCATCAGCCTCGAGAGCGCGCTGTCCGCAGAATCAAATGGCCCCGTGCCATCGATGCTGCGTTCAATCGCATATCTGAAACCGTCCGGGCGGGACCAGTCCAGCACGATGTCCGACGACATGGAGGCAAGGTTTTGGGTGATGCCCCGAGCAATTGGGCAGGATGTTCTTTTCGGCGGGGCGTCCGTGTTTCCCGGAGAGGGCAGCAGGCGCTCCAACGCCGGGAACCCTTGAACCGCGACCGAGGCGTCCGTCATATCCAGCGGCAGGATATCCGAAAAGGTGGTATCCGTGTTTAGCAGCAGCTGCAGCTCGCGGCCGGTCAGCCCGCGAGGGTCCGGCCAGAACTGGATGCGGAACCGGCGGTCGAGATAGCGGACCGGGCCGACATCGATATGGGCGATCCGGGCCCAATCCGCGTAAGCGGCCTTGAAGGCCGCGATCATCGCATCCGGGTCGGACGACCGGCTCGCCAGGCACCAGGAGGTGACCTCGTCATCCAGCAGCCTGGAGGCCACGGCGAAACCCTCGTAGCCCGGGATCACGTGATGATCGATCAGGCGGATCAAGAGGTTGGCGTTATCCGCGCGCGCGTGCGGCACGTGGAAGACCAGCAGAACCGCCACAACGGAAAACCGAATCACCCGATGCATGTCAGAAATCCCTAAAGCGAGTTGATGTAGGCAAGCAGGGCCTCGCGATCGGGACCCGGCAAGGCGACGACTCTGTCCCGGGCGGCCCTGCCTTCGCCGCCGTGCCAGAGGATCGCCTCCAGGATCGAACGGGCTCGGCCATCATGGAGAAAGTAGGTGTGGCCGCTGACCCGCTCTGTCAGCCCAATGCCCCAGAGCGGCGGCGTCCGCCATTCGCGTCCATTCGCCATGCCCTCCGGCAGACCATCGGCGAGCCCGTCTCCCATATCGTGCAGCAGGAGATCGGTGAACGGCCAGATCGTCTGGTCGGCAAGGGCGGGATCGACCCCGGCGGAGGCGGTGCTGAGCGAGGGCCGATGGCAAGCCGTGCAGCCCGAGTCCGCGAACACCTGTTCGCCCCGCCGAACCTCGTCGTCCTCGGCGTTCCGGCGCGCCGGAACGGCCAGGTGCCGGCTGTAGAAACTCACGAGATCCAGCATCGTGTCGGATATCTCGGGCGCACCCGGATCCGCTCCGATCGGAGCCGTCCGGCAGAGACCTTGCCGTTCGGTGCAGTCGCCCCGGCCATCCGGAAAGAGGCTGGTGGACAGGCCGATGTCGCCGAGGAAGGCGCCGGCCGCCTGCTGACGCAGCGAGGGTTGGCTGGCTTTCCAGCCGAAACGGCCCAGAACGCGCCGCCCGACGGCAACATCGATGACCTGCGCCGCGACGCCCGAGATCCCGTCACCGTCACGGTCGTCGGGATCGGCGCGCTCCAGGATCTGCTCTGCGGGAACCGCCTCGAGCAACCCGAGACCGATCATCGGTGGGGCGATCCGGGGTGATATCCTCGTGTCGGCATGCAACGGTCCGTAGCCGAGATCCGCGATGGTCCAGGTCGGTCGCCGCAGCGACACGCGAGACCCGTCACTGAGCGCGACCGTCTCTTCCCGCCAGGTGACATGCGGACGGCCCTCGATCGGGATGTTGGCCATCGCGAAGTCCTGCAACTGGCCACCATAGACCGGATCCGGTTTCGCCCCGCGGTCGCCACTCGGGATACCCAGACGGATCAGAAGAGAGACCGCGTTGTCGGCGGGAAAATTGGCCGAGGGCGGATGGCCTCTGCCGTCCTTCAGATGACAGCGCTGGCAGGATCGCGCGTTATAGAACGGGCCGAGTCCGTCGGAGGATTTGGTCGATGACGGGGCCGGCACCCAGAGCTTCTTGAACAGGCCGTTTCCGACCTTGAAGTCCAGTTCCTTCTCGAACGGCAAGCTCGCGGAGCTCTTGGAGAAGGCGTTGCCGGAGATGGGACCGGTATAGGTCGCGGTGCCTCCGGGCTGTCCGGCACCCGGTTTCTCGGCACCGTGCAGGCCGGATCCTATGACGGCGACGCAGCAGAGGACGACGGCCGCGGCGGCAAGTGCTGTAGGCGAGGACGATGTCATTCAAGCCACCAATGGCGTGGGATGAACTAAACGTGCGACGCGGCCTCCGGTTTTGCTCCGGAGGCCGCCAAATCACGCCAGCGCTGGGCGCTTGGGGGGGTCAGACTGCAATACGCGGTCTATTGGAAAACGGCCGCCGGGTTGTCCAAGCTGTCGGAGCCTTCGATCTGCAGGGTTGAAAGATCCAAAGCCGCGACGGCCGCCTCGATCTGCTTGGTTTGCTGAAGCAGACCATCGATGGCGGCCTGGACCCGCGCATTACCGTCGTCGTTGCTGTCTCCGATCTGCTGGTCATAGGCCTCGCCATCCAGCGCCGCCTGAGCGATCGCGCCCATCCTCTCCTGAGTCGCAGCCAGGGCCTCGGACAGGGCTAGGTCCACATCCGGCGCCTTTGCGGCCACCAGGTCGGAGACGCTGGGACCTTCGACGACGGCACCACCCACCCGCACGTAACGCCCGGTATAGACGTTCACGATGCCCATCTGATCGTAGTAATGGGACCAGTGCGTGTTGTCGGAGAAGCAGTCATGCTCCTCTTCCGGGTCATGCAGCATCAGGCCCAGCTTCATCCGTTCGCCGGCCAGCTCTCCGTAGGACAGGCTGCCCAGACCGGTCAGGATCCGGGCCAGGCGCTGTCGGCCGGCACCGTCCATGACGGCCGCCCGGGCCGCCCCGTCGGTGGCCCAACTCGCCGTCATTTCCTCAAGATCCTGGACCAGCAGATCGACCGCGACCTTCAGATAGGCGGCGCGCCGGTCGCAATTGCCATGTGTGCATTGGGCCGGATGGTAATCCGTATAGGGCCGCGCGCCGGCACCCGGACCGTTGCCGTTGAGGTCCTGGCCCCACAGGAGAAACTCGATGGCGTGATAGCCCGTCGTCACATTGGCTTCGATCTCGTCCAGTTCATGGAGCTGCTGGATCAGGTCTTTGGTGATCCGGGGGGTCTCCAAGGTGCGGCCGCCGAGTTCGAGCGCCGGATTGGCGACGATATTGGCGGTGAAGTAGACGTTCTCGTCGCTGGATTCGCCGTAACGGCCGCTGTCGACATAGTCGATGAGGCCCTCGTCGAGCGGCCACGCGTTCACACGACCTTCCCATTCGTCGACGATCGCATTGCCGAAGCGGAAGGCTTCGGTCTGCTGATAGGGAACGCGTGCCAGTTTCCAGGCAAGCTTCGCCGCCTCGAGCGATCCGACCGAAGGAGCCGCGAGAAAGGCGTCGATTGATCCCTGAAGGTCCTTGGCAGTGGCAAGAGAATCTCCATAGGTGGCTTCGGCGATGTCGGCATAGGTCTGGAGCACGGACTCGACCGTCACGACCGCCGCCTCTGAGGGAAGCGGACTGAATCCCAGAGAAATCGCCGCAGCCATTCCCGCCGCATAGGTAAGAACCTTCATCGTTAAGCCTCTCTTGTTGATCCGTCAGGGACGTTTTCTGGTCATTCCAGCAGTTCCGACGCGGGACCGCCGAGCTCACAGAGCCGACCGAGATCTGTCGTTCGGCGTTTAAAATTAGTATTGCAAATCATTCTCAAATGCAATAATTAATTTGCAAATGCGACGTGTTTGCAAATGATATGATGGCGCCCTCTTGAGTGCGGGACCCATCCGACCGTTTCGGCGATTGCTCTTTCCGAATGCGCCGCACAAGCTTCCTGCCGAAAAGGCGCACGACTTCACCCAGATCACGAGGATTCCATGCACGCGAGACGACTGTCCCTGGCCGCCACTATGGCGCTTCTGACGTCCACGATTTCGGGGACCTCCACCGCCGCCGAAAAACTGCAGGTCAGCATCGGCGGTGAATTCGTCCAGTATTTCGGATATGCGGAAAACGATACCGGAACCGGAGATTTCGACGGTTTCGACATATATTCGGATGGCGTTCTCGAGTTTGCGGGCGAAACCACGCTCGACAGCGGACTCACGTTCGGCATGACGGTCGGCCTGTTCACGTACTCCGACAGCGAAGATCAGATCGACGATTCCTATCTCTACAGCGAAGGCGGGTTCGGACGGGTCGAGATCGGCGACCGGGACAACGCTGCCGCCCTTTTGCATTACGCCGCTCCGGATGTCGGGTTCGGCGTCAACGACAGCGACATTTCGGATTGGGTCGTGAACCTGACCGGGGTCGACGAGGACTCCGCGTTTCAGTCCACCTACCTCTTTCTGGGCGAAGACAAAGCGACCAAGATCAGCTACTTCACCCCCCGCTTCGAAGGCGTCCAGTTCGGTGCCTCATTCATTCCCGAATTCGAGCGCAACAGCAACGCGCAGCCGTCCGACGACCTCTACAACACCGGCGTGGCGTTCGGGGTGAACTACGTCAACAGCTTTGGCGGTGTCGATCTGGCGCTTTCCGCCGGGTATCTCCGCGCCGACAAGCCCGACAACGCGGCCACCGGTATCAAGGACGCCGAAGGCTACAGTTTTGGCGGCAACATCGGCTATGCCGGGTTCACTTTCGGGGGGTCCTATGCGGACACCCGAGGGAACGGGTCCGGCGGCACGGACAGCGCTGTTTCGTTTGACGGCCGCGGCTTCGATATCGGCGCCGCCTACGCGTTCGGCGATGCGCAGGTATCCTTGTCCTACTATCGCGGCCAGGTTGCCGACAGTGCGGCAGCCGGCGACAGCAAGCACGAGACCATCATGCTGTCCGGGGCCTACGGTTTGGGTCCGGGCGTGACGGCGACGGCATCGGTTTTCCGCTCCAAGTTCGAGGCGGATACCGGCGCCGACAACGAAGGCTGGGCCGCCATTTCCGGCATCGTGCTGGAGTTCTGATTTGAGCTGCCGGCGGGTCCGAAGTGCCTATCGGCTTCGGATCCGCCATCGGATTCTGGGTCAGTTGCTCAGGCGTCGCCGCAGCCAGCCCGAAAGCATATCCATCCCGACCACCACAATCACCGTCAGCACGACGATGTAGAGGGTGTTCTCCCAGTCCTTGCCCGTCCTCAGGGTCTCGACCAGCTTGAGGCCGATGCCGCCCGCGCCCAGCGCGCCGATCACGGTGGCCGAGCGGGTGTTGCTCTCCAGATAGTACAGCGACTGCGAGATGAACACCGGCAGAATCTGGGGGATCACCCCGAAGCGATAGCGGGTGACGGCCGGCGCGCCGGCCGACTGCATGCCCTCGACCTGCTTGTTGTCGATGTTCTCGATCGCCTCCGAGAACAGTTTGCCCAGGGTGCCGATATCGGTCAGCGCGATCGCCATCACGCCGGTGAGCGGGCCGAGCCCGAAGGCGCGAATGAAGATCAGCGACCAGATCAGATTGTCGACCCCGCGCACGAAATCGAACACCCGCCGGATGGCGAAGCGGCTGACCGGATCGGGGTTGAAGTTGGCGGCTGCCAGGAAGGCGAGCGGCAGGCCGATGAAGGCGGCGACCACCGTGCCCAGAAAGGCCATGATGATGGTCTCCAGCAGCGCCTTGAAGACGTCCCCGTGCTGCCAGCCCGGATTGCCCCAGAACTCATCGAATATGAAGCGCGCGTTGGAGGTTTCGGGTTCGATCCGTTCATCCGACCAGGCCAGAGACCAGAGCGCGCCCGCTGACAGACCGTTCAGGGGCGAACGGAATTCGAACCAGAAATCCTCCCAGCCCCAGAAATATCGGAACACCAGAATCCGGCCGCTGGTGACCTGGACCCGTTCGAACAGGCTCGGTCGCGCCTCGACCTTGCGCGGGTCCAGCAGGACCCAGTCCGGCGTGGCACCAGTCCATTCCACCCCCTCCGCGGTCGATGTGATGACCAGCGGCTCGTATAGCTCCGGACCGGTGAGCGTGACCGACGATCCTTCGATCACGAACCGGTAGCCGCTGCCCATATCGATGTCGACCGTGGAGGTCATCGGATCCGCGCCGTCTATGGTGACCCAGTCGGGCGGGGTCTCGTAGACGGCGGCGCGCTCGCCCTCGACCGCGATCTCGAGCTGATCGCGGCGCAGATTCTTCTCGATATGGACCTTGTAGGCGACCGAATCGAGGCCCAGAAGCACGCCGCGGTCGAGCCGTGACTTCGCGATCAGGCCCGGAACGTCGAAGGCGATGAACGCGTAGATCAGATAGACGCAGACCATCGCCAGCAATCCGGCGGGCCACAGGACCCCACGGCGATGGCTGGCGATCACGTCGGCCTGGCCGGCGTTGATTCGGGCGGCGTCGCCGGGGGCCATGCTGGGGGCGGTCTGGGTGCTCATCCTTTGGCTCCTCAGCTCGCCAGCATGAAGCTGGAACCGACCAGCCGGCGGCGCAGATAGCCGGAGAACTGGTCGATCAGCATGATCGTCAGGAACAGGAGCGCGAACAGAGCCATGATGTCGGCACCGTTCGACCAGCTGATCGCCTTGCGCAGCTCGCTCCCGATGCCGCCCGCGCCGACGAAGCCCAGGATGGCCGAGGCTCGGATGTTGATCTCGAAGCGCAGCAGCATGTAGCTCGTGTAGTTCGGCAGCACCTGGGGAATCACCGCCCAGCGCACCCGCTTGAACCAGCCGGCACCGGCCGCCGACATGCCTTCGAGCGGACCGCGATCGACGTTTTCATTGACCTCGCTGAACAGCTTGCCGAGCGCCCCGGAGGTGTGGATCGCGATCGCGATGATCGCGGGGACCGGCGTGGTGCCCAACATGAAGATCAGGAAAAGAGCAATGATCAGCTCGGGAAAGGCCCGCATGACATCCATTGTGCGCCGGGCGATCGGAACCAGCACCGGGTGGACACCCAGATCCCGGGTCGCGGCGAGCGACAGACCCATGGCGAAGACCGTGCCGAAGATCGTGGCGACCGCCGCCATGTTGATGGTTTCGATCAGGGCCGGAAAATAGGTCCACAGCAGGCCGAACCAGGCCGGGCCCGCCTCCCAGGTCTCCATTACGATGTCGGCGGGGTAGTCGAAGAAACTGGTGATGCCCTGAACGAATCCACCCGAGTTCATCTCCTCGGCGGCGATGAATCCCGAAATCACCAGGGCAACGAAGATCGCCCCGAACAGCCCGGAATAGAGCCGCCGACGCTTTTCCAGCCCGGAGGAATGTTCGAGGATCTGATCGACACGGGTCAGTGTTTGGGCGGTCATGACGGGCTGAACTCGAAGGAGGTTGGCGTCGGTCGGCGCGGGGTCGCGCCATGTGGAACGCCGCGCGACGGATGCCGCGCGGCGCTCGCAGATCGTGGATCGGTTACTTGCCGATCTTGGCCTTGCGGGCCTCGACCACCGAGACGTACTCACTGTGATCGATCGGGGCCATGCCCTTCACCTCACCGGCCATCACGCCGTAGGCGCATTCCGGATCCATCGACTCGAGCGACGCCATCAGGCCGACCATCTTGAGCTTGACCTTCTCGGGCAGCGCCTTGCGCAGCACGATCGGGCCTTCCGGGATGACCTTCGAGCGCCAGATCTCGACCAGCTCGTTCATGTCGATCAGGCCCGCGTCGACCGCCTTGCGCAGCGCGCCCGAGTTGAAGCCCTCTTCCCAGGAGCCGATGCCGTCGGCCCAGGTCACGCCGCCGTTGATGTCGCCGTTGTAGACCGCGACGATGGTCTGCTCATGACCGCCGGTGAACTTCACGTCGGAGAAGTACTCGCCCGGCTTCATGGAGTAGCCAGCGGCGGGGATCTCGATCGACGGGATCAGGTAGCCGGAGGTGGAGTTCGGATCGCCGAACCCGAAGATCTTGTCCTTCATGTCGTCCAGCGACGTGACGCCGCTGTCGGCGCGGGCGAAGCCGATCGAATGGTAGCCGTAGGAGCCGTCCACATTGATCTTGACCAGCACCGGCTCGACCGCTTCCGGGTCTTCCAGATACACCGCCGCATAGCCCGAAGCACCCAGCCAGGCCAGGTCCAGATTGCCGCCCAGAAGGCCCTCGATCACGCCGTTATAGTCGGCCGGGGCGAACAGCTTGGTCGGCACGCCGAGCAGATTCTCGGTTCGCTCGCGCAGGCACTCATTGCTGCGGAGACGGTCGGAGGCATTCTCGCCGCCGAGCAGGCCGATGCGGAATTCCTCGATCCCAAGGTCGTTCGCCAGGGCGGCGTTCGTGCCCGAGACGGCGACCATGGCGGTAACGGCCATTGCGGCCGCGGTGCGCATGAATGTCATGATTTTCCCCTCGCTCGGATGAGCTTATGTTGGTGCGGCACCGGTTGACTGGTCCGCAGTTGATCTTCGGGTTTCAACCGCCGCCCGCGGCGACGGCACTCCCGACTTCCCGCAGGACGGGCGCGTCGGGAATCTCTTCGTCTCGAATGCTGGTCGAGGTCGAACTCTCGTCGAACTCGGCCCCGGCGCCGTAGATCTCGCGCGCCGCGGCGGTGGTGAGGTCCTTGGCGTTGCCGTCGAACACCACCCGGCCGTCGCGCATACCGATGATCCGGTCGCAGTAATTGCGCGCGGTATCCAGGGTGTGGAGGTTGCAGATCACCGTCATGCCGTCATCGCCATTGATCCGCCGCAGCGCGTCCATCACCAGTTGCGCGTTCATCGGGTCGAGCGAGGCGATCGGCTCGTCGGCAAGAATGATCTTCGGGCGCTGCACCAGGGCGCGGGCGATCGCGACCCGCTGCTGCTGCCCGCCGGACAGGGTGGCTGCCTGCTGAAGCGCGGTCTCGATGATGCCCAGCCGTTCCAGCGCCAGCAGCGCCTCGCGCCGCTCGTCGTCGGTGAACAGCTTGAACACGCTCTTGAACAGACCCATGGAATTGGCCTGGCCCAGCAGAACGTTGGTCAGCACGTCCAGGCGCGGAATCAGGTTGAACTGCTGGAAGATCATCGCG
>JANSYC010000101.1 GCA_024742605.1 Alphaproteobacteria bacterium | reverse complement strand
GTCTGTCTGGTCACCGGCGCCGGCGGCGGGATCGGCGCGGCCGTGGCGGAGCGCTATGCCCGGGAAGGGGCCTCGGTGGTGCTGTGCGGCCGTAACCTGGACAAGCTGAACGCGGTTGCGGCCAAGCTCAAGTCGTTCGGTGCGGGGGCCGCCGTGCTGCCGGTCGATCTGGCGGAGCCGGGTACGGCCGAGGTGGTGCGGGGTGTGATGGCGGAGAAAATCGGTCGGCTGGATGTGCTGGTCCTGAACCACGGCCTGCTCGGCCCGCTTACGCCGTTAGCCGAAATGGAGGAGTCCGCGTTCGACGCTGTCCTGACCGTCAATCTCGCGGCGAATGTCCGGCTGCTGTCGGCCCTGGACCCGCTGCTGCGCGCCTCGGCGACCGGCCGGCTGATCGCGGTCAGCTCCGGCGCGGCCGAGGGCGGTTTCGCGGGCTGGGGGGCCTACGGGGCGTCGAAAGCCGGGCTGGAGGCTCTGGTGCGGGCCTATGCGGCGGAGGTGCGTGACCAGACCGCCATTCGCGCGAACATCGTCGACCCCGGAGAGGTCCGGACCGATATGCGGGCTGCCGCGTTCCCGGACGAAGACAGTGCAGGTTTGCCGCCGCCCGCTCTGATCACCGACGTGTTCGTGCGTCTTGCCGCGCCTGCGTGTACACTCTCCGGGCGGCGTCTCCCCGCGATTGCCCGAAAAGCCTGAGGGGGGAGACTGCGGATCTTGGGGGAGACCGGGGCTGATGGGCCCCGCCGCGAGGGGGATGGACCGAGGATGGCTGATACGGACTACGGTGTTCAGGTGAATGCGCTGGACCCGCCGGTGGACTGGGTGAGACGTTTCGGCGGGCTGGTGCCCGCCGGTGGCGAGATTCTGGACGTGGCCTGCGGTCGGGGCCGGCACGGTCGGTTCTTTCACGAACTCGGCCATCCTGTCGTCATGCTGGACCGCGATATCACCAAGGTTGCCGACATGGCCAGTTTCGACCGGGTCGAGATCGTGGCGCGGGACCTGGAGGCGGGGCGGCCCTGGCCGTTGGCGGGGCGTCGGTTCGCGGGCGTGATCGTCGTCAACTATCTGCACCGCCCGATCCTGCCCGACATCGTCGCCAGCGTGGCGGAAGGCGGCGTGCTGATTTACGAGACCTTCGCGGTCGGCCAGGAGACCCTGGGCCGGCCCAGCAATCCGGATTATCTGCTGCACCGGGAGGAACTGCTGATCCGGGTGCGGCCCGAATTGCGGGTGGTGGCTTTCGAGGACATGGAGGAGACCCTGCCCGTGCCGGCCTTCAAGCAGCGGGTCGTCGCGGTGCGGGACTCCCTGGCCTGAGGCGTCTCGCCCGGTGCAGGGATCACGGGGTGATCACCGCACCGGGAGAGAGGATGGGCCGTTCGGGTCCCGCCAAGCGGAACCCGGTTTCCGGATCAGGCGCTGCGCAGGCGTCCGACGAAATCGTCGACCTCGCGCTTCAGCCGGACCGACTGATCCGACAGATCGTTTGAGGCTCTGGCAATCTTCTCGGACACGCGGGAGGTTCCCGTCGCCAGCTCGCTGACCGTCAGGATGTTCGAGGTCACCTCGCTGGTTGCCCCGGACACGCTCTCGATGTTCTGAGCGATCTCACGGGTCGCCGCCGATTGCTCCTCCACCGCCGAGGCGATGTTGGTGGCGGTCGCATTGACCTGCTGGATCACCTCGGCGATGCCGGTGACCGCCTCCGAGACCTGACCGGTCGACGTCTGAATCCGCGAGATCTGACTGGAAATATCGTCGGTCGCCCTGGCGGTCTGGCTGGCGAGCGACTTCACCTCGTTGGCCACCACAGCGAAGCCCTTGCCGGCCTCGCCGGCACGGGCCGCCTCGATGGTGGCGTTCAGCGCCAGCAGATTGGTCTGCTCGGCGATCGCCTTGATCAGTTCGATCACGTTGCCGATGCTTTCGGCGGACTCGCTCAGGGCCCTGACCAGACCGTCGGCATCGTTGGCCTGCTGGGCCGCCTGACGCACGATCTCGGCAGATTGCGACGCCTGGCGACCGATCTCCTCGACCGACCCGGTCAACTCCTCTGTGGCGGCGGCGACGCTGCCGATATTGCGCCCGGCATGGTCGGCCGCCTGACTTGCGGAACCTGCACTGTTCGAAGACTGGGTCGAGGCGTCGATCAGCTCTCCGGTCGAGCTGGCCATCTGGGAGACCGACCGTTCGACCTCCGCGATCACCGCGCCGACCGTGCTGCCGAATTCGGCGATCAGGCGCTCGCGGGTCTCGATCTTCTCCCGCTCGACCCGCGCCTCCTCGGCGGCGCGTGACGCCTCGAGATCCCGAACCTTCTCGGCATTCAGTTTGAAGATCTCGACGGTGCGGGCCATGTCGCCGATCTCGTCGCCGCGCCCGGTGCCCGGAATTGTCGTGTCGAGGTCGTTCTCGCTGAGCTGTACCATGCTGGCCTTCAGGCCGGACAGCGGTCGGGTGATCCCACGTCCGATCGCCACCGCCGCGGCGGCCATCACCACCACGATCAGGGCCACGGTGATGGCGAGACGGAGCGTCAGCGCCGTCGTCTCCGCATTCAGATCGTCGATGTAGAGCCCGGTCCCGACCGCAAGGTCCCAGCCCGGCATCATCATGATGTAGCTGAGTTTAGGCACCGGCTGCTCGGAGCCCGGACGTGGCCACTGATAGGCAAGTGGGCCACCCTCGGGACGGTCCTTGGCGATCCGGATGATCTCCCGCAGCAGGTACATCCCGCTGGGATCCTGGACATCCCACATGTTTTTGCCGTTGAGCGCCGGCTTGGCCCCGTGCACCACATTGGTCCCCTGCAGATCGTAGGCGAAGATGTACTCCTCGCCGCGGAACCGCACGCCATGGGCCTGGGTGGCCCATTGGGCGATCGCCTCGTCCTTCGTGAGTCGCCCGGCGGCGACCTCGGCCTGGAGTGCCACCCCGGCGGAGACCGAGGTTTCGACCGCAGTCCGGATCTCCCGCAGCCGGTCCTCGCGCATGGTCGCGCTCTGCTGGGTCCAGGTGATGAAGCCCTGGATGATGATCATGACCGACGCCAAGGCGACCAGTCCGTAAATTCGGGTGGAGATGTTCAGTCGAAACCGCATGTGATGCCCCGTGGGTAGGACGGGCCCGATGACGGACGGGCCCGCGGAAGGTTGCTGTTGGCAACCTGTCTAGGGGCAAAGTCTGAAAAAGGTATGAATCGCTGTCCTATTGTTTCGGTGCCGCAAAAAACCTACCCGATCTCTCCCGCGAACCAGTCCTCCTCCAAACCCGTCGCTCCGAAGGCCTCACCCACGTCGGCCACGAAGATGCCGCCCGCGTTCGGTTCCCTCGAAGCCCGATCGGGTGTGAAGTTTTCCCGCCCGGTGGTGATGAACAGGCGATCCAGATCCGGTCCGCCGAAACAGCAGCAGGTCACCTGGCTGACTGGCAGGGTGATTCCGGGGCCGGGGGCCGCATCCTCGTCATAGGACTGGATCCGCCCGCCCTCGAACCGGGCATTCCAGATCCGTCCGTCCGCATCGATGCAGGAGCCGTCCGGATTTCCTGTCTCGCCGGACAGGTCTACGAACTCGACGGCATCGCCCAGCGGGCCGTCATCTTCGGGATAGTCGTAGCGGCGGATGATGCCGGTCGGCGTGTCGGCCACATACATCCAGCGGCCGTCCGGCGAGAAACAGATGCTGTTGGTGCACCCGACCCCGTCGATCAGCTTGTGCAGCCGGTCGCCGCCGCCGTATCGGTAGACCCCTGAGATCGGCTTCAGTCCGTCCTCGTCAATCCCGCCGAAGACGAAGCGGCCTTCGCGATCGCATCGCCCGTCGTTCATCCGCGTTGTGGGGTGTTCGGGCTCAATGTCCCCCAACCTCAACAGCTCGCCGGTCTGCGGGTCGAACACCGCGAGTCCGCTCTCCAGCGCCAGAAGCAGCCGTTTGCCGTCGTCCAGAAACGCGAAACTGCCGACCCGTTCGGGCATTTCCACCTGTTCGAGCGAGTCACCATCCACGTCGCAGCACCAGAGCGTGCTGCCATGAATGTCGGTCCAGAACAGCCGCTCTATGACCGGGTGCCATTGGATCCCTTCGGCCAGGGTGTTGCGGCAGTCGATCAGCAGGGTGGCGGCGATTTCATCAGGCAAGGGCGGGTCTCCTTCACAGCTGGCCGTCGCGGGGTATCATCCCGATAGGTGGTTTGCGTTTGGAGAGTGTTGCAATGACAGAGCCTGCCGTCACCCCCCCGACCGCGCGCGCCTACGCCACCCGGTATCTTGATCTGGCGGGTCGCACCGTGTTCGTGAGCGGCGGGGCCACCGGGATCGGCGCGGAAATCGTCACCGCCTTCGCGGCCCAGGACGCGACCGTGTGTTTCGTCGATGTCGATGCCCGGGCAGGGGAGGCCTTGTCGGCGGCGCTGGGGGCGCGGGCGCGGTTCTCCGAGCTCGACGTGACCGACACCGCCGCCCTGCAGGCCGAGATCGCGCGAGTCTCCGATGAGACCGGGGACCTGGCGGTCCTGGTCAACAATGCGGCCCGGGACCTTCGGGTGGCCTGGGACGAGATCACGCCGGACGGGTTCGACGATCTGGTCGCCGTCAACCTCAAGCACCAGCTGTTCGCGGCCCAGGCGGCGGCGCGGGTCATGGAGCGCCATGGCGGCGGGTCGATCATCAATTTCGGCTCGATCGCGCCAAGTATCGGAGTGCCGGACCTGGCGGTCTATTCGAGCTGCAAGGCGGCGGCCTTCGGTCTGACCCGGTCGCTGGCGCGCGATCTCGGGCATCTGGGCATCCGGGTCAATTCGGTGGTCCCGGGGGCGATCCTGACCGAGCGGCAACGGCGCGACTGGATCTCACCCGAGGACGAGGCGGCGATCCTGGCCCGCCAATGCCTGAAGCGCGCCATGCAGGCCGACGACGTGGCCGAGATGGTGCTGTTCCTGGCCTCCTGCGCGTCGCGCGGCTGCACGGCGCAGGAATTCCGCGTGGACGGGGGGAATATCTAGCGGTCTGGCCTACACATTCTGCCGTGCCCGCAACGCCTGGGCCAGGGTGCCGTCGTCGAGATAGTCGAGCTCGCCGCCGACCGGGACGCCATGGGCCAGCCGGGTGATCCGGACACCGCAATTGGACAGCCGGTCGGCGATGTAATGGGCGGTGGTCTGCCCGTCGACGGTGGCGTTCATCGCCAGAATCACCTCGGTCACCTCCGGCGCGGCCGCCCGAACGATCAGACTGTCCAGGTTCAGGTCTTCCGGCCCGATCCCGTCCAGCGCGCTCAGCACCCCGCCCAGAACGTGGTAGCGGCCCTTGAAGCCGGAGGCCCGCTCCAGCGCCCAGATATCGGCCACGTCCTGGATCACGCACAGACTCGTGCCGTCACGCCGGTCGTCGGCGCAGATCGCGCAGGGGTCGGTGGTGTCGAGATTTCCGCAGACGGCGCAGGGCTTGATCCGCTCCGCCGCCACCCGCAGGGCGTCCGCCAAAGGAATCATGAGCGAGTCCCGCCGTTTCATCAGATGCAGGATCGCCCGCCGCGCCGACCGGGGTCCGAGCCCCGGCAGCTTCGCGAGATATTGCATTGCCCGATCGAGTTCGCCGGCGGCCATGGACGGATCGGGTCCTAGAACGGCATTTTCGGCATTTCGAAGCCCGGGGGCAGCTGCAGGCCGCCGGTCAGCTTCTGCATCTCCTCCTGGCCGACCGCCTCGGCCTTGGATTTGGCGTCGTTGACCGCCGCGATGATCAGATCCTCCAGGACCTCTTTCTCATCTTCCTTGATCAGGGACGGGTCGATCGTCAGGCCGCGCGCCTCGCCCTTCGCGCTCATGGTGACGGTCACCATGCCGGCCCCGGAGGAGCCGGTCACCTCGACCGTGGAGAGACGCTCCTGCATCTCCGCCATGCGCTCCTGCATCTCCTGGGCCTGCTTCATCATCTGGCCGAAATTCTTCAACATCTGGTCCGCTCTCCTGGTTTTCCGGGTCAGCCGCCCGCCTGATCGGCGCGGGGCGGCTCTCCAATATCCTCGGCGAAGTCATCGTCCGGTCCGTCGTCCCCGTCGTCATCCGCGGCCGCGGTTCCCACCTCGACCGCCGCCTCGATCGCCGGGGCGGTGATTTCCTCGATCACGGCGCCGGGAAACAGGGTGAGGACTTTCGACACCACGGGATCGGCTGCCGCCTGCTCCGTCCGGGCATTGTGGGCGGCCTGTTTCTGCTCCCGCAATGTGGGGTCGCCGGCCGCTTCTGAAAGGGCGACCTCCCACGGACGCCCGGTCCAGCGTGCCAGATGCTGCTGGACCTGGCCGATATTGCGGATGTCGAAGCCCCGTTCCGGCCGGATCTCAAGGCTCCCCGGCGTCAAGGAGACGCAGTGCACATCCTTTTCCAACTGGCTGGCCAGAAACGGCTCACCCCGTTCCTTGAACAGGGTCACCACATCCTCGAAGGTCACGGGGATCTGCGAGGTCACGTCCCGGTCGTCGACGGCGCCGTAGTCTTCGGGCGAGGCCGGGGGCGGTTCGTCCGGATGGTCTTGGGCAGGAGCGGTGGGCCCCGCCGCGGCGACCTCGGGCTCCGGCTTCGGCTCTGTAGGGGTTGGAGTCTGCATCCGGGCGCCCGATGCCGCCGAGGCGGGCCCGCCGGCCGCCGGTGCCGATGGGTCGGCGGTGTCGGTCAGCAGCCGCACCAGACTGGCCGGATCGGGCAGGTCGGCCGCGTGGGCCAGACGGATCAGCACCATCTCGGCCGCCGAGATCGCGATCGGGGCCGACTGCAGCTCCCCCAGACCTTTCGCCAGCATCTGCCAGGCCCGGGTCAGGCTGGGGACGCCCAGGGTTTCCGCCAGCTTGCGGCCGCGATCCCGCTCGGTCTCCGACAGGTCGTTGGCCAGGGCCGCCTGCGGCGCCGCCTTCATCCGGGTGACGCCGTGGGTCAGTTCCATCAGGTCCTGGATGATCACGACCGGGTCGGCGCCGTTGTCGTACATGCCGCGCAGCTCGGCCAGCGCGTCGGCGATCCGCCCGGCCATCACCGCCTCGAACAGATCGTAGATCCGCGCCCGGTCGACCACGCCCAGCATTTCCCGGACCAGGGCCGTGGTCACCGTCTTGCCGTCGGACAGGGCCATCGCCTGATCCAGGATCGAGAGCCCGTCCCGGGCCGAGCCGTCGGCCGCCCGCGCGATCATCAGCAGGGCCTCGTCCTCGACCGCGATCTTCTCGGCCGCCGTGACCTTGTTGAACAGGGTCATCAGCACGCTGGCGTCGATCCGCTTGAGATCGAAGCGCTGGCAGCGGGACAGGACGGTCACCGGCACCTTGCGGATCTCGGTGGTGGCGAAGATGAACTTCACATGCTCCGGCGGCTCTTCCAGCGTCTTCAGCAGCGCATTGAAGGCATTCTTCGAGAGCATGTGCACTTCGTCGACGATGAAGACCTTGTAGCGCGCCGACACAGGTCGGTATCGCACGCTCTCGATGATCTCCCGCACGTCGTCGATGCCGGTGCGGGAGGCGGCGTCCATCTCCAGCACGTCCACATGACGGTCCTCGGCGATCGACCGGCAATTGTCGCAGACCCCGCAGGGCTGCATGGTCGGCCCGCCGGTGCCGTCCGGCCCGATGCAGTTGAGGCCCTTGGCGATGATCCGGGCAGTGGTCGTCTTGCCGACCCCGCGCACCCCGGTGAGCACGAAGGCGTGGTGGATCCGGTTCTGGGCAAAGGCGTTGCGCAAGGTCCGGACCAGCGCGTCCTGGCCCAGCAGATCCTCGAAGCTCTGCGGCCGGTACTTGCGGGCAAGCACCCGATACTCGGCGGCGCCCGAGGGGTCGGCCAGGTCTTCGAGATCGGGGGCGGCTGGATCGGTCGAATCGCTCATGGGGCGATCATAGGGAAGCCGGGCGAAGGGGGAAAGCGGTCAGGATCGAATCGGGCCTGTCGGCAACGGAGAACCGGTGCTAAGATTGCCGATCCGTACATGCGGCGGGTTATGTGGCTCCGTGCGCGGCACCCGATTTCGTCTATGCAAGGCTTGGGTTCGCATGGTTCTCGACATCACCGATGTCAGTCTCTTGAAGGCGGCCAGCAAACCGGTCCGGGAGATCTACACCTATTGGCAGACCCGGCGGGGCGACCGTCCGATGCCGCGCCGCGCCGATTTCGATCCGATCGACCTGCCGCACCACATGCCGGGACTGCTGCTGATCGATGTGCTGCCCGCGACGCCATCCGGGCCCATCCGCTATCGGTACCGGGTGGTCGGCAATTGGGAGGTGGACGCCCGCGGTCACAATCCGACCGGGAAACTGGTCGATGACGGGTTCCACGCGCAGTCCAAAGAGTATGCCCTTGCGGCCTACGACCGGGTCCGGGCCAGCGGGGTCCCGATGTACAATCTGCTCGACTTCGTGAACGACCGGAATCTGCGGATCCAGGAGCAGTCGATCATGCTGCCGTTCTCCGAGGACGGCGAAACCGTGAGCCAGTTGCTGGTCTATTCCGAACCCATGTGACTCGCTGCCCGACTTGAAAAACGGGCGCCCCGATCGCTCGGGACGCCCGCTTGTGTCTTCGGTCAACCGCTCCCTACGCGGCCTGCGACAGGTTCCGCAGCACGTAGTGCAGGATGCCGCCATGGCGGTAGTAGTCGACCTCGTTGGCGGTGTCGATCCGGCAGAGCAGCTCCAGTTCGATCTTGGAGCCGTCCGACTTGGTGATCGTGCAGGGCACCGCCATCCGCGGGGTGATGCCGCCGGCGATGCCGTGGATGTCGACGATCTCGTCGCCCTTCAGGCCCAGGCTCTTGCGGGTCGTGCCCTCGGGGAACTGCAGCGGCAGAACGCCCATGCCGACCAGGTTCGAGCGGTGGATCCGCTCGAAGCTTTCGGTCACGACGGCCTTGATGCCGAGCAGGCGGGTGCCCTTGGCCGCCCAGTCGCGGGACGATCCGGTGCCGTATTCCTTGCCGCCGAACACCACCAGCGGGGTGCCCTCGGCCTGATAGCGCATGGCGATATCGTAGATCGATCCGGTGTCGCCGGACGGGACATGCTTGGCGTAGCCGCCCTGCACTTCTGGGGTCATCTCGTTCTGGAGACGGATGTTGGCGAAGGTGCCGCGCATCATGATCTCGTGGTTGCCGCGCCGGGCCCCGAACGAGTTGAAGTCGATCGGCCGGATCTGCCGCTCGATCAGGTAATCGCCGGCGGGTCCGTCCTTCTTGATCGAGCCGGCCGGTGAGATGTGGTCGGTGGTGATCGAGTCGCCCAGCAGGGCCAGCACCCGCGCGCCGGTGATGTCGGCCAGTTCCTCGGGGTCGGGTTTCATGCCTTCGAAATAGGGCGGGTTCTGGACGTAGGTCGAGCCGTCGTTCCAGTCATAGGTCTCGCCGCCGGACACCGTGACCGCCTTCCACTCGTCCGTGCCCGCGAACACGTTGGCATAGCGGGAGCGGTACATTTCCGGGGTCAGCTTGGCCTTGATCACGTCGGCGATCTCGTGGCTGCTCGGCCAGATGTCCTTCAGATAGACCGGGTTGCCGTCGCGGTCCTCGCCCAGCGGGTCCTTCGCCACGTCGACCAGCATCGAGCCGGCCAGCGCATAGGCCACCACCAGGGGCGGCGAGGCGAGATAGTTCGCCTTGGTCTGCGGGTTCACCCGGCCCTCGAAGTTCCGGTTGCCGGACAGCACCGAGCAGACCGCCAGATCGCCGGCGTCGATCGCCTCCGAGATCGGCGTGTCGAGCGGGCCGGAATTTCCGATGCAGGTGGTGCAGCCATAGCCGACCAGATTGAAGCCCAAAGCGTCCAGTTCGCTCTGCAGGCCGGCGGCCTCCAGATAGTCGGTCACGACCTGGGAGCCCGGCGCCAGGGAGGTCTTGACCCACGGCTTGACCTTCATGCCGCGCGCGTTGGCCTTCTGCGCCACCAGACCGGCGGCCATCAGCACGCTCGGGTTCGAGGTGTTGGTGCAGGAGGTGATGGCGGCGATCACCACGTCGCCGTCGCTCAGCTCGTAATTCGCGTCCTTGACCGGCTGGCTGCGGGCGGTGGCGGTGCCCATCGATGTCATGGTGCCGGTGAAGCTCTCCTTGGCTTCGGTCAGCAGCACCCGGTCCTGCGGCCGCTTCGGGCCGGCCAGGGACGGAACGACCGTCGTCAGGTCGAGTTCCAGGGTCGCGGTGAACACCGGATCCGGGGAATTGCTCTCGCGCCACATGCCCTGGGCCTTGGCGTAGGCCTCGACCAGTTTGACCCGATCCTCGTCCCGGCCGGTGAAGCGCAGGTAGTTCAGGGTTTCCTGATCGATCGGGAAGAAGCCGCAGGTGGCGCCGTATTCCGGGGCCATGTTGGCGATGGTGGCCCGGTCGGCCAGCGGCAGGGCGTCGAGGCCCGGGCCGAAGAATTCCACGAACTTTCCGACCACGCCCTGCTTGCGCAGCATCTGGGTGACGGTCAGCACCAGATCGGTCGCGGTGGCGCCTTCCGGCAGCTTGCCGATGACCTTGAAGCCGACCACTTCCGGGACCAGCATCGACACCGGCTGGCCCAGCATCGAGCTCTCCGCCTCGATACCGCCCACGCCCCAGCCCAGCACGGCCATGCCGTTGACCATGGTGGTGTGGCTGTCGGTGCCGACCAGCGTGTCCGGGTAGGCGACGGTCTCGCCGTTCTCTTCCTTGGTCCAGACGGTCTGGGCCAGGTACTCCAGGTTCACCTGATGGCAGATGCCGGTTCCCGGCGGGACCACGCGGAAATTGTCGAACGCGGTCTGGCCCCATTTCAGGAACTCGTACCGCTCGGCGTTCCGCTCGAACTCCAGATCCACGTTCTTCTTGAAGCTGCCGGGACCGCCGGCGCTGTCG
>JANSYC010000171.1 GCA_024742605.1 Alphaproteobacteria bacterium | reverse complement strand
GTCTGATCGAGGCGCTGTTCACCAGCCCGCAGACCGGCATCGACATCCAGGCCTGGGACAACACCTCCCACTTCACCTTTGCCGGCACGATCTTCTCGAAGAATGCCGTCGTGGTGAGCCTGTCCTATTTCGACGCCCTGTCGCCGGAAGACCAGGCCGCCATGCTGAAGGCCGCCGAGGCAGCCGAAAAGCGCGGCTGGGAAATGAGCGCCGAAACCACCAAGGCACAGGTCAAGATCCTCGCCGAGAACGGCATGGTCACCTCTGACGCTCCGCCGGCCGTCATCGAGAAGATGAAGGAGATCGGCGCGGTCATGATGGACGATTGGCGCAAGGACGCCAGCCCCGAAGCCCAGGCCGTGCTCGAGGCCTATCTGGCCAAGAAGTAATCATCCGCACCGGTCGGCCGCGGTCTCTCCCGAGCGCGGCCGACCGCCCCATCTCCCACATTTGAGTTTCCCGATGATCCGCAAATCCCTGGACGCGCTTTATCTGTGGAGCGGATACCTGTCCGCCTTCTTCCTCGTCGCGATCGCCCTGACGATCGTCGCGCAGGTCCTGGGACGGTTCGCGCCCAAGCTGATCGTGGTGGACTCGACCGAGACAGCCGGGTTCTGCCTGGCCGCCTCGACCTTCTTCGGTCTCGCCTACACCTACCGGCAGGGCGCACATATCCGAGTGACCCTGGTAACCCGCCTGGCGACCGGAACCTTGGACCGGCTGATCCATCTGTGGAGTATTCTGGTTTTTGCCGTGGTGATGGGCCTGATGACCTACTGGTCCTTCGACTACGTCTATTTCTCTTACAAGTTCAACGATATCAGCCCCGGTCTTATGGCCATCCCGTTCTGGATTCCGCGTTCGGCCATGGGACTCGGCTCGCTGATCCTGCTGATCGCGCTGATCGATGAGTTCGTCTCGGTCGCCAGGGGCAAGGTCCCGAGCTATGTCGAGAACGACGCGCCGATCTTCAAGAGCGCCGACGGCGAAGCCTCATCCCAGACCGAGGAGACCCGCTGATGGACGCCGGACTGATTTCGGCTGTCGTCTTCGTCATGATGCTGGGCCTTTTGGCAACCGGCATCTGGGTGGCCCCGACCCTGATCGCCGTCGGCTTCGTGACCCTTCACTTCTTCTCGCCTGCGCCAGCCGGGTCGCTGCTCGGCAGCAATGTCTGGGACGCGAGCTGGAACTGGGCACTCACGGCGCTGCCACTGTTCGTCTGGATGGGCGAGATCCTGTTCCGGACCCGGCTGTCCTCCGACATGTTCAACGGACTGGCGCCCTGGGTGTCGCGCCTGCCCGGCGGTCTGCTGCATGTGAACATCGTCGGGTGTGGCGTGATGGCTGCGGTGGCCGGTTCCAGCGCCGTGACCTGCGCCACCGTCGGCCGGATGAGCATGCCGGAACTCAAGAAGCGCGGGTACAGCGAAAGCCTGTCGATCGGTACGCTTGCCGGCTCCGGAACCCTGGGTCTGCTGATCCCGCCCTCGATCATGCTGATCGTCTATGGGGTGGTCGCCCAGGTTTCGATCTCGCGGCTGTTCATCGCGGGCATCGTGCCGGGCGTCATGATCATCGGGATCTTCATGGCCTATGTGGCGATCCGGGCGATGCTGAACCCGTCGCTGGCGCCGAAGGAGATCACACATCTGAGTTTCGTCGAGAAGCTGTGGGCGTCCCGCTATCTGATACCGGTCATGCTGTTGATGTTCGTGGTTCTGGGCTCGATCTACGGCGGGTTCGCCACCCCGACCGAGGCGGCGACGGTCGGCGTGGCCGGTGCGCTGGTCCTGGCGGCGGTCTCCCGCTCGCTCAGCTGGGCCTCTTTCCTGGACAGCCTGATGGGGGCGGTCCGGACCTCCTGCATGATCGCCTTCATCCTTGCGGGGGCGGCCTTTCTGTCGACCGCGATGGGATTCACCGGCGTCCCGCGCGTGCTTGCAGGCTATGTCGAGGCTTGGGAGCTGTCGCCGGTCATGCTGATCGTGCTGCTGACCGTGCTGTACATCTGCCTGGGGTGCTTCCTCGACGGCGTGTCGATGATGGTGCTGACGGCCGCGGTGGTCCTGCCGATGGTCGACCGGGCCGGAATCGACCTGCTGTGGTTCGGGATCTTCACCGTGATCGTGGTCGAGATGGCGCAGATCACCCCACCGGTCGGATTCAATCTGTTCGTGCTGCAGGGTATGACCGGCCGCGACATCCTGAAGGTGACCAAGGCGGCGGCCCCGTTCTTCTTCCTGATGCTGCTGGGCATCGCGATCATCACCGCCTTTCCGCAGATCGTGCTGGCGC
>JANSYC010000025.1 GCA_024742605.1 Alphaproteobacteria bacterium | reverse complement strand
CTCGCCCCACCGCATCATCGGCCGCGGAAAGGTCGGATCGAGTGCCAGCGCCTGACGGTTCTTCAGAATCGACCCTTCATGGTCGCCTTCGAAGAAGAGCACGTGGGCCAACAGCGCGTAGACCCAGGGAAGATTCTTGCGCGGGCTGTGGACCAGGGCGTGGTCGATTGCTTCCTTCGTGTTCGTGAAGTCCTTTGTCGGGATCTCGCGCCGGAAATGGTAGACGGCCACAACATAAGGATCGATCTCTTGGAGCAGGCCAAGGGCGGCATCGTTGATCAATGCCAGCACGTCCCCATCAGCCCGGCGGCGTTCCAACTCGAAATGCCAGTATTTCGAGGATTCTCCGTTGATCCGGAGCACCAGATCTTCGCCATCCTGAATAAACTCGCCGGAGAACGCGTAAGGCAGAAACCCGAGCGCAACCTGGGTCGCACGGATCGGCTGCGCCAAGCCGAACCAGTCGCTCAACGCTTCCACCGATTGCGCCTGGGCAGACCCTTCCGAGACATAGTTTCCTCGGTTGGTACCGGCAGTGTCCGCGATACGGGCCAAGGCGTTCGACAGGAGCCCGCTCACGACTTTCGAGTTGTAGCCCTGCTCCTCCTCGATTTTGACAGGCACCGTCAGTTCCTGAATCACGATCGTGTTCGGACTCACGAAATAGGAAACCCCGAAAAAGGCCCCCACCGCCAAAAGCGGTATCGTGATGATGCTGTCGAACATTGGATATCCCTCCTCGTCGTCCCGACCCTGTAGACTAACATATCACATCGACCGGGCATCCAAGGGCCACACGACGTGTCCCATCAGGCCCAAATCTGATCATGAATTCATTTCTGATCCGTTGCTTGCGGTGTCCGCTCCGCCACCCTCTGGCCAAAGGCTACAACCTCAATCCCTTCCAGGTCGTAAACGAAAGTCGAGGACTCCAGGAACGAGAACGGGATCTTGATCCCAACCCGATGGGCCACCCGGAAATTGATCGCGAGATCCGGCGAGGACACGCTCCCCACCGGGAGCACCCCTGGCTGTGCCTTGCCGGTGATCACATCAAGCGCATAGACCGTCGACAATTTGAGCGCGCTTGTCAGGTTTACCCCAATCGACAGAAGCGCGGACTCGTCGCCCACCCGAACGATGTCCGGAAGCATCGAAATCACCGGGAGATCGGCCGCGTGCCGGTTGATCAGATCAATCCGTTCGTAGACGGAGGTCGACCCGGTGACCAACAGCACGCTGTTCGATAGCTGCGGGTCAAGCCGCCGCATGACATCAATGCCTACCGGCAGACCGGCTTCCAGTTCCTCGGACGCGGTCTCGGAACCGCTGACGGTGATATCGACGATGTTCAGATCGAGCCGCTCGGCCGCCGCCCGCAACGGATCGACCTGGGTCAGGACAGCACTGGAATTATCGGTCGCATAAAGCAGGCCGATCGTCGTCAGACCCGGCACCAGCCTCCGCAGATAGGCGACCAGCGTATCCGTTTCGACGTTTATAGAAGTATAGGCGATATTGGTCCCGCTGCCGCTAGCGCCGTCAGTCAAATGACCGGAGGCGACAGGGTCTTTTGATGCGCTGGTCACGGCCGGAATCCGATGTCCGGTATGATGCTCCGTCAGAAAGCTGGTGGCGGAAGAGCCCACCGACATGATCAGATCCACCGGTTGGGCATAGGCCCACCGCAGCGCTTCCATGGCGAGATCTTCGTCCTTGTTATAGTACCAGATGTCGAAACGGGTCGGCAGGTTCGCGTCGTTGAACCCGCGCAGGATCGTGTTCACCGCAAGCGAATACGCCTCAACCGATGGACTTGGAATCAGCAGCAGAACCCGTTTCTGAGGGTCACGGTCATGGGGAACCGCGAGGTTCCGCTCCGAGGCCTCGGCGCCGACCGTGATGGCGTAGTCGTCCCGCGTGGCCTGATCATAGACAAGCCAATCGAGATTTGGACGGTCTTGAGCCGACAGATCATGAACGGCTAGCACAAAGAACCCGACCGTCAGGCACAGCCAAAGAAGTCCGCGGTTCATACCGGCGCACTCCCCTCGATGGTGAGCCGATGCATGACCCTGGGCAGATCGGGCGGGGTGAAGGTCGCGGTATGAATCACCGACGCATTGTCCCACGCGACCAAATCACCGGGCTGCCATTTGAACCGGAGGACGTGTTCGGGTTTGGTCGCTTCGTCGCAGAGGCGACGCAACAGCGGTACGGCGACATCGTCCGCCAGACCTTCGATCCCGACCGTCATCTCGTCGTTCAGATACAGCGCCTTTCGGCCGGTCACCGGATGGGTGCGCACCACGGGCTGCAGCCGATCAGGAACCGTGTTGCTGCGCTTCGCGGTCGGCGATGGTCCGCCCTCGGCCGCCTCCGCCAGACGTCTGGCCTTCAGGGCTTCGATCTCAGCCCGTTCTTCCGCGCTGACCTCCCGGTCACCGGAGAACACGAACTCTTTCTGCTGATACCGATGGATCGCCCGGCGCCCGTCGATCAGCGCCTTGGTTGCGTCGTCCAGTCTGTCGTAGGCATCGTAGGTGTTCACGAACAGAGTATCCCCGCCGCGCGCCGGAACTTCCACGCCATGCAGCAGTGTCACGCTGCTGGGTTTCTCGGTGAACGTGCTGTCGCTATGCCAATGGGTTCCGGCTCCGTCCCTCCCGATGGGCTTACCATCCTTCCGAACATTGGAGAGCACGTAAATCTGGGGGTGTTCGGGATGATTGTAGGAACTGATGAAGAACGGCTCGATTGCGCCGAACAGTTCGGCAAACCGAATAAATCCCTCTGGAGAGATCTCCTGACCGCGGATCACGACAACCTGATGCGCGTGAAAGAGGTCAAGCACCTCGGCCTTGGTCTGCCGATCAATCGGACGCGACAGGTCGATTCCTTCGAGCTGCGCCCCGAGAAAGTCAGTCAGGGGAACTGCCGTAACGGCCATATCAGACCACTCCCTTAAGCCGCATCTTCCCGCGTTGTCCGCGGACAGCCAAGCGCCGGACCGTGACCCACGCCAGTTCTTCCTGTATGTCACGGGGACAGCTTAACAGTCGAATGTTTACATGGATTTTCATGAGACCTCCCGATCTTTTTCAGACATCGGTTCGACTGACCGCCAGGGACGTGTCTGTGGCCTTGGAACTGGGGAAATATCCTGTCGACCATGTCCCGCTTCGGGACCGAGACCTTCTGATACTGGTCGGATTCACCGGCGCCGGAAAAAGCACGACACTGACAGCACTCGAAGGCCGGAGGGTCCTGTCCGGCATACTGCCGGATCGTCGGGAATTGACCGACAAAGTCATCCTGCCGGCGATGACCGGCGACCCGACCCGAAAGGTCACCGACCGCCTCGAACGGTTCGCCCTGACCGCCGCGTTCCGGGACCGGCATCCCGGTGGGATGGGGGAAGTACTGGAGCATGTCGGGGTGCCGCGCACAATTCCGGACGGCCTGATCGTGTTCGACGGATTGCGCGGTAGGGCGGAGATCACCGCTGGGTGCCGAATGCCGAAAGCGAAATTTCTATATCTTGAAACCAGCCCAGACATTCGGTTGACCAGACTTTGCCTGCGCGACGACCCATTCGACCGTGCGTCTGTGGAAGACGGTCCGCACCCATCGCGCCCCGATCACAGCGAACGGGATCGCATCCTCGACATTCTCGATCAATTCGGAATCTCTCAAATGATCGACGCGGCAACGCGGCAAAGCCTCACGACCCGCCTGGTCGAAAGTGGCGTCGGCCCTGAGATGGTCGCACAAGCTGCAGCAATCCTGTCCGACGAGGCCACGCATTATTCGGCCTCCGAGACGTTGGACGCGCTGGATCGGCTGGCACCGGGCCGGACGGTGATCCTTGACAGCGGCCTTCTCTCGCCGGAAGACGTTGCCGACGGGGTAATCGCGAGCTTGAACGCCTAGCGTGTCTCTGTCGGTTTTTCTTTGCTTGCTTGGAAGCCGGGTTCTATCCTTGGTTTTGGCGTTTCAGTTTCATCGAGCACTTGAAGGACAATGGATGATGTTCTGCAAACGGATGACTTGCGCGCTGGTCGGTACGGGCATGTTGGGCTTGGTCGCGGTCACAATGCCGATCCAGGCACTCGCGGCGGAGGTCAGTCTCCGGCAAAGCGGGAGCGAACAGGCGATCGCGCAGGGTGCCGCGTCCTCCGTTTCCAGCAACCCGACATTCCGAGATGTGCGTTCGGGTTCAGGGACCGCATTTAGACTGGCCCAGTCCACGGCACCGACGACCACGCCGGAGCAGGATCACTCGGCCCATCGCGGGGACCGGCAAGTACCGGCGGGACATGCCGCGGAGGATACCGCCATGCGAAACATGTACATCGCGATGGGGGCGATGACCGGGTTTATGTTCGCGGCCATGCCGGTCACCACAACCGCAGTATCGGCCGCCGTCGGGGCGGGCGTAGCGACCATGTGGCTCTATGACGTCTACATGACCCCACAATCGGATATGTGACCATCGGATATGTGACCATCGCGGCTCACCGGCACGAACCGGTCAAAAAAACCCGCCAGGACTGCTGCTATACAACAGGGCGGGTTTCCTTTGATATTGCTGGCCGGACTGGACGACCATCCGAACCGGCGCGTCACTCTCGATCTTACTGACCGGTATACCAAGCGTCGGCGAACATCGCGCCGCTCACAGCACCGAGCAGACGCATGCTGCCACGGAAGAAGGCGTAACTCGGCCCGGTAATGACACCCATGCCGAGGCTCGGCATGCCCGCTCCGGTCGCCATCGCGTAGACCGGGATGATGAGACCATCCGTCACAACAGCAGCAGCGATTGCACCGCCGATCACGCCACCGGTGATGGCAAGGGCACGATAGCCATCAAAGCCCTCGACAGCCTCCTGAACCGCTTCAGGTGCCTGCTGGGCCTGAACATCGACCGTTGTGGCGAACATGAGACCCACAGCGAAAGCCACGGCCAGAGCCAGATTTGAGATTTTCTTGAGCATGACATCCACTCCCCATGATTTCCCACCAGGGTAGCATAAAACTGAAAGGACCATCAAATCGTTCGGCTGATCCTTCAAATCGGCCCAAGGAGAACTTCAACCGCTACTCACGCGCCGCAACGGTGTAGCCGATCGCACCGCTCGTGAATGCGACGGCCGCCACCGCCGTCGTGTGAAACAGGGACTCCGCACTTGCCGGCAAGAGCGCCAGCGAGCCCATCCACGCGCCCCCGAGCACGTTCGAGGCCGTCGCGCCGATCAACGGCGTCAGAACCAAGCCGCTTGTAAACACGTTCAAGGCAAGCACACCGGACGCGGCACCGATCACTCCGCCCGTCAGCGGGCTGATCATCGGCTCTTCCTCAATCGGAGCAATGTTCTGAACGACGGTCGGTGGTAGCGGAGCCGTACTCGCCGAGCCAGATTGTTGGGCCGCCGCCGGCAGGATCGAGCCTGCCAACAGGGCAATCGCCAAGACCAGTAATCTCGTCATCTTGTTCTCCCCGGGGTCGATCCTGTCTCCTGCGTACAGACGGCAGGCCTAATCCAAACGTCATCTCCGAGCTTGCCCGCGACCGAGAACCCGCCACCCAGCGCCTATTGAACGGGCACCGAGCCATCAGTGATGGTGGACGACAGGGCCATCGGATCGCCTTTGGCAAAGCCACATTGCCGCGCCACCACCTGGCGGTCCTCATCACCGATCACCGCCCCCGAAACACCGGACACCGTCGGCGCGTCGACAGTGATGTAAAAGGACTGCGAATAAAAATCGTTGTAGAGCTCCGCGAACTGCTCGGACCACAGCGCGACCGCGAACTGGGCGGCCATGAAGCCGGCAAACGAGGCGGCGATTGTGAATGCACCCATGAAACCAAACTCCAGATTTACTCTACCGCAACGGATTGCGGGTCCACGATCCGACACAATTCGCTGTTGGACCAATCCACGGGTTCCGACAGGATCTCATAGGCTAGGCGCTCCGCTTCAGAACCATTCGGATCCGCTTCGATGCTCCAGAAGTAGTCGGACACATGATCTGCATTCCATGTCGCCGCATTTTCCGCAGCGACCTCCAGTCCACCCAGCGTGAACAGCGTTGCCGCGAAGGTTATAGACGCCGTGACCAGAAATTCCATGATCGGCCCTCCTCTCAAACCCGGAAACAGCATGAGACACGCGGAATCCGCAGCGAGCCTTGCCTTTTGCTATAGCTGACTCTAGCGTTGCGGGGGGCTTAAGACAACTGAAAGAGCAGGTCGCACCTCTCTGACAGAGCGGCCTTGGGGCTGCCAGTATATCTTACGGTTTCGGTCACGGATCATATGTCCCCGGAATTGCGACGATCTCTCTAACCTCTTGGCCCTCGGAACCCTGTGCCCCACGGACAGCGCCAATGCATCACGCCAGTGAGACGGTAATTGCCAAGGACCGAGGGCCGCTGAGCCGGGTGACCCTCTACCCCAGCTGTCTGGTTATCGAACGCAGTGAAGAGCTGTGTGAACTGCAGGAGCTGTTGGGTGGTCACGGACTGGCGATCATCAGCAGAATTCCTATCGACCGCATCACCGGGGTCGGACTTGTGACATCGCTGTTCCTGCCTCCTTTGATGGTTGTCCGCTATGCCGGATGCTCGCAGTTGAGCGGGCGGACTCTATCCGATGCCCTTCTCGAGAATGTTCACATGCTGAGCCTGTTCGACCGCCGGGCCTTCCACAGGCTGCACGATGCCCTGCGAACGATGATTGCGGCCCCCTCCCACCACCGGATGGGCGCCGCGACCGAGACCAGCAAGCCCGCAGAAGGATCTGCTTAGCCCAATGCGACACGGCAGTTCGTCAGAGTATGCGCTAACGATCGCGATTGTCTGCGGCTTCGCGCTCACCGGGGTCTACGCGTTCTCGGGATCGCCCTTCAAAACGGCCGGACAGGCGGAACGTTTCGACCGTCCCACATGGTCGCGCGAAATCAATGACATTCGGGGCTATCCCGCCTATCGCCTGCGTAGCGACGGCTCATCGCTCGCGATCGGGCGCGTGACCGGTCTCGGACCCGATGCATTGGAAGTTTCGCTGTTTCCCGACATGACGGTTGAGCCCGTCGCCAACTCCCGAGTTGTCTTGCTGCCGACCAATGCCAGCGCACTCTGGGCGCTCGTACCGACGACGTCGAAGCAAGACATTTCTACGGAACTGGAAGGCCTAGCGAGCCTCACGTTGGATCGGGTCGTTGCGATCGTTCAGACCCCGGCATTCAACCAAACCTATCGCGCCCGGCTCCAAGACATTGTTGCGGATGCCTATGCAGACATCAACCGTGACCCGGCAATGAGCCTCGCGACCCAGCGCGCGACCGAGATCCTCAGGACCGAATACGCCCCCCGGCTATCTGACATCCTGGCGACAATGGTCATGCCGCGCGTCCGACAGGCTGCGCTTGAGATGCTGACCCCGAGTTGGGCAGGGATCAGGGACTTCCTGTCAAACGGCGAGATCGACATGAGCCCGCTGGGTCGCGCCGCAACCGAAGTCCTCTCGGATGAGACGTTCCTGAGGAGCGTCAGCAATCAGATCATCGATGCCGCCGCCGACCCTCGGATCTGGCGCTTCGGCATTACCTACAGCGACGCTCTGATCCAACGCGTCAGCTCCGATCCGCGCATCCAGGGCCTGATCGACGACATCACGGCCGATCCGGCCTTCCGGTCGGAGATGCGGGTCCTGGAGCAGGAAACCGCCCAGGCGATCACGGAGATTTTCAGCCACGTCGTCGGCCGTGGCCCCGAGATGAAACCGGACACCCTGGCGGTTCGGATCATCCGCTACATCCTGCTTCGTCGTCCGAGGATGGTGGCGGTGATCCTGCCGATGGATCAGGTTCCGCCGTCCGACATCCTCACGCGCTTCACCCCTCTCACGGTCGCCGTTAAATGAGCGACGGTGCCCCCGGAGCAGACATGCCCGACCCTTCGGCCCTCCCGGTCCTCGTCGTCTCATCCCTCTCGGTGCGGCAACGCGGCGGGCGCATGCTGCTCCACAATGTCGACCTGTCGCTCCAGCCCGGTGAGATCGTGATCCTGGCCGGCCCAAGCGGGTCCGGAAAGTCGACCCTGGTGAACTTCTTGTCAGGCGCGATTGAAACCCGGGAAGGCGGTTGGGAGGCCTCTGGCACCGTCTCCTTCGACGGACGCAGCCATGACCTGGCGCGCGGCCGCGTCACGGTCGGGGGCGTCGTGTTCCAGAACTTCGCCCTTTTCGACGATCTCACCGTCGGTCAGAATCTGGAGATCGCATCGGCCCACAACCCAGCGATCGGCGCAGATCTGAAGGCCGCGATAGACGGACTTCTGATGGACATCAACCGGTCCCTGCCGGTGAACGCCGCGAGCGGCGGCCAACGGCAGCGGATCGCAATCGCGCGCACCCTGATGGGCAATCATCCGGTGCTGTTCCTGGACGAACCGAATTCCGGGCTGGATGTCTCCGCCTCCCGGCGGCTGAGTATTCTGGTACGGGATCTGGCGCGGGACCTTGGGATTCCCGTAATCGTGGTCGCCCACCATTTTCGCCACCTGATCGACGTCGCCGACCGGGTTCTGATCCTTGACCCAAATCTCCACGATCTGGTCGAAGTGCCATTGGACACTGGCGCCATCGAAGCGGCACTGGAACGGATCGAGACCGCGGATCCCCCGGATCACTTGCGTTTGGAGACGCCGCACGCTGAAGCCTTGGCGGCTGAGACGCAGAGCCAGGGTTCGGAGGCTCGGCGCGAGATCCGCACGACACCGGGAACCTGGCGGCTGTCCTGGGCCGTTCGGTTCCTGCTGGGATATCTCTGGGAGTTGTGTTTCGCACCCTCGGCGCTGCTTTTCGTCGGTTTGGGCAGCGTCATCGTCGGGTTTGTCGCAACCTGGTTCATTTTCATGTACCTGCCGTTCCGGGACTACCTGATGCCAATCATCCATTCCGACGCCCTGGCCGGGTTGGCCTATAGTGAACTTCGGGTGATGGCGCCGCTGATCGCAGCGGTTCTGATCAGTATCCGCAACTCGGCTCTGATCGGGGCCGATGTCGGACACAAAGTCTATTCGGACCAGATCAAATCCATGCGGAATCTAAACGTCCCGCACCGGATCTACATCAATCTGATGGTCCTCCTGTCATCCTCTGTGGCGGCCATCGTGCTCGCCGCGGCGTCGGTGGCGCTGACGGCGTGGGTCGCGATGGAGACCTGGGCCTATATATTCCCCGAGTCCTCGACCTATATGTGGCGGGATCAGTTTTTTCAGAGGCTCTGGCCGCCGGGTCAGGTGATGCTGATCGGAACCGACTGGATTCTGGCCAAAACCATCCCGTCTATCCTGGGGGCATCGGCGATCGCCCTATACTTCGGCTATCGGCCCAAGGCCGACATCATCGATATCAACAAGGGCATCGCACAGTCGCTGATCTGGGGACTGTCCTTCGTACTCACCTGGCAGTCGGTTCTGACCCTGATCGAGTTCAGATACGTTTCGGCCAGGCTTGAAGCGACGTTCTAGTCAAAGATCAGTTGGTTCACTAGGGTGCGGTTTGTGATGACTCAGGAAACGGTCCGGACCTAATGCAGCGCTTCGAAGACTACATGGGCTCGCTGCGTCTCGGCCGTCGGTTTGTGACGCTGGAGGACGAGCGCGCACTGATGCGTGCCGGGTTGGACGGGTTCGGTCTGTCATTGGACGATTCCCGCTCGGCCATCATGAACGCGGCGCGCCGTAACGATCTGGTGCTGGAGAGCCAGATCGCCGACGAAGCCACCTTCCTCCTCGAAGCCAGAGCGAACCAAAGGGGGCGCATCAGCGTGGCGGATTTCCAATCCGTCGTGGACGCTTATCAGAATCAGGCGGGCGGACGCATCCCACGCGCGGAAGCCGAAAGCCGGGTTAAGCAATTGGCCCAGCAAGCTGGCGTTCAGCCCGCGCGTGCCGGCTGGATTTGGCGTGACCGGTCCTGGTTCAACCGTATTCCGCCGCCTCCGGGAGGGGCCGTCCCCGACGTGGGCCCCGGCACGGCGCAGATTGGAACTCCCGCTCAATCGGCCTTGGTCGCCCCTCAACTGCAACCCGCGGCGTTCGATGCGGCGGCAGCGGACCCGCAGGTCGGCGGAGCGGACGTTGGTGGCGTGCTGGCGGCCTGGGCGGCCGCTCTGAGCGCGCGGGACGTTCCAGCGGTACTGAGGCTCTACGCGCCGAACGCGCTGTTGCTCGCTACCGCCGAGGGCGCCCCGCTGAACGGCCCCGACCAGATACAGAGATATTTTGCCAGGCTGACCGCCAATCCGGGCCTGACGGTCAGCTTCAATCAGGAACTTCAGCGTCTGCCGGGGCGGCCGATGGTCGTGAGCGGGCTCTATACCTTCTTCTGGAATGATCAGGTGACCGGCCAGCCGGTGACCACGCCGGCACGCTACACGTTTGGAATTCTTCCGACGGCCGGACCGGGGGCGGAGGCGAACGGACGTATCGTCTTACACCACTCCTCCCGCGTGCCAGGACCCAATCCGGATTCGAACATGGTGTGATTTTCGGTCACTCGCCCGCCACGCCCGCCAGAGGATTCAGCCGGAACCGGGGCACACCGCCGTCAAAACCCAGCGATCCGAAGACCGGCGGATTGCCGCGATCGCCACCGCCGTGTGGCGGAAACATCTCGCTCATCCCGGCCTTCACCATCCGATCCAATTCGGGATCGTCCGGACCCGACAGCTTCGCGCCGCTCACTCGCGCGCCCGCGATTTCCTCACCCCGAGCGCAGAACGCCAGAAACAGGTTTGTCCGGTCCTGGTAGCGGGCGGCGACCGGTGGTGTCTGGTCCGAGCGGCAGACCTGATCGGTCGAAACCGAGACCTCCGGATCGAACAGCGCCACGATCCGATAATGCGGAAGTGCGGTTTCACTGCGCTCCGTGGTGAAAGTAACGGGCGATCCGACAACACTCTGATCGGCGGACAACGCAACTTCGCGTGCAACCTCCTGCGGGCTGCCGAACGCCGGATTCACCGCTGTCAGATATACCGGCGCATCCGCCCCGGCATAGGTGAGAAAGGCGCGCCGGCCGTTGGCATCGACACCGGTCGATGTGCTGTTCGCGGTCACGCAGGCGGACAAGGCCAGCACGGCCGCAAGCCCCGCGATCACCAATTTGGCAGCCATTGAGATATCCCTCTGGTTCCGGCCCCACCCCACTCCGTATCGTCCCGAAAGGTGGCGATGATGGGGCCGCTCGACAAGTCGATAGCTGACCGAAAGGCGTCGGGATTTGGGATGGCGGAGCCCCCGTCCGGTGCTCTAGTCTTAATCTGAAAACTTGTCCAAGAAATCAGGAGATCCCGGATAGATGTCGGCCAGAGCAGGTGAGATCCAGGACGTCCTGACCTTTTGGTTCGTGGAGAACGGCCGCGAGCAGTGGTTCAAGAAGGATGAGGCCTTCGATTCCGAGATGGACCAGCGCTTCGCCGACCTGCAGGCTCGGGCGGCGGACGGCGGCTGCGTCGACTGGGAGGAGACGGCTGACGGACGCATGGCGCTGATCCTGGTCCTCGATCAGTTCTCTCGCAATCTGCATCGGGCCGACCCCCGCGCCTTCGCTCAGGACACCCGCGCACGTGCGGTGGCGCGCACCGCCATCGCCCTTGGCGATCATGTGGTGGCGGCTCCCGACCGAAAACTTTTCCTGTACCTGCCGTTCGAGCACAGCGAGGCGATGGCCGACCAGGAATGGTGCATGTCATTGTTCACCGCCCTCGGGGATCCGGAGCTTCTCGATTATGCTGAGCGGCACCGGGTGATCGTGGAGCGATTTGGCAGGTTTCCCCACCGCAATGCCGTTTTGGGACGGGAAAGCACGCCGGAGGAATTAGAGTTTCTTCAACAACCGGGGTCGTCTTTCTGACCCGAATTGCATTCGACCCGAACCGATCTTGGAGGCCTGCCGTGTCCACATCCGAAAAGCCGCACATTCTCGTCACAGCGCCCTGGTATCAGGCCGCTATGGATGAGCTGCCGAACTTTTTCACGGTGCACAGGCTCGACACCGCCTCGGACCCCGACGCCCTGTTGGCGGACGTGCGGGAGAAGATCGTGGGTCTTGCCGGCTCCCACGACATGAAGATCAACGGCGCCTTGATGGATAAGCTGCCGAACCTGAAAGTGGTTTCGAATTTCGGCGTCGGCTACGACAATGTGGATGTCGAAGCCGCCACCGCCCATGGGCTGAAGGTCGGAAACACCCCGGACGTTTTGAACGATTGCGTCGCAGATCTGGCCCTGGGTCTGGTCCTGGCGACCTGCCGCAAGATTCCGCAGGCCGATCGCTACGTACGAGACGGCAAGTGGGAGAGTGTGGGCAATATGGCCTTCACCACCCGAGTCCATCACCGCAAGGTCGGCATTCTGGGTCTCGGGCGCATTGGGCAGGAGATCGCCGACCGCTGCGCCGGCTTCAAGATGGAGATCGGCTACCACACCCGCAGCAAGCGGGACGTGCCCTACACCTACTATCCCAGCCTGCTGGAGATGGCGCAGGACGTTGAAATTCTGATAGCCATCGTGCCGGGAGGGGCCGCCACCAAGCACATCATCAACCGCGAGATTCTGGACGCGCTGGGTCCGCAAGGCGTACTGATCAACGTGGCCCGTGGCTCGGTGGTCGACGAACAGGCCTTGATCGAGGCCTTGCGGGATGGTCGGTTGGGGGCCGCAGGGCTCGACGTGTTCGAGGCGGAACCGAAGGTGCCTCAGGCCCTGCGGGACATGCCCGACCGGACCGTCCTGCAACCCCACCAGGCCAGCGCCACCCACGACACCCGGATGGCCATGGGCCGAATGGTGATCGACAATCTTCGGGCCGCCATCGACGAACGCCCGATGCCGTCACAGGTGAACTAGAGCAAGACCCGCTCCGACCGATCAGTCCTCCGACAGAACGCGAGGCCGTCAGTCGCTGCCCATACCCGTGTCGGGCGGCACGACGACAGCCGGAGCTTTCAAGGCTTCCGGGCCGACATAGTCGTCCTGGCCCAAGGCGAGCGCGCAGCAGGCGAGCCGGATGTATTTCGGGATCTTGACCGTCTCGCCGTCCCGCTCGCCCTTCTCGTAGTACTGCACCACCCGGCGCTTCAGCCCGAGAGCCTCTGCAGCTTCCTTCTGAGACAGCTTGAGGGATTTGCGCCAGCGTTTGAAGTCCACTGGCCGCATATTGGCTTTGTCGGACACGAACGTCCCCATTCCTTTGGTCACGCCTCTCACCAGCTCAGGCCCGGCTTGCGCGGATTAGACCGTGCTCAAGCGTCCGCGCCAAGAAAAAAATGCGCACCCTGTGCGTCATTTCACTTGAAATACGCGCACCCTGTGCGCATATTCATAAAAGTGTAAAGGAGGAGCCAATGGCCCGCAATCTGTTCGTCTACCAAAATGCCGCTTACGAAGGTGAGTTGGATCTGTACCGGAATGCGCATGTCGTCGCCGACCGCGCACAAGCGGTGGACAGCGTCGGTCTGGTTCCGAAATTCGTGTATCGCATGCGCACCGCAAGCGAGGCCGTACCTTCGATCACCGACGACGAGGTCGCGATGTGGCGCTATGTCAGCCGCCACCCAGATGCCAATATCGAGGTCCTCCGGGTCGTTCACTGATACGCGCGTATCAGCCCTTCGGCACGTGGCCTAGCATCCGCGCCCGCACGGCATCCGGAATGGGTGTCGATTTGCGGGTGCGCGGATCGAAGCAAACACCGATCGTCATCGCCGTGACCCGGCAACTTCCGTCGACGAAAACCCCCTGGTGGACGGTACAGGACGTGTTTCCCACCTTGGAGACCCGAGTGCCAACCTTGACCCTGGCCGGAAACCGGATTTCGGCCATGAAGTCGATCTCCAACCGCCGCACGACCCAGGTATGACCAGAGCCCTCGGCGGTCTTGTCCAGATTCTCGCCGCCATCGTGAAACATGTGCACCCGACCGTTCTCGATGAAAACGCCGATCGCATTGTTGTTGACGTGGCCGACCATGTCTAGATCAGCGAACCGCAGGATCTCTTCGGTCCAAAAGCTGTAGCTGGCGGGATCGGCGGGGTCGAAATCAGGTTCCGGATTAGCGGTCATATAGGTCCTCTGAACATCGCTCTGACTGAAAAACGCAAACGAAGCCGCCTTATAACCCGGTCAGCACGTCAATCGCCAGCAACCCGAGACAGGTCAGCAGACCGCCCACCGGCACCCAAACCGGCGCGGTGAAGGCACCCTCCGGTGCTGGAACTTTGCGCGCCTTGAGCAGAAGCAGTGAGGCGTTGACCAGGGAAAAAATCACCAGAACGATCCGCGCCGTCCATTCGGCAAGGCGATCCACCGGGAAGGCCATCGCGAGGGTCAGCACCACCAGCACCACCGCGCCTGTGGCGACTATCGGCGTCTGCGTCCGGGGATGGATCCTCGCGAACACGGCCGGAAAACTCCCCTGCTTGCCCAGCCCGTAGACCACCCGGGACGCCATGATGATCTGAATGACCACGCCGTTCAGGGTCGCCACGATGGCGATGGCGGTGATGACGACCGGCGAAGCGCCGGTGATCTGTCCGAAGACCAGACTCAGTGGCGCCGGAGACGCCGCCAGTTCGTCCAAGGGAACGGAGAAGACAGCAACCGCCGCCACAAGGAAATACAGCACCGTCCCGATCACCAGCGTGAACAGGATCGCCAACGGCATGATCCGCGCCGGCGTTTCGACCTCCTCCGCCAGGTTGACGATGTCCTCGAACCCGATGAAAGCAAAGAACGCCAACAAGGCAGCACCGGAAATCGCGGTCCAGGCGACCGGGTCGTTCATCGACGGAAACACATCGGGGATCTCAGAGAGGATTTCCGGACGGTCCGCCAGTCCGAGCGCGATGATCGAGACCAGGGCGCCCGCCTCCACGAGCGTGAACAGGCTGGCAAAAATCACGGACTCCGTAATGCCCCAAGCTGCCACTCCACCCATCATCAGCAGGATCAAAGGCACCAAAACATACAGATCAAGATCGAGGAACTCTTGAACGTAGCCGATACTGCCGACCGTTATTGCAGCCGAAGACACCACGCCGGACGAGATCACCAGACAGCCCACCAACAGGCTCAACCCTGCGGACCCGAAGCCCGCACGGACATACGCCGCTTCGCCCGCGCTGACTGGAAGGCGGGTCGAGAGCTCCGCGAAGGTGGCGGCGCTGAAGGCCATCACGACCGCGGCCATCGCAAAGGATACCGGGGCGTGAACTCCGGCCTTCCCAGCCGTTGCGCCCAGCAGAACGTAGATACCCGCGCCGATGGTGACGCCCACACCGTAGAGGACGACCAAAGGCAGAGACAGGGAGCGGCGGAGTTCCGGCATTGGCAGGCTTTCCTTCACGGCACAAACGATCTCGGCAAGACAGCTAGCCTTGGAGACCACCTTAGGATCAGCCCGGCGTTTTTAGTAGTCGAGCTTCCAGTTCACCCCGGCACGGCTGGCGGAATCGGCCCCGACATCGGTTTCCACTGTGATGTGATCGGTGATCTCGACTTCGACCACAGCCCGGCTCTCGGCGCTGGACAGGCCTTGCTCAAGCCGCAGAAAAACGCCCTCGGCAATGTACTTCCCAACCGACAGGGACGCGCCACCGCCGTCTTCACCCGCATCACCGGTATTCACATCGATCGTATCGACACCGAGCGTCGTGCGCAGTTGATCGGTGATCCCTGGCCCGCTCCCAAAGTTTCCGGACAGAACGGCGGCAGATTGGGCGAGTCTCAGAGCCTGCAACGGCGTCAACTCGGCTTTGGCCTGGCCGAACAGCAAGCGCGACAGAATTTCCTCTCGGGTCAGGGCCGGGTCGCTGCTCAACCGAATGTCCGGATTCTGCGCCGACCCGCTCACCAGCACCGTCGCCACGATATCGGCGACATCCGCACTGATATCCATGTCGAGCCTGGGATTGTCCGGCGGGGCGCCGTCGAACACCACGAGGCCTTTGTTGAAGATGAAGTTCTGCCCCAAGGCATCGAACGTCCCCCGTTGGACGGCGATCTGTCCGTTCACCTCGGGCGCATCGGCCAGACCGGTGACGGTGAGCCTGCCGCCCCATTCGCTGTCCAATCCCCGGCCCCGCACAAACACCTTGTTCGGCACATCGATCACCAGGTCCAACTCCAGGGGGGCATTCGCCTGCTCCGGGTTTTCAAGAGCAGCCTGCTCCTCGTCCGGGGGTGGATTGAGGATTTGGCCGTCCCGTCCGATCTCGGTGACCTCAATGGTGGTGACACTGGACGGCAGGGCATCCGGAATTCTGATCTCGGACCGACCGACCGTGATCTGTCCCGACAAGAGGTAGGTCGGCAGTTGACCGGTCAGTGCAAGGTCCGTGCTCAGTCGGACCGTCGCCACGTCCATCTCAACGGCCGTGAAATCCCGGCCGGTAAGCTGAATATCCGCCGGGGCCTGATCATCCATGTCGAGAGAGATGTAGCCGGATCCCTCGATGCTGCCGCCGGCCGCCGACGAGGCGGTCAGGGTCCGGATCACCAAACGATCCGCCGACCCCTCCGCCAGGAGGACGATATCCCGGTAGGCGATGCCGTAGCCGGGATGCTGCAAAGCGCCTCCATCAAGACGGGCCGTCCCACTCACCTCGGGATCGGCCAAGGTCCGCGCGATCGCCACATCCACTCGCACGTCGCCGTCGATAAGCCCGTCATCCAGCGGCAGGAACGCGTTCATCTGCTTCAGATCAGCAGCGATCTTGAGCGTCCCGTCGATCCGCCCGGAGGGGTCGAAGACCGGCGGCGCTCCGGCCCCACCGGGTGCCAGGGCAAGGTCGGCCTTCGCATCGACGGTTACGCCGCCGCCGACGGACGCGGTGAAACGGCTCTCCACGGCTCGGTCCCGCAAAGTCGCAACGAGATCGACAACCAGCGGCGGAACCTCTGCGAACTCCGGGTCAGCGCTGGCGATACCGGCCGTCCCCACCCGGACCTCGACATTGGGGTTCTCGACCGTTCCCTGAACCGAGATGTCTCCGTTTACAGTGCCCTGAAGCTCCAGGTTGGGGTCCGCAACCCGTGCCAGATCGGCCGGCAGATCCCGCAGCGCCAAGGCCACGTCAAGTCTGGCCGGGTCGAGACGGCCCTTACCCGACAGAACGCCGCTTTCCCCGCCCGCCGAGATCAGCAGAGCCAGATCGTCAAAGGCCACCGCGGACCCAAATGTGATCGCAAGCGGATCGCGCAGACGGGCCAGGAGCACGACCGCACCGTCGGTTTCCGAGGCCGAGCCCTGAGAGGCTTCCAGGTTGGAGATCGTGATCGCGACCGGCTGCGCCTTCAGCCGTGCATCGGCCGTCATAGAAAGACGCAGGGGTTTGGCCGCGCGCCCGGCTCCCATTTCGCCGGTCACATTCAGATCTACAGTCGCCCGCTCACCATCGCTGTTCGCTGCGAGCGTGATCTGGTCGAGCGCAGTATCGCCGGTCGCCAGCGAGAGGATACGGACGGTTGCGGTACCTGCAGGTGCGGTCAGCAGATCGCGCAGTTCCGCCGCCAGCGTGACCCGGTCGATCGTCACCGGCGCCTCACCGGACACCTCCAGCCCGGACACGGTTCCGTCCAGCACCGCACTTTGGCCGTTCTCTCCGGAGAGGGCGACCGCAAGATCGGCCGACCCGGACCCGAGCGGGACATCGAAAGCACGCCCCAGGGTCGCCAGATCGCTGGACCGGAGGGTCACGCGCCCATCGGCGCTCGGCCCCTCAAGATCCGCCGACACATCGCCTTCGACCGACACCCCGAGTCCGGACACGGACAACCCGGAAACGGACAGGGTCTGCCCCTCAAGCCGATAATCGGTCGCAAGGGCCAGCGGACCTTGAGCGGTAGCCACATCCATCGAAAGTGTGCCTTCAGGGCCATTCGGAAGTCCGGAGGCCGTCGCCGCCCCGGTGAGCTCGCCGATCGGAGTGCCGTCGACCCTGAGATCACCGACCCGCCAGGACGCAGAGACGCCCGGCACCTCCAGGGTTCCGCCAACCGCAAGGGCCAGGGCCGCATTTCCCGCCAAGCCGGTTCCCACCGCTTCGCCAACCGGTGCCAGATCCGGCACGGCGCCGTCGATGCGGCCCGACAGATCGCCGGCCACCAGATCCAGATCGACATCGCCTGTCAGCGACAGAAGCGCCGCGCGCACCTCAAGCCCGATCACCGAAAACTGATCGCCGGACAGCGCGATCCCGGAGGTCAGGGTCGGTTCCTGTCCCACGATCGCATCGACTTCGGGCAGTCCTGTCTCTACCCCAAGTCCGGTCAGATCCGCCGCAACCTGAACCGACAGCGGGTCCAGGGTCGCCGACACATCTGCCACCAGATCGGCGACACCCGCGAGATCGACTCCCGCGAAAGTCCGAAACCGCGCAAGATCGAAGGCGGTGACGGAGACCCGACCGGATACCCGGTTGCCAGATACCACCTGTCCGGTAACGGACATGCCGACGCCATCGGTGGCCACCGACAGACTGGAGATCTGCGCATCCAAGGTTTCAGCGTTCAGCTTCGCCTTGCCGGAAACCGTCAGATTTGGACCGAGAAGGCTTGCCAGATCGAGATCGGGCAGACGTGGAACGTCGACTCCACCGTCGAGCGAAACTGTGATGGTCTCAGGAAGATCCGCCAGCGGCGCATCGGCACCGATCCGGAGCACCACCGAAAATCCCTCGGCGGCCTGCCCGTCGACCAGCGGGGTTCCGGACAGGGTCAGGACAGCGTTACGCCCCTCATCCTCGAGTTTGAAATTCAAGCCGACATTTCCGGCGAGCGCGATGCCAGCAAGCTTCGAAACTGGCCCCAGATCCGGCACCCAGATTTCAGCATCCGCCTGGACCGGGACGCCGTCAGATGAGACCCGCGCTGTCGCGTCGACGGTGCCGATCGAGGGTTTCAGACTCAGCCTGGTCAGTTGGACCGCACCATCTTCGGCCAGCGTGACCGCCACCGAAACCGGCATCATCGGCCCGACCAGCGGAGCGATATCCGGCGGAAGGAATGCACCGGCCTCCGCGCTCCCGTCGAGAGCGAGCGCAAAATCCGCGCCGGTCTGTTGCACGCTCAGGTTCAGATCCGCCCGCGCCCCGGCCCCGAAGCCGCCCGCCAGGCGTCCCGACCAGTCCGCCAGCGTGCCCGCACCGTCGACCTTGAGGTCAAGGGCGGGCGTGCCCGGGATATCGGCAAGGGAGGCCAGCAGACCACCCGCCGGCTCCGCCGCGTCCACGGTGGCACGCAGGGTTCCAGTCTTTGGATCAACCGAAAGGTCGAGCGTGACGGTGCCTGGCGCCTGTCCGCCGTCCGGCCGGGCGATTCCGATGGTTCCGGCCAGGGCCGCGCGACTGCCATCGACAGCCGCGGCTAGGTCCGCCGTCACGACCGCCGCCTGTCCGGCAACCTTCGGGCCGAGCAGAAGCGAAGAAACCGTGAAGGACTTCAGCTCCAACCCGATCGGGGGCGCGGGAAACTCAAGGCTGATCGGCTCCAAGGATGTGACGGGCTCGGGCTGCGTCGGCTCCGGCAGGACCGGCAGACGCTCAAGGGACGCATCCTCGATCGCCACCTGCTCGACCGACACCACGCCGGACAGGGCCGACAGTGGGGACCATCCGACGGACAGCCGCCCGACGCGCGCGAACACGCCGCTCTCGTCGGCCAACACAAGATCATTCAGGACCAGGTCACCCGGCAGCCCGGAGTCGATCGCCCCGATCTCGACCCTGACCGGGCCGGAAGCGGTCGCCGCCTCGATTTCCGCCACAAGTGTCTCCCGCGCCCAGTCGGTATCGAGCAGAACCAGAGCGGTGCCGAGCAGCACGAATGGCAGGAACAGGAGCGCGAGGAGCGCATATCCCAGGCGTTTGAGAACGCGGCGACGTCTTGACATGGCGCGCCCCTCAGAATGCCTGGCCGAGGGAGAAGTAAACCTGGAAGGAATCGTCGCTCGATCTCGGGTTCAGAGGAACGGCGAAATCCGCACGGATCGGACCAATGGGCGTGAAGTACCGGAACCCCAGTCCGGCCGCCCATTGCATCTCCTCGTCAAATGTCGGGAGCTCGTTGTCGTAGACCTGCCCCGCGTCGACAAACGGCACGATGCCGAAATCCTCATAGAACCGCCACCGCAGTTCCACCCCGAATTCGAGCTTGGACCGGCCGCCGGTCGCCTCGTTCGCCGAATCCTGTGGGCCGATCGCCTGTAGCGCATAGCCCCTTACCGAACCGGCACCGCCAGAATACATGCGCTTATCGGCCGGTATGTTCGAGGTGCTGGCGCCCATGATCGAGCCGAACGCGGCCCGTCCGGCTAGCACGACGTCGCCTTCACTGTCCAATTTGAGATACTGGCTGTGTCGGGCCGAAAAGGCGTGAAACTCGACCGTGGAGCCGATGTTCTCGAGATAAGGCGTATAGGTGAACCGGCTCCGCCCGCCCCGGGTCGGATTCAACAGATCGTCGGAGGTATCGATGCTGGCGCCCAGCGGCAGCCCGACGAGCGTGAACTGCTCCTCCATGCCGTCATCCTCGATCCTGCTACGCTCGAAGCTGATCCCGTAATCCACCGACAGCACATCGCTGAGCCGACGGTCGAAAGTGGCCGAAGCGAGATAACGGACGGCATCATAGTTGTCGGTCTGTTCCGAGATGGCGCTGCTGGACAATACCAAATCCTGGTCGTTGAACAGAACGTCCGGAACACGCAGGCTCGCGGAGGCACTGGTCTCTACCTGGCCGAATTTTGCGCGGAGATCCAGGCGCTCGGCGCCCCCAAACAGGTTGCGGTGGGTCCAGAACGCGGTCGATCCCGCCCCTTCCGATGTGGAATAGCTCACACCGGCGCCGATGCTGCGCCGTTTGCGTTCGCTGACGGTCACGATCACCGGGAGCAGCCCGTCTGCATCCACCTCCTCCTCAAAAGAAACGGCGGCGGAGGAGAACAAGCCGGAAGCAATCAGTTCGTCACGCCCGGCCTCAAGTTCCTGAACATTGGCCTGATCCCCATAGGTCCACGGCAAACGGCGCAGGATGAACGTCGGGTCGACCTGAGTGGCGCCGGCAATGGACACCAGCCCGAACCGAGCCGCCGGCCCGGGGTCAATCTGATAGGCCACCTGCATGTTCTGGGTTCGGTGGTCGACCAGCACCTTGCGGTCAACGGCTTTGGCAAGCGGCCGGCCGTTTTCCTGCAGGAAACGGACGATATTGCTCTCCGCCGCCAGGACGGGACCGGATTTCGCCGGATCCCCGATGGCGATACCGAGCCGTTTGGTCGGGATCTCCAAACCACCTATCTCATGATCAACAGGTTCGATGATGATTTCGGAGATGGTATAGAGCGGCCCGGGTTCGGCCTCTACGGTGACCACAAAGGTCGACAACTCCACCCCCGGCTTGATGTCGACGGTAAACGACGCGTCATAGTACCCGAGCGAGTGAGCGGCAGTCTCGAAGCGCTCGATATCGCCGTCGGCACGGCGCCGCAACCCGGCGCGCGCCTGCGGCGGATCATCCAGTTGCTTCACCAGTTCCGCACTGTCCTGCATCAATCCGCGCAGGTCGCCCGCCTGTTCCAAACCGACAAAACTCACCTCATAGGAGCCCCGTGCTGTCTCGGTGGGTGCGGTCTGGGAGCTTCCCTGGGGCGGAGGAGTGACCGGCGGGCTCTGGGCCATGGCCGGTCCTGCGCTGAAACCAAGCGCGGACACTCCGATGATGACGAGGCTGATGAGGGCGACATGTTGCAAGCGGGACATCGGGTTCCGGATTGTGCCGCAGGTCGATGGCCTACGCGCTTTCGACCACGAACTATAAGGGTCGGCCATATGGGAGTCACGAAAGGGGCTCGATGCCAAATCCAAAACGCGGGCTACTCGTCAAGTTGAGGTCGTCATCGAACCAGAGCTAGATGACCGTGAACGTTTTGAAACCCCGAACCGGTCGTTCCTCAAATGGCTCGATCGCCGTTTCCCCTTTAGTCCTCCGGGATCTCGATCACCTCACGGGTCACCCGATCCCCGCGCCGGTGCGGCAAAACCACGGCAAGCACAGCCCCTAGTGCGATGAGGAAGCAGGCGCCGGCGAACAGATTGAAGGCGCTGGTATGGATATGGGCCTTTCCGATCGCGCCAAGCACGACGAAAGCAACGATCAGCACGATCCAGTCGGTCAGACGTCCGATGAAGATGCCGTTGGTGAGAATGCCATTTTTCATCGCCTAGGCTCCCGCGCGTTTGAGAAAGGGAAACGCGCCGCGCATCGACACTATGACTACCCCGATGAGCACGCCTGCAATCGAATAGAAGATCCCCGGAAGGCCCAGAATCTCGATATTCGGCGGCATCAGACAGAGCACCGCCGCGGCCAAAGTCACCACCCTAAGTGGCCTGGACAGAAGTCCCGCCATCCAGCCTTCAAGCGCCGCAGACAGAAGCCAAAGTCCGAAAACCGCGGTGAGGGTGGAGTACACGATCCAGCCGAGATCGCCTTCGAACAGAAGGCTTGGATTATAGACGAACGCGAAGGGTACCAGATACTTTGCGATGCCGACCCGGGCCGATTCCATCGCGGTCGCCATCGGCGGCGTCTTGGCGATCGCGGCAGCCGCGAAGGCGGCAAGCGCCACCGGTGGCGTGATGGTCGAGACCACGCCGAAATAGAAGGCAAACATGTGGGCTGCGATCGGAACCACGTCGGCATGCTCAAGCGAGGGCACAATCAGGGCCGCCACGGTGATGTACACCGCCGTGGTGGTCATACCCATGCCCAGAATGATCGCCGCCACCGCCGTCAGGCCCAGCAGCAGCGCGAGATTGCCTCCCGAGAGCTCGATAACCGACTGGGTAAACTTGAGCCCAAGACCCGAGACGAAGACCGATCCGATGATGATGCCGGCGCAAGCACAGGCGATCGTGACGGGTACACTGGCCCGAATGCCGGACTCGAACGCGGACAGGATGTCGGTCGGGCTCATCCGTGTGTTGGCTCGGATGAAACTGAGGGCGATCAACGCCAGAATGCTCCAGAACGCCGAGTGCATCGGTGTGTAGCCCTGAGTCAGGAAGAAAACCAGCACCCCGAGCGCCAGCAGCAGATGCCAGCCCTTGGACATCACCTCGCCGAACCGAGGCAGGAGGTCGCGCGGAATTTTCTCGATGCCGTCCTTCTCGGCCTCGAAGTGGACCATGAAATAGACGGTCGCGAAGTACAGGAACGCCGGGATCACCGCCGCCACGACCACCGTCAGATATGGGATCGACAATTGTTCGGCGATGATGAACGCGGCCGCGCCCATGATCGGCGGCGTGATCTGACCGCCCGAACTGGCGCAGGCTTCGACAGCGGCGGCGAATTTGGCCCGATACCCGAGATTCTTCATCAGCGGAATGGTGAAGGATCCGGTGGTCACCACATTGGCGACGGCGGACCCGGACACGGTTCCCATGAAGCCGGAGGCGACCGTCGACGCCTTCGCGGGCCCGCCGGTCCGATGTCCGGTCAAGGAGATCGCGAGATCGATGAAGAACTTGCCGGCACCTGACCGGATCAGCAGGCCACCGAAAATGATGAACAGTACGATATAGGTGGCCGCCACATAGAGCGGGATGCCGAAGATCCCGTCGCTGGTCATGAAAAGTGTGTCGATGTATTTAGCCGGGCGGGTCGGCGGCCCGTAGAAGAACCCGAAGAAATAATGGGCGTAAAGCGAGTGGACGATAAAGAATCCGGTCACGAAGACCATCGCGATTCCGACGGTCCGCCGGGTGGCCTCGAGAATGATCCCGATCAGCAGGAACCCGGCGACCAGATCGATCGGGTTCTTGTTGCCGAGACGCTGATGAAAATCGTCGATATCCCACAAAGTCCAGAGCTGAACCCCCAGGACGCACAGGATCAGCAGGAGATCGACCGAAAAACCGGCAACCCGCAGCCAATTGCGGGGGTGGCCCGCCTGCAGCAATGGTTCGAAATGAGATGCCCGGAACAGGGGCTTCATCAGAATTGCCAGGACCAGCATCACCGTCAGATGAGTCGACCGGAACGAGCGCCCCTCCGGCGTGCCGAACGCCGCAACATAGAGATGAATCAGGGCCAGCCCGATCGCGATCACGGTACAGACAAAGGTGATGGTCCACGGCAGTGTCCATCGATCCTGCTCCAGAAGCCGTTCGATATAGCTCGGCTCCTTCACCTCATCGTAATTCAGGATGTTCTCGCGGTCGGCGATCTCGAGGGCTGAATCTTGCGCGGACATGCGCGGCACTCCGGCCTGGGTAAAGACAAAATCAAACGATGAAACGCACCCGGCCCATTGAAGGGACCGGGTGCGGAAGCTGCCAGGTTTCTTAGCTGGCCGGGGCCTTCAAGCCCTGCTCCTCGTAGTACTTCATGGCGCCCGGATGGACCGGAACCGCGGCTCCGTTCAGCGCATCCGCAAGCGTCACGCTGTTCCAGATCTTCTTCACCTCGGCAAAAGCCGCGTGATTTTCCCAGAACACCTTCGCCATGTTGTAGACAAGATCGTCGGAGAGCTCCGCGCTGACGACCATGTTCGTCACGATGCCCAACGACGGGATGTCCTTATCGACCCCCTCGTAAGCGCCGGCCGGAATCACGCCGTGGATATAGCCCGGATTTGCCTTGACGATCTCATCCATCTTGGCCTGCGGCAGTCCGATGAAGCGAAGTCCCGGGCTGTGATTCAGCTCGATGAAGGATGCCTGAGGAACGGAAGTCGCCGCCATGAACACGTCGATATGATTGTCCTTCATCAGCGCAACCGACTCGGTGTAGCTGACGAAATGAACGGTACCGCCATTGTTCTTGATGTCGTCGAAACCGAACCCATAAGCCTTCAGGATCGATTCCGCGAAAGCCGTGCCGGTCCATCCGGATTTGCCCGGCGACAGGTTTGCGTCCTTCATATCCTCGAAGGTCTTGATCCGCGAATCCTTTGGAACCGCAACCTGGAAAGTCGCCGGGTACAGGGTCGCAAAGTACCGGATGTTGTCCTGCTTGGCACCGTCGAACTTCCCGCCACCGGTAAATCCGTTGTAGGCGGTATGCGCGTAGGACCAGCCGATCTCCGCATCGCCGCCGCTGACGGACTTGATGTTTGAGATGCCGCCACCCGACGTGTTGGAGGTCGCGATCCCGGGGATCTGATCCTGCATGGTCTGCATGATCTTGGCGCCCAGCGGGTACCAGGACCCGCCAGCCGGGCCGGACACCATACGGACAAAAGTGTCGGCCTGCGCGCTTGCGCCGACCATGATCAGCGGCGCGGCCACAAAGGCCGCCCGAATAAAGCTCTTCATTTGGTCTCCTCCCTCGGAGTGTGTCTCGGAGCGGTTCTTTTTATGCCCCATAGGGAGAGACTAGCGTCCGTTGCATTGTATGCAAAGGGAGAAGCCGAACTTCTACTGTCAATTCAACGCCGATCAGGCGGAATCTCGGCGATCCGCGCGACATGTTCCGCAATGTCGTCATGGCTGAATTTCAGACGCCTCCGGTCGGTCGACGGCGGATGATTCGAGAGCCCGAGACCCCGTCCTCTGAAATCCGCCCTCGGACGGACCGGACGTGGCTGAAAGCCTCCGCCACAGGTCGGACAGACATTGCGCAGGTGGGTTTCCACACAGGTCCGGCAAAAGGTGCACTCGTAGGTGCAGATCATCGCCTCGCCGGAGTCCGGCGGCAGACCCGTATCGCAATACTCGCAGTTCGGTCGCAATTCCAGCACGGCGGATCTCCTCAATTGAGAGCCACCAAGACTACCCGCACCATCCGGTATCGCTAGTTCCAATCACGCCAGGCTTGCCGGTCCAATCCCTACCCGACGTTGCTGATGACCGGCGTTGTCGGCGAAATCTCGCCCTCCTCGCCCGGGAACAAGAACTCCGGCAACCGGTAGCTCTGCAGACTCTCCCAGTGATTCGCAATATCCTCTGCGAACAGATCCCGCACGACGCCGGACACAAGCCGCGGGACCGCGAACTTCATCGCATTGATGGATGAGCCCGACGGCCCGAAGCTGACCGTGGTGCCAAAGGTGAACAGCCGGACATGGCGCAGCCACGGGGCCTCCCCGGCCACCCGCTCGGTGAAGCCGAAATGGGAGTCGAGATAGGGATAGCGGGCCAGCCGCTCATTCCGCTCCTCCTCCGGCGGCGTGAACCGGTCGGACCAGAGCGCCGCATGAGGCGCGATCGCAGCCAGTTCCGGACGCAGGGAGAGATCCATGTCGAAGCCGGTCCCGACGATCAGATAATCCGCCTCGAATTGACCCCGGGGCGTTTCCAGCCGAACAACCCCATCAACCACCTCGCAACGCTCCCAGCTCGCATCGGTTTCCAGCTGGAATGTCTCGTGCTTCGCCACCCGCTCCCAGGTTTCGCGCGGAAAGGCCTCGCGCAAGGTCAGCAGATAGTTCATGAAACGCCAGCGCCACGCATCGTCCAGATCCGCGAAATGCCCCAGGAACCCAGGAAAGGACAGCCAGCGGAACGGCTGGATCCGCTGCATGTCGGCGCGTCGACAGTACACCGTCACGCGGGCGGCTCCATGTTCCAGCGCGGTTGCCGCATTGTCGAACGCCGACGCACCGGCGCCCAGCACGGCGACCCGCTTACCTCTCAGGGAGGCGAAATCGATCTGCTCCGAGGCATGGGCCCAAACGGATTTGTCGAGCGCCTCGACCATCGGTGGGGTCCACCAGCGTCCGGCCGCCTCGATTCCGGTGGCCACCACCACCTTACGGGCGAACACCGTCTCCAGCGCCCCACTGCCCTGATCCCGAAGGGTTGCCTCGAGCAGGTCACTCCCCGCAACCGGACGCACACTCTCGCACGCCACCCCGTTCTCGATTTTGATGGCCAGCACCCGGCGCAACCAAAGCAAATATGCGGCCCAGTCTTCCTTCGGGATCTTATTGAGTGCGTGCCACGCCGCCGCCCCGTGCTGCGCCGAGAACCAGGACCGGAACGCCAGCGACGGCACATCCAGGTCCGGTCCGTTCACATCCTTGGGCGAGCGCAGGGTCGCCATCCGGGCATAGGTCAACCATGGCCCCTCGCAGCCCTCCGGCGCGCGGTCGACGATCCGGACCCGGTGCACCCGCGCGCGTTTCAGCGCGTGTCCGATCGCGAGTCCGCCCTGCCCGCCCCCGATCACCAGCACATCAAGCGCCGGCGCGCCGTCGGGACCCTGCCGCTCCGGCACCCAGCGGGTATCGGGATAGGCGATAATATCAAGGTCCTCGGCGACCCTCGCTTCCAGATCCGTCAAACCGCCCAGTGCTGCCGTCATCGAGCCGCCCCCGCTGGTGTCCTTTCGTCGAGTTTAGAATGACGGCCCACCGCCGTCAGGTGTCCGATTGTCGCTGGTCGATCTCCAGCGACGCGCGCAGAATTGACGCGCGGGTCGCCACCATCGCCGCCACCCCAAGAGCCAGGATCGCGCCCACGGCGACCGGCGGTCGCAACCCGACGAAATCGCCCAAAGACCCCATCAGCAGAGCCCCAAGGGCGGGTCCTCCGCGAAAGATCAAACCGTGCAGGCTGAGTACCCGGCCGCGCATGCTCGGGTCGACCGCAAGCTGGACAATCGTCTGGGTTCCGATCCCCGCCGCCACCATCGACAGTCCGTACAATCCGATCGCCGGGACCGCGATCCAGATCACATCGGTTGCCACGAACCCGAGAACCGACACCGACACCCCTACGGCGCTGATCAGCACCAGACGCACCAGTCCCTCGCGTCCCCTGCGGCTTGCCAGAATCCAGCCTCCGATCATGGCGCCCACGCCGACCGTCGAGGTCAAAAGCGCCAGGATATCGGCGCCGCCCCCGAAGACTCGATCCGCGAAACCAGGCATCAGCTCGACGATCGGCCGCACGCTGAGCGATCCCATCAGGTGCAGCAGCATCAGTGGACCGAGCCCGGGATGTAGAGCCACATAGCTCAGACCGGCGCCGATATCGGCGAGCAGGCCGCGCCGCGCGCCGGCCACGACGTCGGAATCCCGCCCCGCCCCGGGATTTCGCCGACGCACCGCTCCCAAGGCCAGCAGCAAGGCCAGATAGCTGAATGCATTGGCTACGAAGGCCCAGGCCACGTCGCTCGCCACGATCACCAACCCGGCGAGGGCCGGACCGATGAAGCGCGCCAAGTTGAAAAGTATGGAATTGAACGCCACCGCCGTCGTCAGATCAGCGTTCGCCACCAGACGCGGAACCAGGGCCAGGCGAGACGGCTGGTTGAAGCCGATGACCAGACCGTTCACGAAAACGATCCCGATTACCAATTCAATTGTCGCATACCCGGAAAAGGTCAGAGCCGCCAGTACTGCCGCCAAGACCATAGAAACGCTCTGGCAAAAGGCAATCACCCGGATCCGATCCAGCCGATCCGCCGCGACCCCTCCGACCAGACCGATCAGGACCGATGGAAACAGATCGGCAAAGGCTACCGCGCCCAGCCAAGCACCCGATCCGGTCAGGTCCCAAGCCAGCCAGCCTATCGCCACGCGCTGCATCCACAGCCCGACCAGGGACACCCCGTTGCCGAGCGTGTAAATGCCGTAATCGGGCTGCCGCAGAATGCGCAGGACGGATGAGAAACCGGTGGTCGATGACATATATCTAGGGTCCGTGGTGGGCCTCGGAGCTTAACGCCTTGAATTCAGGCTGTGATTGACGGCACCCAACAATAAATTAAAGCGAGACCTCATATCGACCTTGCGAATTTAAACCAAAAGCCCAATTATATATAAGAACGGATGGAGCGGAGATCGTCCCGATGACCGAACCAGATAAAAAGACCACGGCCTCAGCAGAGGCAGAAGGTGAGACGATGGCTCTGTCGGCCGACGCTTCGGGAGAATCCTCACCGTCCAATGCGGCTCCAGCAACGCCGACCCTCGAAATCCAACGACAGGAAGTCGGGCAACTCATAGACGTCAACTATGCACTGTGGCTGGCGACGGTCGCAACTGCGCTCATGGCTATCGCCTGCCTGGTCGCGAATGGCGCCGTCTATCTGATTGATGTGCTGGCATTCTTTAAGGGCAGCGGGATGGGATTCGGCAACTCCCTGCATGTCCGGCTGTTCGAGTTGACCGCGCTGTTCAGCGTTGGCTCCTTGGCGGCGCATCTCCTGCGTCTTCGCATGGATGCGATGCGGAAGGCGGCCTATATGGTGCCGCTACCCAGCCGGATCGTCGCCAACCCTCCCGGTGGCGATGCGATGTCGAAATTTGAGTGCTCCTGCGTGGTGACCCTGGCGATCGATCGACCGGAACCGCTGCAGGTCCTCAAACTTCGACTGGACATGCTGAACAGCGCACTCAGCAATGCCTTCGTGGTGGCGGTTACCGATCCGGTTATCCGATATTCCAAGGTCAAGATGGAGCAGACGCTGAAGGTCGCGGCTCTTCACGTTCTGGGAGACGGGGTCAGCGGCGTCGTGATCTCAGACATCAAACAGCGACGGGTGCCGATCGCCGAACGCCAGAACAAAACCCCGAAAGAGCGGATGTCGAAAGCGGCGATCTTGGAGGCCGTTTCGGCCGCCTAGGGTCCCGTCAGGCAGCCTGCCGCAGATGTCGATCGAGGGCCGCAAACAGCCCCTCCACCTGCTCCATCCGATTGAACAGATGAGGCGCGATCCGGACACGTCCGTCGCGCAAGCTCAGATATACGTTCTCTCTCGCCAGCCGGACATCGAGGTCTGATACAATCGGGTGAGGAACCGACAATCCTATGAAATGGGGCGACCGATGAGCTTTCGGTGGCACGCTCCACCCCCGCATCTCGGCTTGATCGGCGATCCGGTCTATAATCGGAGCGAGATAGGCGCCAATTTCCGGAACGCCCCAAGCCAGGAGTTGATCCATGGCGGCGACTGCCATGGGCATATGGATCATGGCGTCGGCCGCGCCTTGGTCGTATCGTCGCGCACCGGGCTTGAACCGGTCCCCGTAGCCGGGTCCATGGGTCATCGGCCCGGCTCCGATCCGGCTCGCATGATTGTGCTCGACGGGTTCGCCGTCCAAGTGACGGGGCGCTACATAGAGGTATCCGGTCTGATCCGGGCTCAGGAGCCATTTATAAGCTGAGCAGGTCACGAAATCAGGGTTCAGCGCGGCCACATCGAAGGGCATCGCCCCGATCGATTGAGTCGCGTCGATCACGAATCCGGCGCCGAGCGCATGCACGGCGGGTGCGATCCGCGCCAGATCCAGCACACCTCCGTCCACCCAATGCACCTGCGGAAGAGTGACCACTCCGATGGCGGAATCAGTTGCCAGGGCGTCAAGAACCGCGGAAGTCCAATCCCCATCGGTTGGCCGCGTCACCACGCGGATCGTACCGCCGCACGCTGCCGCCAGCCTCTCCCATGCGTAGTAGTTCGACGGGAACTGGCTCTCGAGGACAAGGATCGATTGCCCACGCTCCAATCGCATGTTGCGGGCGGCGATTGCCATGCCGTAACTGGTCGCACCGGTCAGTGCGACGCATTCGGGATCACCGTTGATCAGGGCCGCGAATTGAACCCGTGTCCGCTCCATCTCCGCCGGCAGGCTCTGCCGCGCCTTTTCCCAAGGGCGCGATTTGCGCTCGACGGCACGTCGGCCGGCTTCGGCGGCCCGTTTCGGTGCCGGACCCTGTGCCGCGCAATTGACGTAGAGGATATGGTCGGGAACCTCGAACAGATCCGCCTGACAGTCAAGCGTCATGATTGCCCTCCCTCACACAAAGAAACGCTATCTTGCACAGGGCGCGAGCGACTGACCAGATCAAGACCGCAAGACCCAAAGCCGACCGACAGGCTTTGATTGCCAGCGATCGCGTCTCGGCCGATCCGGATCTAGATTTCCACGTCCTCCAAAGAGGACGGGTCGAAGATGGCCCCTGTAAGATCCGCGCCGACCAGCGACGTGCGCTGAACCCGGCCGGTGGCTCCACCGGATTGCGAGAGAATCGGGGCTGCTTCAAGGACAGCGTCCGTCAGGTCGGCATCTGCCAACAGGGTTCCGACCAAATTCGCACCGGAGAGATTGCATCGGACCAGGGACGCTCCCGTCATGTTGGCTCCGGCAAGATCCGAGAGAACCAGCAGGGCATCGTTCAACAGCACTCTCTGCAATTGGGCACCCCGGAGATCGGCACCGGAGAGATTGAGACCGCGCAGGTCGGACTCCGACAGATCCACGCCGTCGAGCGAGGCCCGGTTGCCCGACCGTCCTTCGCTCCGAACCCAACGGTCATGCTCGACCAGGGCTCTCTGCAACTCAGCGGCCACGATATCGGCCGGAGGGGCGAATTTGGCGCCCACGGTCCGCGCACCGTCGAGATTCGCGTCCCGGGTTCGCGTTCCGATCATGTTGGCGTTTTCAAGATTCGCACCGGAGAGGTCGGCGCCTGAGAAGTTCGCACCGGCCGCAAACACGTTGGTCATATCCGAGCCGGACAGGTCTGCCCGATCGGCATTCGCGTTGCGGAGGACTGCCCCGTTCATGCGCGATCGGTTGAAGGAACTGCGGCTCATATTGGCGCCAGACAGATCCGCCTTGGAAAACACAGCCTTGGCCAATTGTGCGTCGGAAATGTTCGCCCGTTGCATGCGCGCGCGGGTGAAATTCACCGGCTCTCCGTCAAAAGTCGAGGAGTCAGCGCCTTGTTCCATCAGCACCTTGTCGGTCAACGGCACGCCAACCGTGCCTTTGAGGCTGACATCGCGGAGATCGGCGCCGTCGAACTGCGCACCCGCCAGATTCGCGCCGCTCAAATCCGCCTTGGTCAGGATCGCATTTCGGAATGATGCGCCACGCAAGTCTGCATTGGAGAGGATGGCCCCCGTAAGGTCGGTCCCGACAAAGCGCGCGCCCTGAAGCGCCGAGCCGGACAGGATGATCTCCCGCAGGTCTTGTCCGGTAAAATCGAAGCCGAAGAGATTCACGTTTACGATCGACGCCGGCGCGCCATCCGGCGCGCCCTCTAACCATTTTTTATGGTTGGACAATTGGCGCTGGACCGCCTCGCGGACCATGTAAGGTGAGTTTCTCATGGCTTTATATTAGCACCTTACGGGTTAACAAATCGTCAACACTCCGGCCCGGGTTTCCGACAGGGCCCATCACGACACCCCCCCAAGTCGGTCGCTCGCTGCTTCCAGCGCCCGCTCGGTCTTGTCCAAGATTTCATCAATATCCGCATCGGTGGCGACAAGAGGAGGGGACAACATGACCCAATCCCCGTCTCGGCCGCCGTTCGTGCGGCGCTGGTAGAGAATGAGGTCCAACTCCATAGCCGCTTTCGACAGCATCGCACCGGCTTGCGCGGCAATTGGAAATGGCCGCTTCTCATCAGAATCGGCCACAAGCTCAATAGCCATCAGCATGCCTTTGCCGCGCACCTCGCCGACGATTGGGAGGCGTTGTGCAATACGATCCATACCTGCCCGCAGCCGTGCACCCAGCACTCCCGCCCGTGACACCAGATCGCGTTCCAGCGTTTCCTGCAGCACCGCAAGTCCGACCGCGCAGGCCAGCGGGCTGGCCAAAGCGGTATGCCCATGCATGAACCCGCCACCCCTGGCGACCCGCTCCACATCCTCACGCCCGGCCAGCACCAAGCCCAGGGGGAAAAATCCGGCCCCGACTCCCTTCGCCATGACAATCAGATCGGGCTTGCAATCCGTCCAATGGTGATGGGCCAGGAACGTTCCGGTCCGACCGCCACCGCTCATCACCTCGTCGTGAATCAGCAGCACCCCATGGCGGTCGCAGATCTCGCGCACCCGGCGCATGTAAAGGTCGGTCGGAACCAAGGCGCCCGTCGCCAGTCCGCCCACCGGCTCCTGCAGAAACGCCAGCACCGATTCCGGGCCCTGGTGAAGGATCTGCTGCTCCAAGGCATCGGCGCACACCTCCGCCCAGCTCTCGCGCGTGTGGCCGCTTGGCAGACGCAGGGAGGTGGGGGCCGGAACTTTCGGCATATCCGCCATCATCGGTCCGAACATGGCGTGCGCATTCGGATCGCCGCTGACGGAGAGAGCCCCTAACGTATTGCCGTGATAGGAGGGCTGACGGGAAATCACCTTCCACCGTCGGCGCTCGCCCCTGGAGACGGCGATCTGGCGGGCCAGCTTGAGCGCGGCCTCGATCCCTTCGGATCCACCGGCAACGATAAAGGCCCGGTCGAAGCCAGGACCGGCCTTCTCGGTCAGAAGTTCGGCGAAATTCCGGTTCGCGGCGCTCTCGAAATGGGAGACATTGGCGAACGCCGCCGCCTCGGCCTGAGCCTGCATGGCGTCCAGAACGCGCCGATTTCCGTACCCCAGATTGTAGGCGACCGGCCCTGAACTCGCGTCAAGATAACAACGCCCGGCCGTGTCCCAAAGCCGGACACCCTCCGCCCGCCCTATCTGCGGCCTGGCAGGCGTGCCCGGCGGCGCTGCGAAAACCTGGATCGGCTCGCCGCGCGACAGGGAGCCCAAAGCTGGAGAGGCGTCTGACACAGCTTCAAAAGCTTCTGTTGCCCTAACAGAGGTCGACATCGGCACTCTCAATTTCAGGATGTTGGCAGGAGCCTCGCGGACGGAACTGGATGCACATATTACGGTATGTGGAAAAATGTGTCCATTTCCCGGAAAAATCGTCCGCGATGTTAACAGAATCTTCAAGCCTGGAACTTAAACTAATACATATTGAAAGAGACTTGCGCTAGGTATACTATATATTGAAATTTGAATGCCCTCGGACACGATGTTTGAGTGTTTCAGTCGGATCCGAGGCAGCGGTTCCACCGTCTCTCCCACGGTGGAAGATCGGGGGTGATAGATCGCCCCATGCCTGTGAAGCTCCCTGGACGCTCCTCTGTCGTCCACAAACTGGGTGCGTCTCCGGATGGATGGCGCACCCTTTCTTCGCCATAACCCTCCCAAACCGCTCTGAATTTTCCGACCCGCCACTGGCGCGTCCGGACCCGTATCGCTACCCTGCGCGGAGATTTCGCACCCTGTACGAACCACCCCGCCATGATTGGAGACCCGCATGTCCAGCCAAGTCGAAGAGCGCCTCAAGGCCGCCGGTATCGTCATCCCCGCCCCGACCGCACCTGCCGCCAACTACATACCCTTCACCCGGGTCGGCGATCTGGTCTTTGTATCCGGGCAGATCCCGATGGTGGACGGTAAGATCGAGGGAATCGGCAAGGTTGGACGGGATCTGGACACCGACGCCGCCAAGGCGATCGCCAGGATCTGCGCGATCAACCTGCTGAGCCAAGCCAAGGCCGCCACCTACGGGAACCTCGACAAGGTGGTTCAGGTCGTCAAACTCGGCGGCTTCGTGAACTGCGTCGATGATTTCACCGAGCAGCCGGAAGTCATCAACGGCGCCTCCGATCTGATGGTGCTTGCGTTCGAAAGCCGGGGCCGGCATTCGCGGTTCGCGGTCGGCACAAACGCGCTGCCGCGCGGCGTGTCGGTCGAGGTAGAGGGCGTGTTCCAGATCGAAGTCTGATCAGGGCAGCGGGGACGCGGTGCCCTTGCCGAACCGGGCTTCGCGGCCACCTCAATACCATGAGAACTACGCCCGCAGCCCGAACGAGGAGTCCGCATGCCTGACGGCGACGATATCCGTCCGGAAGTCAAAGTGCTCGGCGGGATGTCGGATATAGACGCCGGCCAATGGGATTCCTGCGCCGGGCCCACCAACCCGTTCCTGAGCCACGCCTTCCTCTCGGCCCTTGAAGAGAGCGGCTCGGTGCGGGCCGAGACCGGCTGGCTGCCCCGCCACCTGGTGGTGGAGGATGGCGGTGGTCGGGCGATCGGCGCCATGCCGCTCTATCTCAAGGGCCATTCCCAAGGCGAATACATCTTCGACTGGGGTTGGGCAGATGCGTTCGAAAGGGCGGGCGGGCGCTACTACCCGAAGCTGCTCTGCGCGGTGCCGTTCACGCCGGCGACCGGTCCGCGTCTGCTCGTACGCGACGGAGCCGACCGGGCCACGGTCGAGGAGATTCTTCTCGGCGGCGTGATCGGGCTGATGGAGCGATTGGAGGTCTCCTCCGCCCATATCAACTTTCCCACCCCGGCCCAGGCCGACCGGTTGAGCGAGCTGGGCATGATGCGGCGCATGGGGATCCAATATCACTGGTCCAATGACGGCTATCAGACCTTCGATGAATTCCTCGCCGCCCTATCCTCCCGCAAGCGCAAGTCGATCCGCAAGGAACGGCGGGAGGTAGCGGAGACCGGACTGACGATCCGGCGGCTGGTCGGCGCCGAAATCGAGGACAAGCATTGGGACGCGTTCTTCCATTTCTACATGGACACCGCCGACCGCAAATGGGGCTCCCCCTATCTGAACCGCCGGTTCTTCGCCCTTCTGGGGGAAAAGCTGGCCGACCGGGTGCTGCTGGTGATGGTCGAGGATGAGGGCGTTCCGGTGGCTGGAGCCCTCAATCTGATCGGCACCGAGACCCTGTACGGCCGGAACTGGGGCTGCGTCGAGCACTACAAGCACCTGCACTTCGAGACCTGTTATTATCAGGCGATCGACTTCGCCATCGAGCGTGGCCTGAAAACCGTCGAAGCCGGCGCGCAAGGTCAGCACAAGATCCAACGTGGCTATCTTCCGGTCGCGACACACTCAGCACATCTGATCGCAAACCCGGGATTCTCGGATGCGGTTGAAGATTTCCTGCGCCGGGAAAGCCACCAGGTCGCGCACGAAATTTCGCTTCTGATGGAAGAAAGCCCCTTTAGAAAAGAGGGTTAGCCGCGTGCGACTGTTGCTGCAACGCAACATGCATATCTGCCCTGTCAAGAAAAACACATAAAAAGTCTTGCGTCTTAAGATTTTCGGAACACATTAGGTGTCAGATCACGACAGCTTGAAGGTTTTGAACGGGTCATCGAACATCCGTTGGCGGCCTTCGCGACCTTGATGATCTGCTCCGGGAATTTCCCTGCGCAGCACCTCCGGTCGAGAGCTTGTGAACGCAACCTGATGACAACATCGAACCGAAAGGAGGCTGACATGCGAACCACCCACGTGCTGACGTTGCGCGAAGCCGCCGAGCAGACTGGACTGACGCTCGACACCATTCTGAAACTCGCGAACACCCACGGTGACGTGGTCGCCACGGCGAACGACACCACCCGGGTCGACCCCTGGGCGCTGAACGCCGCGCTGACCGACGAGGGCTTCAAGCAGGCCGCTTGAGGATCGCCGGGCGAAGGCCCGAACAAAATATGACAATCCGTTGAAGCCCCGCCCCGGCGGGGCTTTCGGCATTCTAGGGCCCTCTCATGGCCCAGCCGGAGCCCAGGGCGGAGCGCGCCCAAACGGAAAGCGCCCCCCGGAAAGCCGGAGGGCGCTTCACAGGTCCGGCACTCGAACCGTTTGCTATTTCACCATTTCCGACGTCTTCTTCGAGTCGCCCTTGCCGTCGCCCTTTTTCGGGCGCGGGGTCGGTTTCAGCTCCTCGTCGAAATCGAAGACCAGCTTGTCGTCGAGTACGCCGATGGCGACCAGCCCGCCCTTCACAAGACGTCCGAACAGAAGCTCCTCGGCCAACGGCTTCTTGACGTGCTCCTGGATGACACGGGCGAGTGGACGGGCGCCGTAGTTCTTGTCGTAGCCCTTGTCGCCCAGCCAGGTGCGGGCCGCCTCGGTCAGATCGATCGTGACATTGCGATCGGCCAGCTGCGCCTCAAGCTGAATGACGAACTTGTCGACCACCCGGCCGATCGTGTCCTTGGACAGCTGCTTGAACGGCACGACCGCATCCAGACGGTTCCGGAACTCCGGAGAGAACATCCGGTTGATCGCCTCCTTGTCGTCGCCTTCCCGTCCGTCGCGGGCGAAGCCGATTGCCTCCTTGGCGAGATCGGCGGCGCCGGCATTGGTGGTCATCACCAGGACCACGTTGCGGAAGTCGACCGATTTGCCGTTGTGGTCGGTCAGCTTGCCGTGATCCATCACCTGCAGCAGCACGTTGAACAGATCCGGATGTGCCTTCTCGATCTCATCCAGCAACAGCACGCAATGGGGATGCTGATCGATCTGGTCGGTCAACAGACCGCCCTGGTCGAAGCCGACATAGCCGGGAGGGGCACCGATCAGACGGCTGACACTGTGCCGCTCCATGTACTCGGACATATCGAAGCGGACCAACTCAACACCCAGGATATGGGAGAGCTGACGGGCCACCTCGGTCTTGCCGACACCGGTCGGACCGGAGAACAGGTAGTTGCCGATCGGCTTGTCCGCCTCGCGCAGACCCGCCCGCGCCAGTTTGATCGCACTGGACAGGGACGCGATCGCCTCGTCCTGACCGAACACCACGGTCTTGAGATCGCGCTCAAGGTTGAGCAGCACAGTCTTGTCGTCGGTCGAGACCGATTTCGGGGGGATCCGCGCGATCTTCGCGACGATCTCCTCGACCTCTTTGACCCCGATCGTCTTCCTACGCCGGGAGGCGGGCACCAGCATCTGGGCCGCGCCGACCTCGTCGATCACGTCAATCGCCTTATCCGGCAGCTTGCGGTCGCCGATATATTTGGCGGACAGCTCAACCGCAGTCTTCAGCGCATCCGCCGTGTAGCGCACCCCGTGATGCTCCTCGTAATACGGCTTCAACCCCTTGAGGATCTTGATCGTATCAGGGATCGACGGTTCGTTCACATCGATCTTCTGGAACCTGCGGACCAGAGCACGATCCTTCTCGAAATAGCTGCGGTATTCGCGGTAGGTGGTCGAGCCGATGCAGCGCAGGCCACCCGATTGCAGGGCCGGCTTAAGCAGGTTCGAGGCGTCCATCGCCCCGCCCGAAGTGGCGCCGGCGCCGATCACCGTGTGGATCTCGTCGATGAACAGCACCGCTTGCGGATTCTGCTCCAGTTCCGAGACCACCGCCTTCAGACGTTCCTCGAAATCACCGCGGTACCGGGTACCCGCCAGCAGTGCGCCCATGTCGAGCGAGAAGATCTGCGCGTTGATCAGGACCTCGGGCACATCGCCGTCGACGATCCGCTTCGCCAGACCTTCGGCGATGGCGGTCTTACCGACGCCCGGATCCCCAACGTAGAGCGGGTTGTTCTTGGTCCGGCGGCACAGAATCTGAATGGTCCGCTCAACCTCGTGCGCACGCCCGATCAGCGGGTCGATCTTGCCGGAGGCGGCTTTCTTGTTCAGGTCGACGCAATAGGCGTCCAGCGCCTCGTGGCCCTGCTTGTTGACCTCTTCGGACTTGGATTCCTCGTCGGCCCCCTCGACCTTGCGCTCCTGCTGATGGCCGGCGACCTTGGCGATGCCGTGGCTGATATAGCTGACGGCATCGAACCGGGTCATCTCCTGCTCCTGCAGGAAATACACCGCATTGCTTTCCCGTTCGCTCAACAGGGCGACCAGCACGTTCGCCCCGGTCACTTCCTCGCGTCCGGACGACTGCACGTGGATCACCGCCCGCTGCACGACCCGCTGAAAACCGGCGGTCGGCTTGGCCTCTTCCGAGGATGAGCCGACGAGATTGGTCAACTCTGTGTCGATATATCCCGTAAGGTCCGCCCGCAGCTTGTCGATATCCACCCCGCAGGCCCGGAGCACGGCAAGCGCGTCCTGGTCCTCGGTCAGCGCGAACAGCAGGTGTTCAAGCGTTGCGTATTCGTGGTGCTTATCGTTCGCAAGCCCAAGGGCGCGGTGAAGGCTCTGTTCCAGATACTTCGAGAGCATGGGTCAATCTTTCTCGAGGGTGCATTGGAGCGGATGCTGATTTTGACGCGCGAAATCCATCACTTGGGTCACCTTGGTCTCCGCCACCTCGTAGGTGAAGACCCCGCAGACCCCGACGCCGCGCTGATGCACGTGCAGCATGATCCGGGTCGCCTCTTCCCGATTTTTCGAGAAGAACCTTTCCAAAACGTAAATTACGAATTCCATGGGAGTGTAGTCATCATTCAGCATGATGACCTTGTACATTGATGGTTTCTTAGTCTTCGGTTTGGTCTTGACCACCACACCGGTATTCGTCCCGCCGGAATCATCGCCGCCGGGATCGCGGTCCTTGTCACTCATATCCGGAGCAACCGATCCTCCGCCAATCGTAAGGGCGAGGTCAAAATTCGAGAGGGTCATGAGTAATTTGGATCCCGTCATGGTCGCCTTGAATTGCCGCTCGGGTTCACGTCGCATTTTACTCCCGGACTCCAGATCTTGGATAGAGGATATGAGATTTATGTCGCCTGCGAAAAGGGGGGCAACGGCCATCAATCAAGGCGATTTCCGGGCGCGACCCCGACCGGGCCTCGCTGCGATGCCCCAAACGGCCCGTCTGGTGCGGGGTTCAGGCGGATGGCGCGCCTCGACGCGGCGTCGCGGGGCCGGAAAATTTCTGTCCGGCCTCGCATATTATCCCCGGATTTCTTGATCATTCGCGTGCGCACAAAAAAACCCGGCCGCGAGGGCCGGGTTTTTGGAATACTTCTAGACCTGACATCGGGCGCCAGCGTCGAGATCCTCCGACTAGGCCGCGATCGGCTTTGCGAAGGTTTCCACGGTCTTCTCGACCCGTGCCTTCAGCGGAGCAATGGCCTCATTGGTGGTCTTCACGGTCATCTCCGAGATCTTGGCGCTTTCGGAAACGAAGGCATCAAGCTGCGACTTTGTGAAGGTGCTGTTCATGTCGACCAGCTCGTTTACGGTCTTGGCCGCCATCGCATCCTTGCTGTAGGCAACGGTCGCGTCGATCGAGCTCTGGGTGAACGCCGCCCAGGCCTTGGAGACGTCTTCAAAGCCCTTGGTGAACACGCCAAACGACTTGTTCATCGCATCGTAGTTGGCCTGTGCGAGCTTGTTCACCTCGTCATAGCTCTTCATGACGTTCTGGGTCTGCTTCTCGATGTTGCCCTTGCTCATCTCAACGGCCTGCTCGAAGTTCTTCTGCATGGTCTCCTGGCCAACCTTGGTGATCTTCTCGACAGTTTCCTTGCCGGCCGACATGACACTGTCGGCAGCGTTGTTGGTCGCAGAAGCGGTTTTCTTAGTCGTGGTCATATCTTATCTCCTTTGCCTTTTCGGCAGTCTGGTCGCCGGGGACCCGGCGGATGTCTCACGCCAAGCTCGGCGGTCCGAATTGTCGTACGGCTCTTGTGCACCGCAACATAACCGATATGTGGGATATCGCCTCGCAGGGTCAAGATCTTTTTGTTGCTTTGCAGCAAAAATTTTCCAAATTCATATTGTTCCTGGAACCTGAAAGACTTCAATTCTGGAAACCGCCTTAATTAGTGAACACCCCCAACACCCCTTCCAATATCCAAATCAATTGGTTATGGACAAAAGCTAAGACAACGCCTAGACTGGAGCCAAATCGAAGGCGGGTGCGCTGGAAACCGGTTCCGGCGGGGGTGCACAACTCCCGTTCAGTGTGGATTTCGACACGGTCCGGCGCGGATCTCGAACAGGACAGCTCGGTGGCGCGTATGCGGTTGGTTTCGAAGATCAGAGGTCTGGTGTGCGCGGCTCTGTTCGCGGGTGCGATGCTGACAGCCGGGGCACACCCCGCGTCGGCGGCTAGTAAATACGCCTCACTGATCATGGATGCGGAAACCGGCGCCGTCCTGCACGCCCGATATGCGAATTCCAAGCGCCACCCCGCGTCGCTAACCAAGATCATGACCCTCTACATGCTGTTCGAGGCACTCGAGGAAGGGCGCCTGAAGCCGACCGATCGCCTGAAAGTCTCGGCCCGTGCGGCAGGTCAACCGCCGTCGAAATTCTACCTGAAGGCCGGCTCGACAATCGACGTCAGGTCGGCCATTCGGGCGCTCGTCACCAAGTCGGCCAATGACGTGGCCGTGACCGTGGCGGAGGCACTTGGCGGGACCGAGTACAAGTTCGCGCTGAAAATGACGGACAGGGCCCGGACACTCGGGATGGGCAGAACCACCTTCCGCAACGCGTCGGGCCTGCATCACCCGAATCAGGTCACCACAGCGCGCGACATGGCCACGCTCGCGATCGCCATGCGCCGGGACTTTCCCGACTATTACCACCTGTTCTCGACCAAGGCGTTCAGCTATGGCGGGCGGACCTACAACAACCACAACAAGCTGCTCACCCGGTATAACGGCACCGACGGTATCAAGACCGGCTACATCAACGCCTCGGGATTCAATCTGGTGGCGACGGTGGAACGGAACGGGCGGCGGCTGATCGGCGTGGTGTTCGGCGGCCGCACCGGCTCACGCCGCGACAATCACATGATCAAACTTCTGAACACCGGCTTCAAGAAAGCCTCCGAACTGCGTGTCGCCGACCTGCTGCCGCCGGTCCCGACACTGCGACCGGTGATCCAGTTGGCCGCCGCGGACTCGCCTGCGACCACCCAGGTTCCCAAGCCAAAAGACGGGCATACTGCGGTCGTGACCGCCTCGGTGCTCCCTAATATGCCGGCGCCGGAATTGGAATCCGGCTCCACTGACGACCACAGCGATTGGGGTGTTCAGGTTGGCGCCTATTCGACGGAGATGCGCGCCAAGCGCTCGATCGCCGCGGCCAAGGGTCATCTGCCGGATATGCTGGGCGAAGCGGAAAACCGGGTTGAAATCCTGGAACGCCGCAGCGGCGCCATCTTCCGGGCGCGGCTGTTCGGCCTGACCGAGGACGAAGCGCGGGAAGCCTGCCTCGGCCTGAAGCGCCGACACCTGCCGTGCGTCCCTGTACCGGGCTCGATGGATCTCGGTGCCACGGTGGCAACCGGAAAAGCCGGCTAAATCAGAACTCCGGGACGGCGACCCCGACCTTTTCCAAAGCTCCGCGCAGCAGCGCCTTCAACCGGTCCAGAGCCGCTTGATCGTTCGCTTCGGCGCGGGCGACCAGAACATCCTGGGTATTGGAAGCCCGCAGCAGCCACCAGCCGTCCGCGGAGGTGACCCGGACCCCGTCGACCGCGTTCACGTCGATGCCGGATACCCCGTCCAGATTGGCCTTCACCTCCTCCACCGCGGAGAACTTGCGTTCTTCCGGGCACGGGAAGCGGATTTCCGGGGTGCTGACCGTCTCCGGCAGTTCGTCCCGGAAGTCCGACAGCGGCCGGTCCGCCCGGGCGATCAGCGACATCAGCCGGATCGCGGCATAGAGCGCATCGTCGAAGCCGAAATACTTGTCCTTGAAGAACAGATGCCCGCTCATCTCACCGGCCAGCGGCGCGCCGGTCTCGGCCATCTTGGTCTTGATCAGCGAATGACCGGTCCGCCACATCAGCGGCGTGCCGCCCAGAGTCGCGATCCTGTCAAACAGGACCCGGCTGGCTTTCACGTCGGCGATGACGGTGGCGCCCGGGTGCTCGGCCAGGACCTCGGTCGCATAGACCGCGACCAACTGGTCGCCCCACAGCACCCGGCCCTTGTTGTCGATCACGCCGATCCTGTCGCCGTCCCCGTCAAAACCGATCCCCATGTCGGCACCCATGTCGGCCACCGCCTGGCGCAGGGTCTCCAGGGTTTCGGGCAGGGTCGGATCCGGATGGTGATTCGGGAATGTGCCGTCGACCTCGGGGAACAGCACCTGGTGCTCGCCCGGCAGGGCCTTGGCCAGCGCCTCGGTCGCCGGACCGGTGGCGCCGTTGCCGCAGTCCCAGACCACCTTGAGCGGCCGGCCCGGCAGGTAATCCTTCATCAGACGATCGACATAATCCTGAAAAAGATCGACGGTCGTACAACCGCCCGATCCCTCGACAAAATCTCCGGCACCGGCGATCTCCCCCAGCCTCTGGATGTCGGCGCCGAAGAACGGCCGTTTGCCCAGCATCATCTTGAAACCGTTATAGTCCGGCGGATTGTGGCTGCCGGTGATCATGATGCCGCCATCGGCATCCTGATTGTAGACCGCGTAGTACAGCATCGGGGTCGGACAGCCGCCGACATCGATCACGTCGATCCCCGCCGCCTGCAGACCCGCCGCCACAGCCGACGCCATCTCGGGCGAGGACAGACGTCCGTCCCGACCGACCCACACCCGCTTGCCCCCTGCACGCGCAACGATCGAGCCGAAAGCGTGACCCAGGGCGCGGGCATCGGCGGCGGACAGCGTCTTTCCGATCACGCCACGGACATCGTATTCGCGCAGGATCGTGGGGTCGAAAATGTAAGCTGGCGTGCTCATTCGGCGGCCTCCCGTTTCTTATTCAAGCGCTCCACGCCGCGGCCGATGCAGGTATAGGTGAACCCTGCTTCCTGCATCACATCCGGCTCGTAGACATTGCGCAGATCGACCACGACCGGCGACTTCAACGTCGCCTTCATGCGTTTCACATCCAGGCCGCGAAACTCGTTCCACTCGGTGACGATCACCGCGACATCCGCGCCCGTCATCGCGTCGTAGGCACCCTGGGCATAGGTGATGTCGGGCAGCAGTTTGACCGCTTCGTCCATCCCTTCCGGGTCGTAGGCGCGCACGGTCGCCCCCGCCGCCAGCAGCGCCGGCACGATGTCGAGCGACGGGCTGTCGCGCATGTCGTCGGTGTTCGGCTTGAAGGTCAGACCCAGCAACGCCACCGTCTTGCCCTGGACCGAGCCGCCACAGGTTTCGATGATCCGGTCGGCCATGCTGCGCTTGCGCTTGTCGTTGATGTCCACCACGGTCTCGACGATCCGTAGCGGAGCGCCGTAATCCTGTGCGGTCTTGACCAGCGCGAGGGTGTCCTTTGGAAAGCACGACCCGCCATAGCCTGGGCCCGGATGGAGGAACTTCTTACCGATCCGGTTGTCCAGTCCGATGCCCCGCGCCACGTCGTGAACGTCAGCGCCGACTTTCTCGCACAGATCCGCCACCTCGTTGATAAAGGTGATCTTGGTCGCGAGGAAGGTATTGGCCGCGTACTTGATCAGCTCGGAAGTCTCGAGCGAGGTGAACACGATCGGCGTCTCGATCAGATAGAGCGGGCGATAGAGCTGCGACATCACGTCCCGCGCCCGCTGACTGTCGGCGCCGATCACCACCCGGTCCGGGCGCATGAAGTCGCTGATCGCCGCCCCTTCCCGCAGGAACTCCGGGTTCGAGCACACATCGAATTCAAGACCCGGCTTGCGTGCGGCGATGATCTTCGCCACTTCACGCCCGGTGCCGACCGGCACGGTCGATTTGGTGACCACCACCGTATAGCCCTCGATGGCGTCCGCGATCTGTTCGGCCGCCTGGTAGACGTAGCTGAGATCCGCATGACCGTCGCCGCGTCGGCTCGGTGTGCCCACGGCGATGAAGACCGCGTCGGCCCCCTTCACGCCCTCGGCCAGGCTTGTCGTGAACGACAGGCGACCCGCCTCCACATTGCTCCTGACCAGGTCGTCCAGACCGGGCTCGAAGATCGGGATCTCGCCGTTCTTCAGCCGTACGATCTTCCGCTCTTCCACATCGACGCAAACCACGTCGACACCGAACTCGGAAAAGCACGCACCCGACACAAGGCCGACATAGCCGGTGCCGATCATCGCGATACGCATGAAGGGTTCTCCCGCCGCCGGTTACCGCGCTATGGGCCCCGGGGTCGTCAGACGTAGTTGTTTAGGATCGTGGACACCGCGTCCTTCATATCCGGTCGGTCTAGCGCGAATGCGATATTGGCTTCAAGGAAGCCAACCTTGTTACCGCAGTCGAACCGCCGCCCTTCGAACAGATACCCGTTGAAGGGCTGCAAGCCAAGCTGCCGCGCCAGAGCATCGGTCAACTGGATCTCGCCGCCCGCACCGGGTTCCTGCCGTGCCAAGTCTGAGAACACCTTCGGCTGCAGGATGTAGCGGCCAATCACCGCATAATTCGACGGGGCTTCTTCCGACTTGGGCTTCTCCACCATGCCGCGGACCTCGATCATGCGGCCTTCTTCGTCGCCAGGCGTGATGATCCCGTAGCTGGAGGTCTGCTCCTTCGGAACCTCCATCACCGCGACCATGTTGCCACCTACATCGTTGTAGGCCTCGATCATCTGCTTGAGACAGCCCTGCTCGCCCAGGATCAAGTCGTCCGCCAGCAGCACGGCCACCGGCTCGCTGCCGACGAAGTTGCGGGCGCACCAGACCGCGTGTCCCAGGCCCATCGGCTCAAGCTGCCGGGTATAGGCGAACTGGCCCGGCTCCGGAATCGTCTCGTTCAGCAGATCCAGGGCATCGGATTTGCCCCGCCGGGTCAGCATCCCCTGCAATTCGACCGCATGGTCAAAGTGATCCTCGATTGCGGTCTTGCCGCGGCCCGTGACGAAGATGAACTCCTCGATACCCGCCGAGCGCGCTTCCTCGACCGCGTATTGGATCAGCGGCTTGTCGACGACGGTCAGCATTTCCTTCGGCATCGACTTGGTCGCGGGCAAAAACCGCGTGCCAAGACCGCCAACCGGGAAAATCGCTTTACGAACGGGTACGGGCATAAAATCAACTCGGACACCGGGCGGCATCCGCTCCTTACTGGTTAATTGTTTATTGCCAAATCGGCCACGCGACGCAAGCGGACTCGTGACGGACGGTCGTCATACCCGCCCGAGTCTTGCCGGTTTACGGCTCCCCCCTGATGCCGATCCGGCGACCATCATTTGCCGATCAGATAGTCTTTCGCCCTGTTTATCTGGGATGCGATCACGGATGATCCACCCTTATCCGGGTGATTCGCCATCATAAGTCGGCGATGCGCCTCCCGAATCTCGCTTTCGGACGCACCTTCGGAGAGGCCCAGAATCGACAGAGCATAGGCCCGGGTCATTTCAGGTTCGTCGGCCCCGGACCGGGTCTCGGAGGGTTCCTCCTCGGCCCGCCAGTCCTCGCCGTGCACCCGTTCGATCCAGGCTTCAAGCACCTGGACCGACCTGGGATCGTCCGACACCTCGGCATGGAGTTCCGAAAGCTGCGCGGGCGACAACTGATCCAAGCGAGCGCCCGCGAATGTCCCGGCGATCACTTCACCCGCCATTTCACCGGAATCGTGGTCCAGGGTCATGGCGAGATACCGGGTCCGCACGTCGGAGCTTTGCCCCGGGCTGGGACCGCGCGCAGTCTTGGCGGCATTCCGGATCGCCTGCAGCACGCCGCGCCAACGGAACAGGAATGGCAGAACCACGGTCGCCGCATAGACGACGTAGTCGAGCCGACCTCTGAACAGGATGAACAGTCCGACCAGACCCAGAACGATCAGACCGCCCCATTTCAGGATCTTGAGCAAGACTCTCGGCTCGGCATTCAGCAGCCAGCGCCCCATCAGACCAAGTCCGATCAGCACGGACAGGCCGAGGACCAAATAGGTCATCGTCCGGCCCCTCCGGTGATCTGGCTGGTCAGCAGGCGGACCCCGTCGCCGCCGGATCGCCTGCCAAACTCCAGCAGCGCCTTGCGTCCGCCGGCTGCATAGACCGCCACCGCCGCCAGCAGCTCCTTTAGTCGGTCGGCGCTGTCTGCGTCAAAGGGGCAATAGGCGCCCTTGGTAAGCTGTGCGATCTGGCGGAAGGCGCGGGCCGCCAGCGGATCTCCCCCTTCGTGGAAGAGGAACACCGGCACGCCCAGAACGCCGAGCTCACCCGCAAGGTGGCAAACCTCATCGATATCCTCCTCGAAGGCGTCGCCGACGAAAATCACCGCATTGACCCGCGCCCGGCCGGTCTCCGTGATCGTGTGCTTGAGGATGCGCCCGAGCTGGGTTTGGCCGCCGAGACACCGGACCCCGGTCATGACCTTCGCCAGGGCCTGCGGATCGGAGTACCATTTCGAGGCCTTGCACTCCCGGTACCCGCGATAGAACACCAGCTGGACATCCAGCCCGCCCAGGGCTGAAGTCTGATGGAACATCTCGGCCTGGATATGACAGGCCCGGTCCCAGGTCGGCCCACGGCTGGCGGTGGCGTCCAGCGCGAACACCAGGCGGCCCCGCCGGCCGGTCGCGGCCGATTTGGGCATCGCTTTGACCTTGCTCAGAAAGGCCTCGACCTCATCGGGCGCAGATTCGCCGTCGGTAATCCGTCCACCATCCGGAGTGGTCAGGCCTTGCGATGTCTTGGAATCTCGCGGGGCTGTCATCTTGCCGTTGTTCGTCCTCAATTGCCTGCAGTCCGACCCTGACACGGAACATGTGGGGCCGGTCCGGTTATTCCAGTGTGTTACCCATCATATGCGACCATCCATACGCATGATATGCGACCATCCCGTCGAATTTCAGTATGCTCGGCGGATTGGACGCAGAGAGGCGCACATGATCAACCCGTCTGCCCGTGAGGTACGGCCTGCTACTGGAGACAAGCCTGCAGAGACCAAGACTGCGGTCGACGCCCGGATTCGCATTAGGGCGCTGACGCCGGACGACGCCGGTCGCGTCGCCGAACTGGCGGCCTCGCTCTCCGCGTTCGAAGGTGCACCGCCGCCGCCGTTCCACGCCGAGGATGTGGTGCGGTGGGGCACCGGCCCGGATCGCAGGTTCGACGGGCTGGTGGCGGAACGCGATGGCCGCGTCGTGGGCTATCTGCTGCATCACGGCGGGTTTCATGTCGGCCACGGCGGCCCCGGACTGGTTCTGATGGATCTGTTCGTCGAGTCTCGCACCCGCGGCTACGGGGTCGGCCGTGCCCTCATGGCGGCGCTCGCACGGGAGGCTCAGGCCCGCTCCTGTCGCTGGATCACCTGGCAGGTGCATCCGGACAATGCCAGCGCCATGGACTTCTACCGGGCGGTCGGCGGCCGGCGTTACCGGGCGGCCGATTTCGAACTTGGGCTCATCGCGATCGCCGCTCTGGCCGGGAGCGAGTAGCCGGCTTTTTGGATAGCGCTTGCAATCATCCGCCGGACCGATACCGTGCAGCCATGTTCGATGATGAGCCAAAGCCACTGCCCGAGGGTCAGACCGCGCGTGCGATCAAGCTGCAGATCCTGATCGGTCTGCTGGACGCGACCCTGGACCATGAGCGCTACAAGGACACGCCGTTCGTGGCCCCGGAATGGCTTGTCCGGCATTACCCCCATGTCACGCCGGACGATCTGGAAGATGTGCTCGCCGCCGGCCGGGCGGCGCTGGCCCGGCTGACGGTTCGGTAGCCCGCTACAACGCGCTTTTCGGCATCATCACGTGGATCCCCTTGTGGTCGTTGACCAGTTGGGTGACCCGCACATCGGCCGCCAGGCTCGACAGCATATAAGCCTGGGCGCGGGAGAGGTTGGTGGTCTCGGTCACCCAGTCCAGCATGCCGCGCAACGCGTCGCGCGCCGCCGTGTCGAGATCCGGGTTCATCGCCATGGTCATCAGATGGGTCGGCGTCTCCGCCCGCGGATAGGACCAACCCTTGCCGGCCAGACCCAGATCCTTACGGACATGGACCTCGACCGTGCCTTCCAGCGCCGTCTCGATCGCGGTCACGCAGACCTCGCCGTCGCCCTGCACCCCGTGTCCGTCCCCGAGCGACAGGTTGCCGCCCTCGACGAAGACCGGCAGATACAGGGTGGTGCCGGGGATCAGCTCCTTGTTGTCGAGATTGCCGCCATGGGCGCGCGGCTGGATCGTCGAGATCGTGCCCCAGGCCGGCGGCGGCGCCACCCCCATCACCCCGAAGAAGGGCCGCAGCGGCAGCTCGGTGCCCCAGGGCAGAATACCCCTGTTCCGTGCCTTGTCGAGCCGGACAATCATCTTCTCACCGACCGCGAAGTCGTCCGGCAGGGCCCCGGACAGCGGCCGCAGGAAGGTGTAGCCCCAGTCCTGACGCAGCTGAATATCGAGGATCTTGATTTCGAGAATGTCCCCCGGCTCGGCACCGTCCACGGCGATCGGCCCGGTCAGCAGATGGCCGGGCACCCGACGGGTGCTCTTCTGATGGATCTCCAGCAGCTCCGACGGTACGTGATAGCCCTCGCCCGGCAGATTGTCCGGTCCGCCCGAGACGGTTTCCACCGTGATCCGCTCGCCGCTCGCGATCCGGAAGACCGGCGGCAGATCGGCGGCAAACCACCCCCAGTGGATGCTGTCTGGCCCGGCCTTGAGCCGATGCGCGCTGTTCGAGGAATCGGCCATGTCGGTCTCTCCGGCTGAAAGGTCGTGGAACCGAAAGGGTGCACACCCGGTGGACCGATGACAAACCCGATCTTCGCGAACGTCCATCAATTCGACAGGCCCGAAAGGATTTGTTAACGACGGGCATCTAATGGTCAATGCTCGGCACGATCGGATTGCGGAAAGTCGGGGCACCGGAACGCGCATGTCACAGGATTCCCTGCTTTTCTACTCCAGAAGAGGCGCCCGGTTCGGGCAGTTGACCCGCACCCTGCACCGGCATTTCAACGTGTTTCTGATCACTACACCCGACGGGATCGACGACTTTCGGAACCGGACCATCGCCGCGGCCCTGGTGGATTCCGGCGGCAAGGACGCGGCGGCGGGCGAGGTGATCGCGCGGCTTCGTGACCTGCCGAACGGCGGCGACATCGTGATCGGCCTGGTGCGGGACACGGACACCGAAGTCGACGGGCCGGATCCGGGCGACGCCCGGGCGGATACCGAATTCAGCGGCGATTTGCCGGTCGCCACCATGCTTTCCGCCTTCTGGTCCGCCTATGAGCGGCGAGATTCGCTGGCCTGGAATGCCTTGGACCGAGACAGCCGCAAGGCGCTGGTGACCGCCAAGGAAGCGTTCGACGTGATGGCCAACCTCCCGTCCGACCCGTCCGACCCGGCCTTCGCCCGGGCGCTCTTCAGCACCGCCGCCACCCGACTGACCCAGGTGGCGAACACGCCGCGCACCTCACTGATGCTCGAGCAGCTGCGCGGCCACCACAATTACACCTTCTCCCACAGCACCAAGGTCGCGGTACTGCTGTCCGGGTTCGGAGCCGAAATCGGTCTCGGGCCGGGGGAGCAGAGAATCCTGGCCGAGGCAGGACTGCTGCACGACACCGGCAAGCTTCAGATCCCCACTGAAGTCCTGGGGAAGCCGGCCGGTCTGACCGACGACGAATTCGAGATCATGAAAACCCATGCGAGCCTGGGCGGGGATACCTTGCAGGAGCTGTATCCCGACATGCCGGAGATCGCGGCCGCCGCCCGGCATCATCACGAGAAGCTGGACGGCAGCGGCTATCCAGACGGTCTGAAAGGTATCGAGATCAGCGAGGTGGCTCTACTGGCCGCGGTCGTGGATATCTTTTCGGCCCTGACCGACAAGCGCGACTATAAGGAACCGATGTCGGCCGCCAAGGCATTCGAAATCATGCGACCGCTGGCCGGGAGCCATATCGACGGACGGCTGCTGAGTGAATTCGAATCCTACGTTCAGGACAGCTGGATCGTTCGCGAAGCCGCCGCCCAGCGACCCCTCACCCCGCCGGACCGAACGTCGCCCCCCCGATTCTAGTTGCCGACCTTCTCGATCCGCCAGCGGGAATGGGCGTCATCGACGCTTGCCCAGGCCTTTTTCTGCCAGACAGCCTTGGCGTCCTCGTAACTGTCGAACGGACCGATTCGTTCCTCCGGCGAACCGTCGGAGGTCTCGGTGAAATCCGTGGTTTTGTAGACCCCACCGACTACCCAGAACTCGGTCGCCTCCTCATGCAGAATCCGATAGCGCACATGGGCGTCGTCGACATGCTGCCAGGCCAACTTGCCCCACACCGTCTTCGCCATCTCGTAATCGTCGAACGGCCCGATTTTCTTCTCCGCGTCCCCCCCTCGGATATGGGTGAACGTGGTATCCTCGTACTCGCCGCCGATCACCCAGTATGTCATACTCCATCTCCAAGGATTGCTGCACGGCACCATTCGTCAAAGGCTATACCGAACCACGGCAATCGCTTCAACCGCTCCCGCATCGGCATCAGCCCTCGGGTTTGATCTGATTTGACAGGAACGCCGACGGGTCCGACAACCCACGTCCGGTTTTGGGCGCGCCGTCCCGACTCAGCTAGACAACCTATTGGGCCCATCGGACGCGATACAATGTCAGACCTAACGAAGTCTCCTCCCGCAGCCACCCCTGTGCTGTCCCGGACCCGGCGCGGTCTGGTCCTGGCCGCGACGGTGCTCGGGTCCAGTCTGGCGTTCATCGATTCCACGGTGGTGAATGTGGCGCTGCCAGCAATCCAACGGGATCTGCTGGCCTCGGTTGCGGATCTGCAATGGATCGCCAACGGTTATCTTCTAATGCTGGCAGCGGTCCTGCTGGTGGGCGGGGCCGCCGGGGACCGGTACGGGCGCAAGCTGGTGTTCATGTTGGGCGTCACCGCCTTCGCGTTGGCCAGCGTCGGATGCGCCCTGTCGACGGATGCCGACTCCCTGATCGTCGCACGCGCGGCCCAGGGTCTCGCCTCGGCCTTCCTGGTGCCGAACAGCCTCGCCCTGCTGAGCGCCACCTACCCGCGCGAGACCCGGGGCCGGGCGATCGGGGCTTGGTCGGCCTTCGCCGCCATGACCACAGCGTTCGGACCGGTGCTGGGCGGCTGGCTGGTCGACACCACCTCCTGGCCTGCGGCGTTCTGGATCAACCTGCCGATCGCCGGCATCTGCCTCGCCCTGGCCGCGTTCGCTATCCCGGAGAGCCGGGACGCCAGTGCGCGCGGCAATCCCGACGTACTGGGCGCGATCCTGGTCATGCTCGGGCTGGGTGCCCTGACCTGGGCCCTGATCGCGCTGGGGGAATCCCAGGCGGACAACCGGATGATCCTCGGCCTCGCGGTGAGCGGGGTGCTGCTCATGGCCCTGTTCTTCTGGATCGAGGGCCGGGTTCAGGCCCCCATGCTGCCGCCCTATCTGATGAAGATCAAAACCTTCGCGTCCGCCAATCTTCTGACCCTGCTGTTGTACGGCGCCCTCGGCGGCGTACTGTTCATCATGCCGCTGGGCCTGATCCGGGTGCACGGCTACAGCGCGTCCGAGGCGGGGGCCAGCTTTTTGCCGTTCCCGGCGGTGCTGTTCCTGCTGTCACGCTATTCCGGCGCGCTGGTCGACAATTTCGGCCCGCGCCTGCCGTTGGTCCTGGGCCCCTTCGTCACCGGCATCGGGCTGATGCTGCTGGCCTGGCCCGAGACCGGGACCCCCTACTGGTCGACCTACATGCCGGGGATCATGGTGCTCGGTCTCGGCATGGCGATCTGCATCGCGCCGCTGACCACCACGGTGATGAACTCGGTCGACGACGACCATGCCGGAATCGCCTCCGCCGTAAACAACGCGGCCAGCCGGGTGGCGGGGCTGCTGTCGGTGGCGGCGGTCGGCCCGATCCTGGTACCGGTCTTCATGTTGGCACTGGAACCGAGGCTGATGGGTCTACCGGACGCCGCCATCGCAGCCGCCCATGCGGTCGGCCCAGAAGAGCTGATGGACCTGATCGCGCCCAAGGGCCTGGCACCTGATGCTGCCGCGGCACTTATGGGCGCCGCCCGGGACGCTTTCGTCCAGGCCTTCCGCGCTGTTCTCCTGGCCCTGTCCGGCTTCGCCTACCTGTCTGCGATCGTGGCGTGGTTCACCCTGGGCCCGGAGCGGAAGACCGGCTGAGGCCGTTTCGGCACCCGTATCGTGCCCGCAGCGCGATTGATTCCCACCTCGCCCGGTCCTACCCTCCCTCCCAAGCTTGTATACAAAGCGTTCCAAATCCTGGGAGGACAGCATGACCAACGCACCGGATTTCGACGTCACCCGCGCGCTGGCGGAATTCGCCGTGGAGATCGGCCATGATGCGCTGCCGGAACAGGTTTCGGCACGGGCGCGGACGCTGATCCTGGACACGGTCGGCATCGCCCTGCGCGCCAGATACGATGCCGACTCAACGCCCAGCCTTCTCAAGGGGCTGACGGCCCTCGGTTACCGCCAGGGCGATGCACGGGCAATCGGCGACAGCGACGGCTGGACCGCTCCGGGAGCGGCACTGATCAACGGCGCGTTGGCGCATTCGCTCGACTTCGATGACACCCACGCGGCGGGCTCGATCCATCCTTCCGCCCCGATCGTGCCGGCCGCCCTGGCTGCGGCCGAGATGACGGGTGCTGACGGTGCGACCACCGTGGCCGCCATCGTCGCCGGCTACGAGGTGCAGATCCGGCTGTCGCTGGCGATGACCCCGTCGGAGCATTACGCACGCGGTTATCACCCGACCGCGACCTGCGGGGCGTTCGGCGCCGCCGCCGCCGCCGGGCGTATTCTGGGCCTGTCGGTCGACCAGATGGTCGCGGCCTTCGGCCTCGCGCTCAGCCAGGCGGCGGGCTCGATCTCCTTCCTGGACGAGGGCGCCTGGAGCAAGCCGTTCCAGGTCGGCTGGGCCGCGCACAACGGTCTGGTTGCGGCCCGGCTGGCGGCGGAGGACTTCAAAGGCCCCCTGCGCGGCGTCGACGGCCCGCACGCCTTCCTACACGCCTAT
>JANSYC010000137.1 GCA_024742605.1 Alphaproteobacteria bacterium | reverse complement strand
GATGGCGGGTGTAGAGTTTCCAGGTCGGTACGCCAAGGGAACTCACCGCTTCGATATAGGTGGCCTGGCCGCTGGACAGGGTCATTCCGCGGGCGAGACGGGCGTAGCGCTCCCAGCCGTCGATGCCGACCACGATCACGAGCACCCAGAAGTTCCCTGAGAAGAACGCCAGCACGGCGAGGGCGAAGATGATGAAGGGCAGGGAGGATTGGGCGTCGACGAGCATCATGATGATCTCGTCGACCCAGCCGCGGAAATGGGCGGCGACAATGCCGAGGAACGACCCGAGCAGGGCGCCGATGCCGGTGCCCACCACCGCTATCGCCACCGAAATTTTGGTCCCATAGATCACCCGGCTCAGAACGTCGCGGCCGAGATCGTCCGTGCCCAGAATGTAGCGCCAATCGCCGCCCATGAAGACCGGTGGATTGCGGATCTCGAACAGATCCTGTTGGGCGTGGTCGTAGGGCTGCAGGAGCGGTGCGAAGATCGCGACCAGCAGAATGATGGTGAGGTAGGCGCCGGCGAGGATCACGATCCACGGCCGATCCAGACCCAGTCGCCTCAGCCGGCTCGGCGGGTGCCGGATCACAGCGCCCTGCTGCACGGAACCCGCGGTGATGTCTGCTTGAACCATTGCGATCGCCTCAGGTTTTCTCTGCGGTCACGCGAACCCGTGGATCAAGGACCGCATAGAGCAGGTCGACCACAAGGTTCACGAAGATGATGCTGGCGGCGATCAACAGGATGATTGCCTGGACTACCGCGTAGTCGCGGGCGCCGACAGCCTGGTAGAACAACCGCCCCATGCCCGGCCAGGCGAACACGGTCTCGATCACCACCGTGCCACCGATCATCAGGCCGAACTGGAATCCCAGGACGGTGACGGTCGGGATCGCCGCGTTCGGCAGGGCATGCCAGCGGATGCGTCGGCCGTAGGACGCGCCTTTCGCCCGTGCGGTGCGCATATAGGACTGACGGATCACCTCCAGGATCGACGAGCGCGTAAAGCGTGCGATCTGGGCTCCGGCCGCGAGTCCGAGCGTGACCGCCGGCATCACCATGTGGGCCAGGGTGTCGGAGCCGGAGGGCGGCAGCCATCGGAGTTGCAGGGACAGGAAGATGATCAGCAGCAGGCCGAAGAAGAAGTTCGGCATCGAGTAGCCGAAAACGGCTGTCACCATGACCAGCCGGTCGACCAGCGTGTTCCGATTCAGGGCGGCGATGACGCCTAGCGTCACGCCGAAGATGACGGCCCCGCAATAGGCGACGATCCCGAGTTGCAAGGTCTTCGGGAGGCGCTCCAGAACGATGTCGATCGCCGGCTTGAAGTCGAAGAAGCTCACGCCGAAGTCGCCCTGGAGCAGGGAGATCAGATAGGTTCCATACTGTTCGTAGATCGGCCGGTCGATGCCCCAGCGTTCCTTATAGACGTCGATGATGTATTGCGGCGTGTCGTCGGGCAGCAGGACATAGGTTGGGTCACCCGATGCGCGGAGGATGAAGAACACTGCGGTAACGACGAGTAAAAGCGTCGCAAGTGCACGAATGGCCTTCGTCGAAATAAGAACCAGCATGTAAAATCTCCGCGCTTCTCCAGAACACGGTAGACTGAATTTGGTTTCTGAAATATGACGAGATTAATAATCTAAATATTCTATAATTAAAGATTTATTACCAAAATATTTATAGAATTGAATGCGTTATTATACATTTTAAGATTATTTTATATTTTGCAATTCACGATATTGACTTGATTTCACCGCGCAAGATTCACCGGCCCGTCACCGAAACGGCACGGATACTGGAGCAGGCTGTCGCAGGCGTTCCGAGGGGGCGCCGCTTCCGGCCGATCCCGGCTTCGGAGGTCCTGGCACATTCACTCCCTGGACAGGCATGGCGTCGTGTCCCTGTCGAGGGTTCCTGCAGAGGGAAGGTGATATGAGAAAGCAACTGTTTGCGGGATTGTTAGCGGGCGTCGTTGCGCTCACGGCAATGCCGATGACCACCCATGCCGACGACCGCCCAGAGCTCGTCATTGCCATGGCCGCGATGCAGCGCGCGCACCCGGCCATCGCGGAATCCAACTTCGACAGCCGGGTCATCAAGTCCGTCATGGACGGGCTGTTGAATCGCGACTGGCTAGGCGGACCGAACGGCAATGACGGTACCGAGATCGTTGCCGGAATCCTGACCAAATGGGACCGGGTCTCCGATACCGAGTGGGATTTCAAGGTCCGTCAGGGCGTGAAGTTCCACAACGGCCGCGGCATGACGGTCGAAGACGTCGCCTTCACCATCTCCGAAGAGCGTCTGTGGGGCGAGAAGGCCCTGCAGCCCCACTCGCTCGCCTCCAGTCTGGCGTCCGTAGAGATCGTCGACGACGAGACGATCCGGGTGACGACAAAGTATCCCGACCCGGTTCTGCTGCACCGTCTGGCCCATGTGATCGGCCATGTGGTTCCGGCCAAGGAATACCGGGAGCTCGGTCCCGAGGCTTTCGCCGCCGCACCGATCGGTACCGGCCCCTACAAATGGGTGCGGATGGTCGCTGACGAGGAGATTGTCCTGGAGGCATTCGATGCGTATTGGGGTGCAACGCCGCCGCTGAAGCGTATCACCTTCAAGGCGGTGCCGGAGACCTCGGCCCGGATCGCCGGCCTGGTGACCGGCGAATACGACATCATTACCTCGATACCGCCGGATCAGGCGGAACTGATCGACCGGGAGGCCGACTACGAGACCCGCACGATCGAGGTGGAGAACATGCATCACCTGACCTTCATGACGGGCTGCGGCGAGGAGAACGAGGCGTGCGTGCGCAAGTCGGCGGTGCATGATTCCCGGGTGCGCAAGGCGATGGTACTGGCGCTCGACCGCAAGAAGATCGCCGACCGTCTGTGGAACGGCATGGCCGAGGTGCCGGGCGGTCCGAACTGGAAGATGTTCGGCAACCTGTTCGACGCCGACCGCGAGCCGCTCCCCTATGACCAGAATCAGGCCAAGGCGCTTCTTACGGAGGCCGGGTACGACGGCAAGGAGATCGTGATCGCGGTCACCGCCGGTTATTATGTCAACGGAGATCGGGCCGTCCAGGTCATGATGCAGATGTGGGAGCAGGTCGGTCTCAACGTCCGTCTGCAGTTCGTCGAGAATTGGTCCCAGATGCGGCCGTATGGCTGGCAGGACCTTTGGCTCAATTCCTCGAACATACGCATTCCGGATCCGCTGACGCCGTTCTGGTGGCGTTTCGGCGAGCCGTCCGCCTCCTACCAGACGCGCAAGGTGGTCGCGGTGAGCGACGACTACAAGCGGGTCGGCAACGTGCTTGAGCGGACCCTCGACGAGGGCACCCGGATCGCGGCCTTCAGGGAGGGTCTGGACATCTGGCAGCGAGAGAATCCCGCCATCATCATGTACCGGCCTCTTGAGATCTACGGTGTCCGCAAGAACATCAAGTGGACGCCCTACAGCTTCTACTGGATGGATTTCCGCGCCGACAACTTCGCGATCGAAAGCGGCAGCTGAGCCAGTCCGCCGTCCGGCCGCGCCCTTCGGGGCGCGGCCGTTTCCTTTTGACCGAACCCCGAGGACCGAGCTGTGAGATTTCCCCAGATCCGCTTGCCGAAATCTGCCCTGCGCCTCGCGGTCGCCTTTGTCGCGATCGCCGCGCCGACCACGGTGAGCCTCGCCGACGACCGACCGTCGCTGACCATCGCCATGCCTAACCTCAACCGCGGCAGCTATGGCGGCTACGATGCGTCCAACTATGCCTCGCGCATCGTCCACAATCTTTACGACAACGTCATCAAGCGCGACTGGCTTTCGAAGCCGGACGGCACAGGGACCGACCTCGTACCGGGCCTCGCGGTCTCGTGGACCCGCACGGCCCCCACCCTATGGGAGCTGAAAATCCGCCACGGGGTGAAGTTTCACGACGGCTCGGCGATGACGGCCGAGGATGTCGCCTTCACCCTGTCGCCGGAGCGTCGCAAGATCCGGCCCCATGGCCTGGGCGCGCCGATCATCCGGGCTGAAGCGATCGATGCCGACACGGTTGTCGTCGAGACCGAAGCGCCGGATGCCGCCTTCGAGCACCGACTGGCGACCCGCATCGGCAAGGTCGTCCCGAAGGCTGTCTACACGGAGCTCGGTCACCCGGCCTTTGCCGCTGATCCCATAGGCACGGGGCCGTACTACATCGCTGAGAAATCCGAAGACACAGTGGTACTGAAGGCGTTCGACGACTATTGGGGCGGACGCCCGCCTCTGTCGACCATCACCTACAAGGCGGTGCCCGAAGTTTCGGCGCGGATCGTCGGCCTGGTCGCCGGCGAATTCGACATCGTCACCTCGATTCCGCCGCAGCAGGCGGAACTGATCGACCGCGAGGACGGTTTCCATACCCAGGCGTCCCTGCTCGAGAACGTGCAGCTGATCATGTTTCCCAACGATAAGCGGGAGGGCGACGCTGCGGCGCAGACCACCAACAAGCTGATCCGCCAGGCCATCGTCCACGCCACCGACCGGGCGCTGCTCACGGAGCGGCTGTGGCACGGCCTGAACAGCGTGCCGGAAGGCTTCAGCTTCCCGGAATACGGCCAGTACCACATTCCGCAGACGCCGAGGTCCTTTGACATTGCCAAAGCAAAGGAACTGCTGAAGCAGGCTGGCTATGACGGCGCGCCGATCCGGATTGCGATGGTCGGCGGCTACTACGTCAACATGGACCGGTCCGTGCAGGCCATGCTGCAGATGTGGAACGAGGTCGGCCTTAACGTCGAGCTGTCGATCCAGGAGAACTGGGCGCAAATGAATCCGCGCACCCGGTGGGATGGATTCCCCATTTCGGCCAATTTCAACTTCCCCGACCCGGCGGCGCCCATGTGGGCCTATTGGGGCGCCGAACAAGGCCCGCATCGCCGGGGCCGGATGTGGAACCCGCCGGCACGCTTTCTGGAACTCGGTAAGGCGTTGGAATCCAGCCTGGTCGCGGCAGAGCGCAAGGCCGCCTTCGCCGAGATGCTGGAGATTTGGGAAGAGGAGGTACCGGCCATGTTGCTGTACCGACCGGTCGAGATCTACGGCGTCCGCGACGATCTGAAATGGCAGAATTACGGCATGTATTGGATGGATTTCCGCGACTACAACGTGTCGTTCATCGGCCGTTGAACGATTGCCCTGCCCGGTCCGGCTTAGCTGCCGGGCCGCGCAGTCCCCTCCTACTGTACCGCCCTTCAGCCAAGGTGTTCGCCATGTCGAGTTTCCGTCTTGTGATGCTGTCCGATACCCATATCAGCCGGACCCATCCCTACTTCTTCCACAATTGGGAGGTCGCTCTGGAGGCGGCCAATGCCCTGGCGCCCGATGTGGCGCTGGTGACCGGCGACGTGACCTTCAACGGTCCGGACGTTGCGGACGACCTGATCTTCGGCGCCGGACAGATGCAGAGGCTCGCGGCCCCGGTGGTGCGCACCGTGCCGGGCAATCACGATATCGGGTATTCCCCGGCAGCGGCCTCCATGCGTCAGCTGATGACGCCGGATCGCCGCCAGGCCTGGATCGAGAGTTTCGGTCCGGATTTCTGGTGGTTCGACCACGGTGATTGGCGTTTCGTAGGTCTCAATGCCTTCCTCTTCGAGAGCGGCGACGAGGCAGAGGAGGTACAGGACTCGATGTTGGCCGATGCGCTCCGCGGCCACGACCGGCCGGTCGGCATCTTTCTGCATGTCCCGCCCTTCGCCCACGACCCCAACGAGACCGACGACGCCACCACCGGAACCCTGCGTCCCACCGCCCGGAAGCGGCTGCTCGACAGCTGCGCGGAGGCTGGTTCCGTGCGGTTCATCGCAAGCGGCCATCTGCACCGCGACAAACGCCTGCGGTTCCACGATATCGATTTCATCTGGGCGCCGGGCACCGCCTTCATGTCCACCGGGCCGCGCGCCGTGGCCTGGGGTGGCGAGCCGTGGGTCGG
>JANSYC010000164.1 GCA_024742605.1 Alphaproteobacteria bacterium | reverse complement strand
GTCGTCGGCGTGCCGATCTTTCTCTACGACCAGCTCGGGTGGAGCTTCGATCAGGTCGGCGGATTCATGGCCCTGTGGGTGATCGGCTATGGCGGCATCCAGGCCGCAGCCCCCCGCCTGCTGCGCGGCCGGGCGACGGGCGCCGATGCCGCACTGTTCTGGGGCATCGCCCTGATGATACCGCCGGCCGTCATCGCCGTCGGGCTGTCGCCCGCCCTGCTCGGATCGCTCGGCCTGACCCTGCCGGCGTCCGGCGGTTCCATCCTCCTGGTCGGCGGTCTACTGGTATTCGGCGCCGTGTTCGCGCTGAACTCCTCGGTCCATTCCTACCTGATCCTGGCCTATTCCGACGCGGACAAAGTGGCGCTGAACGTTGGCTTCTACTACACCGCGAACGCGATCGGACGTCTCGGCGGCACGCTGTTGTCGGGAGTGCTTTACCAGATCGCGGGCCTGCCCGGCGCATTGTGGGCGTCGGCCGGGCTCGTGGCACTGGCGGTCGCCTTCACCATCCCCCTCAGCCGACGCAGAACCGTCCTTCCCTGATCAGCGGGCCAGGCCAAGATCGATCAGGTGCTGCGCGCCCTTCAGGATCTCCGAATGGTCCCGCAGCTCCAGGATCAGACGCGGCTTCACGGTCAGGGCCGCTACTGCCTTGAAGATCGACGGCCACAGCACGGTGCCGTCGCCCGGCGCCCAGTGGCGGTCGGCATGACCGTCTGCATCCTGCAGGTGGATATGGCCGAGCAGCTCTCCGGCCACCATCACGTAGCGGTCCACCGGCGGCGCCCCGGTCGACCCGTGGGCGTAATGGGCGTGACCGGTATCGATCGAAACCCGAACCGCCGTGCTGTCGAAGGACCGCACCAGATCGACGCGGATGCTCGGGTCGACATCCTCGATATTCTCGATGACCAGCTCGACGCCCAGCGCCTCCGCGCGCGGAACGGCATCCTCCAGTGCGGCGTGCACCCGATCGATCACGCCCTGCTTGCCGCCCGCATAGTTGTCGAGATTGTTGTGGTCCCAGGTCGTGTAGGGGCTGTGGATCACCATGTGACTGCCGCCCAGCTCGGCGCAGACGTCCAGGCCCTGATCCATCCGTTTCTTGACGACGGCGCGCACATCGGGATCGTCGGTCGCGATGGTGAAGCCCCAGAACGGGCCGTGGATGCCCATCCGTCCGGTATAACCCGACAAAAGCTGCTTGGCCCGCGCGGCGGTCGCGCGCCACTCGGTCCCGTTGAGGGTCTCGCCCCGAATGAAGTCCTGCAGCTCCAGGTCGCGTTGTCCGTCGACAATCCAACCGGACAGGTCCTCAAGCACGTGGACCGGCATGGCAGCGCCCAGGACGGGAAGGCTCTGAGACAACTCGGCACTCATCGGATTCTCCAGATCTAAAAATGAACGCGCGGACCATAACGCCTGTTTCAAACCGAAGAGGTGAAGATTCCATGATGTTTTGGACGACGGAACCACGGCAGTCCGGTGACAGTTGAGATAGGTCAATGCAGTGCGGTTCGGATCCGCGTCAGGGTGCTCGAATGATCAATCCCTCTGCGGGATCGGCCTCGCATCAAAGCGCCGATCCTCAGAGGGGAAACCGTTCAGGAGACTCCCATGCAACGCAATGCACCATCGCACGGGTCCACCTGGTGGCCCACCCTGGTCGAGCCTTTGAGAACCATGGGCCATAGGATCGTCGATTTTCTCAGCCCGCCGGCCGACGCGTCGGCGAATGACGATGCCTATGTGATCGAACTGGAGATCCCCGGCGTCAGCGAGGCGGATATCTCGATCGAGGTCCACGGCGACCAGATCGATATCTTCGGAGAGAAACGGTCCAGCCGGGATGACAAGACGGACACCTACATCTTCACCGAACGCTCCTACGGCGCATTCCGACGGAGCTTCCGCCTGCCGACCGATGTCGACAGCCAGCAGATCAAGGCCCATTCCCATGACGGCGTGCTGCGGGTGACGATGCCGAAACGGCTCGATGCCGGCGGCGACAAGCGGCGGATCGAGATCAAGCGCTCACAGCCGCGCGGCATCACCGGCGACCCCAGACCGAATTTCGAATGACGTTTCCACTCACTTGAACCTCGGACATCTCCCATGACCATGAAGACCATCCTGCTTGAACTCGCCCGCAACCCGGACCATCCCGAGGGCAGCAGCGCCCACGGCTACATCTTCCGCGCGCCCTTGACCCCCGACGGCATGCTGGACAAGGCAGCCGTCAGCGCCCATCAGGCCGAGTGCACCGTGCGCCGGTTCTGGGCCGGGCAGCCGGACGAGATGGGCCACCTGAGACATCGACGGAACGGCTCCTGGACGTTCCACTACACCGGCATGGACAGCGACGAGGACGAGCCGATCTTCAAGTTCGACCGCCACCATTTCGTGGAAGGCGAGTACGTCTCGATAACAGAGCATGACGGGGTGCAGCGGACCTTCCGCGTGGCGTCGGTGAAATAGAGCCCCCTCGGAGACGACGGTCGGTCGTCTCGGTAAGGGCGGGCCGGCCTAGTCCGCCGCAGACGTCCCCGATTTATGTTCGCCGAACCGCTTACGCAGATCCTCACACGGATCGGGACGCTCGATCGGCGGCGTCGTGTTCACATAACTGAACCTCGGCGAGACCCGAGGCGGCTCTGGCCCCTCGTGCTCCAGCAGACCGACGGCAGCGATCTTGGCGTCCGGCGACAATCGCTCCAGATGCAAAGGCACGCCCGCATCGGCCCGCACATGTCCGTGGCCGGCGATCAGTACGGCCCCGTCCGCCTCCGCCCTGACCATGACCTCCGCCATCGCGATATCGCGGGCGATCTGAATGTCGAGCATCGGCGCCAGTCGCTCACGCGGCATCAGTCTGCAATGCCCCTCGAACACCGCATCCAGCTG
>JANSYC010000095.1 GCA_024742605.1 Alphaproteobacteria bacterium | reverse complement strand
CGAGGTGCGCGAATGCCACATGATGATGGGTGAGGCGGATTTTCTGCTCAAGATCGTGTCGAAGGATTGGGACGCCTTCCAGAGGTTCCTGACATCCAAGTTGACTGCGGCGCCCCTGGTGTCGAACGTCAAGACCGCCTTGGTGATCCGCAACCGCAAGCGTCTGCCGGGTGTGCCCATCGAGGATGTCCCGGATGATGTGGACGATGAGAATGAGACAGACGAGTAGCGGCTATTCCTTGTCGTCGTCCTGACCTTTTTGCCGCGCGACTCCTGGCCCCCATTCCTCGACCAGTTCACGCTGACGGCGCCGAAGCGCTTGAATGCGCTGTTCGGTGCGCATCGCGATGAACATACCGACGACGCCGGGAGCGACGAAGAAGATAGCCCAGCCGATAGCCGCCGCTCCGTACATCACCAACCACGTGAACGGCTGACCAATAAGTTGAAACGCACGATCATAGGAGTGCTCCTCGGTCCAAAGCTGAACCATATAGGGCAGCACGCCCATGAAGTTCATGCAGCCGACGCAGAGGGTGGCGTACTTCTCCTTTCGCCGGTCTGCCAACATGGCTCCAAGCGTCGGCAGCATTCCGATCCCGAGGATCAGCACTGTTGGCAGGGTGAAAATCGCCAGGCCGCCGATGATGGTGATTAGGATCGTTCGGGTTGCAGCCGAGTTCGCTGTGCTTGCGGCCATGCTCAGCGGTCTCCCTTTCGGCGTCCGGCCGGACGGCCCAGGATCGGAACTGTCGGGAATACTGTCGTCATAGCATGTACATCACGATAACGGCGGTCGAGCCGATGCTGCCCAGAACTCCGGCACAGACAGCAGCCACCTGTTCCCCCAACTCGGTTGCCAGATGCTCCTTGTTCTCGATCTCGATCGCGAGCTGCTGCATCTGGGCATTGCACTGGGTGTGTTCCTGCTGGGCCCTCTGATAGCCCTGGGAATCCCGCTGCGCGGCCTTGGCATCGGCGAAGATGTTCTGCAGGTCGATCAGCAAACCGCCCTCGACAGCCCGTGCCACGCTGAGTTCAACCGCCTTGCGAATCTTGAGATTGTGAAAGGCGTTCACCGCAGGTGCCAACAGTTCGGCGAACCAGCCGCAGAGATTTGGGCAGGGTCCGTTCTTCGACAGGACCTGGACCTTCACCAGCAATTTCAGCATGGCGAGCGTGCGCTCGGTGCCGATGTGTTCCTGGGCGGAGAGCGGTCGCAGCAACCGGTCGTCGATCTCGGTGGTGCGAGCCGCAGCAAACGCCGCTATGTGCCGGTCGATAGGTTGATTTCCCCGGTCCTGGCGCTGTGCCGCGCGCTCTAGGGCCGGGACAAGTTCCTCGACCCGGGTGATGTAGAACGTCTCGATCTGAGGGCTTCGGCAATGCAGTTTGGGGTTCAACTCGTAAAGGACGCGCTCGATCCCGAAACCGGCTCCTGCCTGGTTGATCAGCATCGGAAGCTTGTCGATCACCGAGTAGAGTTCGTTGAGCTCCGACCGGTTGCGGGCCTGAAGGGTCATCCACTGCCCGATGATGCGCGCGTTGATGAATTCGGCGACCCTTTGCCGAATGTCATCCCGGTCGAACCCGATCGCGAGCGCGTGTCCGACCCCATCCATGAACGCGCTGAAGCCTTTGTGACGGATCGGGGCGGGCGGATCGAGCGCCATGCAGGCACGGGTGACGAGTTTCTGGTTGTCAGCCTCGGGAACGGCCTGGATTACGGCGGCACTGCCCAGCACCTTGTTCACGTTCTCAAGCACCCGGTCGTCACCCAAGGACCGGCGAACCCAGTTGTCGAAGTCCTGACCGCGGACAATCTCCGGCGCGATCAGCCAGTTGCGCGCTAACGCCTCTGCGACCGTGCGCGGGTTGTCGCCAGAGACCCCGCCCACGATCATCGGTCGGGCGGCTTTGTTCGGGAGCTTTGGCTGCTTTGGCGTCAATCGACGTCCGCCGAGCCAAAGCTCGATCTCTCTTAGCGACCACCGTTCGCGCGGGTCATCGGAGAGCATCCCGCGCAGCAGTTCGACCACCGATGCGGGAATGCGGGCTCCCGCAGTGAGGATTCCGTAGGACCCCTGGGAAATCTTACGGTTGATCGCCTCCACCGGGTCCATCGTCTGGCGCGGAAGCTTGCCGAGCGTAAGAAAGATCACGATGACACCCAAGGCGTAGACATCGTCGCCAACTCCGCCGGCGCCGCGTGCGCTCGGATCGGCCATGCCCTGTTCGAGAGGCTCGAACAAAGGGTCATTGTACAGGCCAGGGGGAGCGGTCAGGCAGTCGCCGAGGATCACGTGTTTCCGAGCCTTGTCACTGTAGAACAGATTGCTTACGCGGATCGCTCTATGCGTAACTCCGCGCGCCGACATGTCGCGCATGAGGGCGATGACCGGCGTGAGGAAATGCTTGATCAGGCGATCTTCGCTATAGGGCTCTATGGCCGTTTCGTTGCCCCGCAGCACACGACCGCCGATGGGTGTCTCATAAACCATGACCATCAGCCTGCGACGCTGCGGCGCCCAAAACACCACGCCCCATTCGACGAATCGGACCAACCCGACACCGGTGAAGCTGCGCATCTGTTCGACGGCTTCAAACCGCAAGGGGATGTCGGGGTCGCACACATAGGCGACCATTTCCAAGCCGCCTTCCTTGCGCGCAACCGCTGAGAATGCCTTGGCATTCGGTAGGTCGAACTCTGGGAGCGGCTTGTCCGGGTCGATTTCGACCCGTTCCTTCAGGACCACGACGTCGGCCACGAGACCCTCGCTGGCTGAAACTTACTCAAAGACAGCAGGAGTCTAGCACGCCGAGTCACACTCCCGGTAGAGCCGGTGGGCTTGTGTGTTCTCCGCGCCTCACGGCCGACCGGCGAACGGGTCCTTGACCAGGATGGTGTCCTCGCGCTCCGGGCTGGTCGAGAGCAAAGCGACCGGAGCCTCGATCAGCTCCTCGATGCGCCGGATGTACTTGATCGCTTGTGCCGGCAGTTGTGCCCAGGATCGCGCGCCGTAGGTGCTGTCCGACCAGCCTTCAAGGTCCTCGTAGATCGGCTCGACGCGGGTCTGGGCGGCCTGACCGGCGGGATAGTGGTCGATGACCGCGCCGTCGAGCTTGTAGCCGGTGCAGACGCGCAGGGTCTCGAACCCGTCAAGCACGTCCAGCTTGGTCAGTGCGATGCCGTTGATGCCGCCGGTCTTGATCGCCTGCCGGACCATCACCGCATCGAACCAGCCGCAGCGGCGCTTGCGTCCGGTATTGGTGCCGAACTCATGTCCCCTTTCGCCCAGCAGATTGCCGGTCTCGTCGGTGAGTTCCGTCGGGAAGGGGCCCGCGCCGACCCGCGTGGTATAGGCCTTGGCGATGCCGAGCACGTAGCCGATCGACGTGGGCCCGATGCCGGAGCCGGTGGCCGCTTGGCCCGCCACAGTGTTCGAGGAGGTCACATAGGGGTAGGTTCCGTGATCGACATCCAGCATGACGGCCTGCGCGCCCTCGAACAGAATCCGCTTGCCGGCGACCACGGCCTTGTCGAGCTGGTCCCAGACGCGGCCCGCGAAGGGCAGAATCTTCGGGGCGATCTCAAGCAGCGCCGCCAGCAGCTCGTCCGGATCGATCTCAGCCTCACCCAGCCCGCGCAGATAGGCATTGTGATAGTCCGCCAAATAGGCGGATTTGGCCTTCAGGGTCTCAGATTCGGCCAGATCCGCGACCCGCACCGCGCGCCGACCGACCTTGTCCTCATAGGCCGGGCCGATTCCGCGACCGGTCGTGCCGATCTTACCGTCACCCCGCGCAGCCTCGCGGGCCTGGTCGATCAGCCGGTGCACCGGCAGAATCAGACAGGCTGTCTCCGACAGCAGCAGGTCTCCCGGTTTCAGAATCAGGCCCTGCTTCGCCACCCGTCCAATTTCGTCCAGGAAAGCCCAGGGGTCAACCACCACGCCGCTGCCGATGATCGACAGCTTTCCGGGGCGCACCACTCCGGAGGGCAGCAGGGCCAGCTTGTACGTGGTGTTGCCGATCACCAGGGTGTGGCCGGCATTGTGGCCGCCCTGGAACCGCACCACCACCTCGGCACGCTCCGACAGCCAGTCGACGATCTTTCCCTTGCCCTCGTCGCCCCATTGGGCACCGATAACCGCCACGTTGCTCATGCTCTCGATCCTGTTCTGATCACGTCTGAGAGGGAGAGGCGAGGGCGGCGATCTTGCCGTCCAGCCAGTAAAAGGCACAGCCCAGCCGTCGGGCTTCCGCCGCGGCATCCGCGACCGGTGCGAGGCCCTGCACGGTGGCATGGCCCGCGACTCGGATCGCATGAGCCTCGTCGCGCGGCGTGCCATGCGGAATAAAAACGGTCTCGCGGCGAATGGGATCCGGCAGCGCCTGCAGGACCATTTCAATATAGAGGGTGAACCCGGTCGCCGTCTCGGTTCCGCCGTTGACCCGGTAGCGTCCGCCGCGTCCGACCTCGCCCCGCACCATCTCCCCGCGCGCGCCGCGCGCGAACAGGCTGAAGGCGATGCCCGTGTGGTACTCGAAACCCCGGTTCTCGACCGGATCCAACGTGACCCGCAGCCCGGGCTCGGCGGCCGCGATCAATTCGACCACAGTGGTCAGCCGGTCTAGGGCTGCACGCGCGGCCGCCGGCAGATCGAGCCCATGGAGCACCGCCAGCGCCTCATCCTTCTGGCCGGTCGCCCCAAGAAGCTTCGACAGCACCGGGGCATGGTCGCCAGCCAGGGTCTCGACCGCCGCGATATCCTTACGGTCGATTGCGGCCCGCAACTGCGCCTCCCGGTCCGCAGACAGACCCAGTGTCGCCAGCACGGTCGGGACCAGCGGCGGCACCATCAGGTCGACAGACAGTTCGCTCACCCCGGCAGCCTTCAGGGCCTCGACCGCGACCAACACGATCTCGGCATCGGCCTCGGCCGTCTCCGAGCCGATCAGCTCGGCGCCGACCTGCACGAGTTCCCGTTCCGGGTTCAATTGGTTCGCCGTGGTGCGCAGGACCTGGCCGACATAGCAGAGACGTAGCGGACGCGGCGCGTTCTTGAGCCGGCTCGTAGCGATCCGAGCCATCTGCACCGTCATGTCCGCGCGCACGCCCATCATCCTCTGGGAGACTGGGTCCATCAGCCGGAAGATCCGCCCGCCGGTGGCCGCACCCGGCCCCGACAGCAGCGAGGTCTCGAACTCCACCAGGGGCGGCTTCACCCGCTCGTATCCATGAGCCGTTGTATGAGCCATCAGCAGGTCGATCACCCGCGCCTCGTTCGCCGCGTTGGGCGACAGGATGTCCCTCAGCCCGGCTGGCAACAGCGCCAGCCGCCCGGCTGCAGCGGAAACTGCGGAGAACTCGGATTCGGACACGGGTCCGCTCCTCTCGGTGACGATCATTCCAAAAGCCGGGTTGTCCTAGAGGAAACGGCAATGCGGAGCAATGGCGCAGCTTGCCGGTGCCAAGAAATCGGCGGCAGACTCGATCCTTCGTAGGATCTCCCGGCCGGTCTGGTCGACAGAACGCGGTTGCGTCGCCGCATCGGAAAGGAGACAGTCTGGAGGCTGAATGCCGGCGGGTTGGGAGATGTCGTATGCGCATGACGAAGGCCGATTTTCTGACGGCGTTGAACCGAGTCGCGTTTCGGTTTGTCCAGCCGATGGACCCGCTGCCGCAGGTCGGATTCGCCTATTCCGACTATTTCGGTCGAAAGCTTCCGTTTCACTACTTCAACACCATCATCGAGAATGCCGATGCCGACACCCGGGCGATGCTCGATGTGGTGGCGCCGGTCGATGCCATGTCGACCATGGCGAATGCCTTTCTGATCAATGAAATCACGAAACATCTCGAGCCCGACGAATGCTATTTGAACGTCGGGGTGTGGAAGGGGTTCAGCTTTCTTTCGGGATGCTGCAACCGCATGGCCCGCAGTATCGGCGTCGATAACTTTTCCGAATTCGGCGGCCCCAAAGCGGAGTTTCTGGCCGCCTACGAACCGGTCGCACACGATCGCTCCTCGTTCGTCGAGATGGACTACCAGGACTACTTCCGGAGCGCCCACCAAGGGCCGGTGGGATTTTATTTCTATGACGGCGAGCACAGCTACGAAAACCAGCTCAAGGGCCTGGAAGTCGCCGAGCCCTTTCTGGCGCCCGGCGCGATCCTGCTGGTCGACGATACCAATCTGGATGCGGCCCGCCGGGCCACCATCGATTTCATGATGGCCCGGCATGGCAAGTACGAGATCTGGTTCGATCAGCTGACCGTCTCCAATCTGCACCCGACCTACCACAACGGTCTGATGATCCTGAAGAAGGTCGCCTGACCCGAGGGTCTCCGATCCGTCTCAGAATCCCAGGGTGTCGCAGCGGACCACATGCTCGAGTGCGCGGACCGCTTCCAGCTGCTCGGCGGACAGAGCCTGATCTATTTCCACCAGCGCGATCGCTTCGCCACCCACATCCCGGCGGCCCAGATGGAAGGTGGCGATGTTGACGCCGTATTGGCCGAGCATGCTGCCCAGCGCGCCGATGAAGCCCGGTTTGTCGTAGTTACGCACGTAGAGCATGTGCGGTGCGAAATCGGATTCCACACCGATCCCCTGGATCTCGACCAGACGCGGCGTTCTGCCGCCGATCAGGGTGCCCACCAGCGAGCGGGTGCCCTTGGTGGTGGCTACTGTCAACCGCAGCAGGGTTTGGTAATCCGGCTCGCGGTCGTGGCGGGTCACGCTGACGTCGATTCCGCGCTGCTGCGCGATGGACGGCGCGCTGACCATGTTGACGCTGTCGACCTGCGGCCGCATCACACCGGCCAGGGCCGCCGCCTTGATCGGGTCGGCGTTCAGGTCTGCCGCGTGTCCTTCGAGTTCCAGCGCCACGGCGGAAATCGGATTCTGGGTCAACTGGCCGCAGAATGACCCCATCAGCTCCGCCAGGCGCATATAGGGCTTGAGCACCGGAGCTTCCTCGGCTGTGACCGACGCCATGTTGACCGCGTTGGTCACGGCCCCCGTCATCAGGTAGTCGCTCATCTGCTCGGCGACCTGCAGGGCCACCTTCTCCTGCGCCTCGGTGGTGGCGGCGCCCAGATGCGGTGTGCAGACCACGTTCGGATGACCGAACAGCGGGTTTTCCTTAGCCGGCTCATCCACGAACACATCGAAGGCCGCCCCCGCCACATGACCGCTGTCCAGGGCGGCACGCAGCGCCTGCTCATCGACCAAACCCCCACGGGCGCAATTTATGATGCGCACGCCAGGCCGCGTCTTGTTCAGTCCGTTGGCGTCGAGAATGCCTCGGGTCTGATCGGTCAGCGGTGTGTGCAGCGTGATGAACTCGGCCTCGGCCAGAAGTTCGTCGATTTCGACCTTGCGGACGCCCAGATCGGTGGCGCGTTGTTCCGAAAGATAAGGATCGAAAGCCAGGACCTTCATGCGGAGGCCGCGTGCCCGGTCGGCGACGATCGAACCGATATTGCCGCATCCCACGAGGCCTAGCGTCTTCCCGGTCAGCTCGACCCCCATGAACTTCGACTTTTCCCATTTTCCGGCCTGCGTCGAGGCATCTGCCTGGGGGATCTGGCGGGCCAGGGCGAACATCATGGCGATTGCGTGCTCGGCGGTGGTGATGGCGTTGCCATAGGGCGTGTTCATCACCACGATCCCACGTGCAGTGGCGCCGGCGACATCTATGTTGTCGACGCCGATTCCGGCGCGGCCGACGACCTTGAGAGCCGTGGCCGCCTCCAGCACGGTGCCTTTGAGTTTCGTCGCAGACCGGACGGCGAGGCCGTCATAGGCACCGATGATCTTGGCCAGATCCTCGGGAGACAGGCCGGTCTTGACGTCGACCTCGATACCGCGTGAGCGGAAGATCTCGGCGGCCTTGTCACTCAGATTGTCGGAAATCAGAACTTTGGGCATGAAATGCTCCTGGAAGGATGTCGTGCTTGGGGAGCGCCCTTCGACAGGTGCTCCGGCGTCGCTCAACCCGCTTCAGGACATCGAGGGTGTTACCTGAACTTGTCCTGGGTCATGCCGGGTACGACGGGCTATCGGTCGAAGGGCGTATTGTGAGGGGCGCGTCAGGCGGCTTTCTTCAGCTCGGCCTTGACCGCGGACCAGGCCCAGTCGAGCCACGGGAGCAGGGCCTCGATATCGGACACCTTCACCGTCGCTCCGCCCCAGATTCGCAGACCTGGTGGTGCGTCGCGATAGCCGGCGATGTCGTATCCCGCACCTTCGCCCTCGACCAGTTGCGCCAGCTTCTTGGCCGCCGCCGCCTGCTCGTCCGGGGACAGGGCCGTGAAGCTGGAATCGGTGATCGATAGGCAGATCGATGTGTTGGAACGCACCGACGCGTCTTCGGCCAGGAAGCCGGCCCAGTCGGATTCGTCGACCCAGCGCTCGATCGCCGCCAGATTGGCTTGCGAGCGTGCGATCAGAGCGGATAGACCGCCGATTTCCTCGGCCCAGCGCAGCGCATCCAGTACGTCCGCGACCGCCAGCATCGAGGGTGTGTTGATGGTCTCGCCCTTGAAGATGCCTTCGTTCAGCTTGCCGCCCTTCGTCATGCGGAACAGCTTGGGCAGCGGCCATGCCGGGGTATAGCTCTCCAGTCGCTCGACGGCCCGGGGGCTGAGCACCAGCATGCCGTGGGCCGCTTCACCGCCCAGAACCTTCTGCCAGGACCATGTGGCCACATCGATCTTGTCCCAGGGCAGATCCATTGCGAAGGCGGCCGAAGTTGCATCCACAAGGGTCATGCCAGTGCGGTCGTCGGGGATCCAGTCACCGTTCGGCACTTTCACGCCGGAGGTGGTACCGTTCCAGGTGAAGCAGACGTCCCGGCTGAAATCCACCTGCGCAAGATCCGGCAGTGCGCCATAGGGCGCTTCGATCACACGGGTGTCTTTGAGTTTGAGCTGTTTGACTGCATCGGTGACCCAGCCGGCTCCGAAACTCTCCCAGGCCAGCAGATCGACACCGCGCGCCCCCAGCATGGTCCACATGGCCATCTCATAGGCACCGGTGTCAGAGGCCGGAACGATACCGATCCTGTAGTCGTCCGGGATACCCAGAATCGCGCGATGGCGGTCGATGACCTCGGCCAACGCGGATTTTCCGATTTTAGAACGGTGGGAGCGACCGAGCGTGGTCTTATGCGGGTCGGTCGATACGAGTTCAGCGGGGCCCCATCCGGGTCGCTTCGCACACGGTCCGGACGAGAACAGCGGAACCTGCGGCAATGCCGTCGGCTTCATGGTTTCATCCTCAATGTATCCGCCCGTTGGGGGGCGGTGGCCCGGAGCGGAAGCTAAGGATGCGGCCCGCGCTGTCAAGGGATATAAGCGGGTCTCTTGCAGTCTCGTGGAAAGAGATGGATATGCAGCATCTTTGGGATGCCTATCGCGCGGCCGGGACCGATCACCTGAAGGCGGTCACGACCCAACCGAACCCGCGCGCGCCCCTCGATAGCCAGGTTGCCGCTTTCATGCTGGGAGCCCTGGCGCTAAAGGCGGGGGATGAGGCGACGGCGCAGCGGGCCTGGCGGTCCTGCAATCTAGAAGCCCTGGAAAGGGTGATCGGGCGGTTGCCGTTTGAGCGGGAAGTGCGTCACGGCTATCTGCGGCTCGCGCTCGGATTTCGGGGGAGCTTCCCAAGTAACCAGGATATCTATCTGTTCGCGACCCTCAAGACCGGCGGCGCCTATCTCGGCCATCTGCTCACCCTGTCTATCGAGGGGGGGCGGTATGTCTCGATGAATTCCCGCAACGATGATGGGCAGTCCTTCGACTACGTGACCCTGTTCAACGCGATCGGCCCGAACCGGGTGGTGAAGAGTCACAACGTGGCCGATCAGCGCAACACTTTCGCGGCAACCATGCTTGAGATGAAGCCGATCCTGCTGACCCGGAACATCTTCGACTGTCTCAACAGCATTCGGCATTTCACCTTCCCCGATGATCCTCGTCATCCGCTGGGGCATCTGACCGAGATCGAGAAACTGGATCTGATCATCGCCAAGCAGGCTTATTACTATGTGGAGATGCACGGCAGTTGGGATCGGGTTATCCGAAACGGCGGGCCGGTCCTGCGTCTGCGCTACGAAGACAACATCCGAGACTGGGTCGGCACCGCCGAACGCATTCTGACCCATGTCGGCCGGACGGTGCTGCGGGACCGCATCGTCGCGGCGCACGAAACCGTGGAGCGCAGACGCGCGGAGAACCCGTTCAGCGTCCGCTTCCGCAGGGGGCTGGTGGGGGAGGGCGAGTCCGCGATACCTGAATATCTGAAGGATCGAGTCCGTTTTCTGTACAAGCTCTATCCCGACGTGGATTTCACCCCGATCGATCGGGGAGCGTGAGCGCGGGCGCTTGCGATGATCGGAGCCAAGGGGCAAAGTCGCGACCGGATTCGATCAACGGGAGCTTCCGATGACCATCATTCTCTACGACCTCTGCGGCAAGAACGGCAAAAGGTTCAGTCCGTTCGGCTGGCGCACGCGGATGGCGCTCGCCCATAAGGGGCTTGAGCATCATGTGGAACTGGTCAAATTCACCGAGAAGTCCAAGGTTGAGTTCTCCGGGCAGAAGCTGGTGCCGGTCCTGAAGGACGAGGACAATGTGGTCTCCGACAGCTTCGCGATCGCGGAATATCTGGAAGACGCCTATCCCGACCGGCCCAGCCTGTTCGGCTCCTCGGAGGGACGTGGCATGGCCAAGGCGATCAACAATTTCGTCGACATGACCATCATGGTGCACATGGGGAACATGATCGTGGCGGATGTCTCGGGCCATGTGGATCCGGCCTGTCTGGACTATTTCACCAGTTCGCGGGAGGCCCGGTTCGGGAAGCCCCTTCCCGAGGTCCAGGTCGGGCGGGACGACCGCGTCGTGGCCTTCCGAAAGACGCTGGAGCCGATCCGCCGGGTGGTCCAGGACCAGCCGTTCATCGGCGGCGACCGGCCCACCTATGCCGATTTCCCACTCTTCGGTGTCCTTCAGTGGGCGCGCTGTACCTCGACCTTTGCGATCCTGGAGCCGAACGACCCGATCCGCCACTGGTTCGAGCGGCTGCTTGAGGATTACGACGGGGTCGGCAAGTCCGAACCCGCCGCTGTTTGAAGATCCATTTCCGAAGGAAACGCAACGATGTCCACGACCCTTCCGCCGCCCCGTTTGCCGGAGCTCGACCTGTCCACCTTCTCGGACGAACAGAAGGCAATCCACGCCGCGATCATGTCGGGTCCGCGCGGACGTGTGGAAGGCCCGTTGAAAGTCTGGATGCGGAGTGCGGGCTTGGCGGACAATGCGCAGCGGCTCGGCGCGTTCTGCCGGTTCGGTACCTCCCTCGAGCCGCGTCTGTCTGAACTGGCGATCATGGTCACAGGCCGGGTTTGGACCGCTCAGTTCGAGTGGTCGGTGCACAAGCCGATTGCGCTGAAGGCGGGTCTGTCAGAGACGGTGGTTGAAGCGATCCGCACCCGCCAGACGCCCCTGTTCGAGCACGAGGACGAGCGTGTCGTCCATGATTTCGCCCAGGCGCTCCACGTCCACCGCAAGGTGCCGGACGCGCTCTATGCAAAGGCGATAGAGGTGCTGGGGGAAACCAGGGTGGTCGAGCTGGTCGGAATCCTTGGCTACTACACCCTGATTTCGATGACGATTAATGCCTTCAATGTGCCGCTGGAAGGCGACCAGATCGCCGAATTGGAGTAGGCGGCGTCAGCTCCGCCTAACGTTTCTCGACCACCAGCTTTTCCTGGATCGTCGCGTTCTTCATAGCCTTCTGAAGCTTTTCGAACGCGCGCACCTCGATCTGGCGGACCCGCTCCCGGCTGATGTCGTATTCCTGGCTCAGATCCTCAAGGGTGGTCGGGTCGTCCCGCAAACGGCGTTCGGTGAGAATGTGGCGCTCCCGCTCGTTCAGACTTTCCATGGCGAGGTTCAGCAGCCGCCTTCGGTTCTGCATCTCCTCGTCTTCGGCCAGCCGGCTTTCCTGGCTCTGCTGCTGATCGTCGACCAGCCAGTCCTGCCACTCGCCTTCTCCGTCCTGGCGGAGGGGGGCGTTCAAGGAACTGTCCGGGCTGCCGAGCCGACGGTTCATCGAAATCACATCGGTCTCGGACACGTCGAGCTTCTCTGCGATCGCGGTCACCCGCTCGGGCGACAGGTCGCCGTCCTCGATCGCCTGCATCTGGCCCTTGAGCTTGCGCAGGTTGAAGAACAGCTTTTTCTGCGCGGCGGTGGTGCCGATCTTCACCAGCGACCAGGAGT
>JANSYC010000129.1 GCA_024742605.1 Alphaproteobacteria bacterium | reverse complement strand
TCGGTTACGGCTCCACACTGACCTTGCTCACCAAATCCTCGGGCCAGTATGCTGTTACGACGAGCGGCGATACCCTGACGATTTCGGGGACGGGGTCCAGTCGCGACGTCATGTCCGTGACGGGCTCGACCGACGGATCCTTGGATGGTCCTGACTCAACATTGACGCTTCCGGATGGGACGACGATGTACCAGTTCACTGCGGCGAATTCCTCCTGGAATCTGCTCTAGAGCATAATCTCCGGTGACGGGGTCACGGCGTGACCCCGTCACCGCGCTACACTCGTGCAGGCTGTCTTCGGCCGGCAGCTTGTTCCGCTGCGGGGCCGAATGCTCAAGCGCTGGCCGGGTTCTCTAAAGTCTCGTATCGACAAGATCTGATTTCGCTGATTGGATCGGAGAGATCCCGACGCATCAGTCGATCTCTTCACGCGCCCATCAGGACTCGCATGAAACTCCCCGAACAGCCGTTCACCGTGGTCGACTGGACCCGTGTTCCATCGACCGACCATCCTGGCGAGACCGGTTCCGCCACCTGGCGCACGCTCGAGACCGGCGATATGCGGGTGCGCATGGTCGAGTATTCGCCCGGCTATCTGGCCGATCACTGGTGCGACCGGGGCCATGTCATCTACGTGATCGAGGGGGAACTGGTTTCGGAACTCCAGGACGGGCGTGTGCTCACGCTCACCGCCGGCATGAGCTATCAGGTTTCGGATTTCGGCGATGCGGCGCACCGATCACGGACGGCGACCGGGGTGAAGCTGTTCATCGTGGACTAGCGCCCCGACCAAACCGGCGTCACCCATGTTTCAGACGAACCCCCGAGAGCGCATAAGCTTGAAGGCAAGCGGGGCCAGCATCACGATGATGGCGATGCGGAAAATGTGGTGGGTCGCGACGAAGGCCACGTCCCGGTCGAGGGCGAGCGCCACCAGGCTCATCTCCGCCAGACCGCCCGGCGCGTAAGCCAGAACCAGAACGAACCACGGAATTCCGGTCAACGGCTCCAGCAGCAGGCCGAAGCCTACGGCGGCCGCGAGGAGAATCACGGTCGAGCCGAGCGAGATCCTTACGATCCGAACAACCTCCGACACTTTGGTGCCAGCGAACCGGCAGCCGATCCCGGATCCCATCACCACCTGGGCGATGGCGACGATCAAGCTGGGAGGGCTTGCCTCGGTCACGCCGCCGATGTGGATCGCCGCGCTGAGGATCATCGGTCCGACCAGGAAGGCGGCGGGCAGCCGAATCTTCTTGGCGCAGAATGCGCCCACCACGGCACAGAGCGCGAGCAGCGCCCAATCCTCAATCGGCATATCCAGGTCCGGACCTTTGGGCAGCAGTCCTTCCGGCGGGTGATACTCGGCGAACAGCCGGAACATGAAGGGAATCACCATCACGACCAGCAGGATGCGCGCCGAATGGGTCAGCGCGATCACGCGGTCGTCGCCGCCCATCTCACGGCCTACGATCACCATCTCGTTCAGACCGCCCGGCGAGGAGGCAAAATAGGAGGTAACGACGTCGTATTTGGCGGCCTTGAGGAAATAGTAGGTCACCGCACCGCCGGCCACGATCGCGTAGACCAGAAGCCCACTGATCGAGACCGCCCATTCCCCGATCCGGGCGATCAATTCCGGCCGAAAAGCGCTTCCCAACATGACCCCTAGGATGGCGATCATCGCCGTGCGCAGCCGCAGCTCAATCCGAATGTTTGCGCCGGCGACCGAGGCGATTGTGGTGGCCAGCATAGCGCCCATCATCCAGGGCAAAGGCAGTTTCAGCCAGGCGAACGCAAATCCACCCGCTGCTCCGATCGCCAGCGCCAGAACCATGGAGCCGGACTTGCGTCCGCTGGTCATGCGGTCGCCGCCTGGTCCGTCGTTTCCGTCAATTTCGGCTTGAGGCGTTTCAGTGCCGGGTTTACCGGCCTTATCGTCACCCATAATGGATTTGTCCGAACCGGACGGCCGTCTGTCCGGGTGCCAGCCGGCCCGACGGCATGATCAGCACGCAGTTGTCGAATGGTGTTTTAACCGCACGGTCGCCGTCATGACCGAGCACGGTGCCGGCCTTGGGGATGACCTCCTTGCCTCGGAAGGTCTGATTGAACGCGAAATCCTGGGTGAGCACTGTGACTGCCTCCGTCACGCGGATGAATCGCTGACGCTTTGGGGAACTTTCCAGATGATCGGACACATCCTCGAAATCTACAATCCCGGTCGCAGCCAAGAACCGTAGACTGGTCTCGAACGCAACCGGCGCTGAGCGCGCTTCCCAGTGCTGGCCGCATTCGACGAGAAGAGCCGCGCATGGGCCCTTCGGGTCGGCAAAGGCGCCGTAGTCCCGCAACCGCGCGCCAGAGGCATGTCCGCCGTCGATCACGACGGTTTCCGGAAATCCGACCTTCCGCGCAAGTGCCACGCCCGGTTCCGTCAGCCCGGCCAGCAGGAGAGGTTCGGTTGCGTTCTGCATGGAATGAATGTCGAGCAAGAAGTCAGTCCGATCGACAAGGGGCCGGATCGCCCGCGCACGCGCCAACTCAAGGCTGGATCGCTTGCCGTGAAGGGTGTCCAGGTCCCACAGCCGGTTCAGGTCTTCGTCGATGAACCGGGAAAGTGTGGGGTAGCTGGGATCGAACGCACCATAGGCGGCGACATTGGCGAAGCCGACTGTCAGGCTGCCGCGCCGGGGACGGATATCCGACCGGTGAAGCCTGTCGAGCGCGATGGCACCGCAAAGCTCGTTTCCATGTACCAGGCCGGTGATCATCACACGCGGCCCAGGGACGCCGGACTCCCAGCACTGGAAGAACGGGACATCCGTATTGCCCGCTCGATAGCGTTCGATATCCGGTGTGGGCAACTCGACTGGATAGGCCGAGAGGCCTCTTGCAGCGGGTATTGGCATCAGCGAGCCGTCGGTCGGGTTTCGAGTCTCGACATCACCAAATGACCCTAGTTGACGGAGTGATTTTTGGCCAGCGCGCAGGGCTGAGCCCGTGGCCGCGCTCTGGGGGTGGGGTGTTGTGCGCCTGTCTGCTTTGCGCCATGCTGCATAGCACAGAAGGCCTGTGTCGCTGGGAGCTGGTGCAGGCGGTCCGGGGGTCACTCGGGGAAAAAATTCCAAATATCGAACGATATGGAGGCAGGGATGAGTTTCATTCGTAAGCTGGGCGGAGCGGCACTTGCCGTCGGTATCCTGGCAAGTCCGGCGATGCCGGCAATGGCGGCCGAGGTTACGATCGGCATTCGGTCGGAGCCATCGTCCATGGACCCATATTTCCACAATCTGGGCCCAAATAACGCGATGATCGGACATGTGTTCGAGCGTCTGATCGATTTCGACAGCAAGCAACAGCTCATTGCCGGTCTTGCGACCTCCTGGAAGCCGATTTCCGATACCGTATGGGAGCTGAAGCTGCGGCCGGGCGCAAAATTCACGGATGGAACCGACTTCACGGCCGACGACGTGGTCTATTCGTTTGAGCGTGCGGATGGCTATGAGGGCGGCAACTCGTCCTTCCGGACCTATACCAAGGGCAAGACGGTCAAGAAGATCGACGATATGACGATTCATATTGAGACCGAGTCCCCGTATCCCCTTATGCCGAACGATCTGACCACCATCATGATCATGTCGTCGGACGCCAAGGGCACCGGCGAAGCGGGCAAGAACAAGGGCGTCGACGCCAAGGACTTCAACGACGGTACGGCCACGATCGGGACTGGGCCCTACAAGTTCGTCGAGTGGAAGAAGGGCGACAGCATCGTTTTCGAGAAGAACGACGGGTACAATGGTCAACTGCCCCAGGATTGGGACAAGGTGACCTTCAAGTTCATTCCCGAAGAGCCCTCGCGTGTTGCGGCCCTGCTGGCCGGCGATGTCGATATGATCGACAACGTTCCGACCGTCGATATCGAGCGGCTGAAAGGGGAAGCGGATCTCGACCTGAGCCAGGGCGTCTCGAACCGGGTCATCTATCTTCACCTGGACCAGGAGCGGGATAAGTCGCCCTTCGTCACCGATAAGGACGGCAATCCGCTGGATACGAACCCGCTGAAGGACCCGAAGGTCCGAAAGGCGATCTCTCACCTGATCAACCGGGACGCCATCGTGGCCCGCGTGATGGAAGGTGTCGCGATCCCGGCGGGGCAGCTGCTGCCGGACGGTTTCTTCGGCCGTTCGCCGAACCTGACGGCCGACGCCTACGACCCGGCCGCCGCCAAGAAGCTTCTGGCAGAGGCCGGTTGGGCCGACGGATTCGGTCTGACGATCCACGGTCCTAACGACCGCTACATCAACGACGCCAAGATCGCCGAGGCGGTGGCGCAGTTCCTGACCGCCAACGGCATCCCGACCAAGGTCGAGACCATGCCGAAGAACGTCTATTTCAGCCGCGCCTCCAAGGGCGGTCCGGACGGAACGCCTGAGTTCAGCTTCATTCTGGTCGGCTGGGGATCCGGAACCGGCGAGGCGTCGTCGCCGCTGAAGTCGCTGCTGGCGACCCACGATCCGTCCAAGGGCATGGGGGCGTCCAATCGCGGCCGTCACTCCAACCCGGAGATGGACAAGCTGCTGCTGGAAGCCCTCGCGACCGTCGATGACGCGAAGCGGGCAACGCTGCTGGCCAAGGCGACCGACATCGGTATCGGCGAGGACCAGGGCATCATTCCGCTGCACTATCAGGTCAACACCTGGGCGACGCAGAAGGGGCTGACCTACAATCCGCGTACCGACGAGCGGACGATCGCGTACGATCTGTCGCCCGTGAAGTAAGCGGACGGCTGGCTACTTCAGGCGGCGGACGGACCCTTTCGGCTCGTCCGCCGCTGACGCTTCCGGCGTAGAAGGTCGATTGAGCCGGAGTTCTTATTGAATCACTGAGTGTTCGGTCCGATAACGGCTCGGGGCATTGGGAGACGGGGAAATGACGGTCTTCATCATCAGACGCATGATGCAGGCGCTTTTGGTCGTCTTCGTGATGTCGTTTCTGGTGTTCGGCGGCGTGTTCGTTGTCGGCGACCCGACCGAGATTCTCGTCGCGGACGACGCCGATCAGGCCGAACGCCAGCGGGTGATCGAGAGCATGGGGCTCGACCGCCCGTTCTACGAACAGTATTTCAGCTTTCTCGGAAAGGCGCTTCAGGGGGATATGGGCGACAGTTTCGTGTTCGACGAACCGGCTCTGTTGCTGATACTGGACCGGCTTCCCGCAACCTTGGAACTGGCGACCGCTTCCCTGCTGATATCGGTGGTATTCGGCTTGCCGCTGGGCGTGTGGGCGGGGCTTAAACCGGACTCGATTACCGCGCGTACCATCATGACGGGCTCGATCCTGGGGTTCAGTTTGCCGACGTTCTGGGTCGGCATCATGATGATGCTGCTGTTCGCGGTCGTGCTCCAATGGCTGCCGTCCACCGGCCGAGGCGATGTGGGCGAGTTCCTCGGAATCCACAGCTCGCTGTTCACCTGGGATGGGCTGCAGCACGTCCTGCTCCCGGCGGTGAATCTGGCGCTCTTCAACCTGTCCCTGGTGATTCGACTGGCGCGTGCGGGAACCCGGGAGGTGGTGCACCAGGACTATGTGAAATTCGCCCGCGCCAAGGGACTGAGCGATAGCCGCGTGATCTTTGTTCATGTGCTCAAGAACATCATGATTCCGGTCGTCACCGTTCTGGGGTTGGAGTTCGGCGGGCTGGTCGCCTTCTCGGTCGTGACGGAGTTCGTTTTCGCTTGGCCGGGAATCGGCCAGCTTCTGATCATGGCGATCGGGCAACTCGACCGGCCGGTCATCGTGGCCTACCTGATGATCGTCGTGCTGTTGTTCGTGACGCTTAATCTGTTGGTGGATATCGCCTATTCGCTCCTGGACCCGCGGGTCCGTCTTCGGGATATCAAGGCATGACGGCAATCCACGACAGCGAGTCCGCCCCACCCGCCGGTCCGGCCAAGGCGGTTCCACCGCAAACGCCGTTCAGACGCTTTATCTCGGATTACTGCGAGAACAAGGTGGCGGTTCTGGGCGCGATCGGCGTCGTCCTGGTCCTGTTCGTCGCGATCCTGGGGCCGTTCCTCGCGCCGACCGATCCCTACGATCTCGCTTCGGTCTCGATCATGGACAACCGATTGGCCCCCGGTGAGAAAATGATGACTGGACAGGTCGCGTGGCTCGGCACCGACGATGCCGGCCGGGATCTCCTGAGCGCCATGATCTACGGCGTTCGGATCAGCCTGACCGTCGGAATCGGCTCCGGCATCATCGCGATGGTGCTGGGCGGCGCCGTCGGGTTGATCGCGGCCTTCTACGGCGGTCGGACCGACGCGCTGATCATGCGGGTGGTGGATATCCAACTCTCCTTCCCCGCCATTCTGATCGCGCTGATCCTCCTGGCGGTTCTTGGCAAGGGCATCGACAAGATCATCTTCGCTTTGGTCACGGTGCAATGGGCCTATTACGCCCGCACCATTCGGGGAACCGCCCTGGTCGAGCGGCGCAAGGAATACATCGAGGCGGCCAACTGCCTCGCCCTGAGCGACAAACGTGTCCTGTTCCGCCATCTGCTGCCGAACTGCCTGGCGCCGATGATCGTGGTCGGAACCATGCAGACCGCCAGCGCCATCAGCCTGGAGGCGACCCTGAGCTTCCTGGGCCTGGGCCTGCCCCAGACCGAGCCCTCGCTGGGACGGCTGATCTCCGACGGGTTCGAGTTCGTGCACAGCGGCTATTATTGGATCAGCGTGTTCCCAGGGCTGGCGCTGTTGTTCGTGATCGTCAGCATCAATCTCGTGGG